>NZ_CP139972.1:7028922-7377134 GCF_034424315.1 Chitinophaga sancti
TGCCGCCAGTGCTGCCCTGGTCCACGATATTGCAGATCGCTGGCATATTCCGCTCGATAGACAACATGTAATCGGGCATCACGAAATTTATGGTGCTAAAACCTGCCCGGGTACCAAAGTAGATCTCAATAAACTGATCGCATTGGCCAGCGGTCATGATACCGGCCCTCAGCAAGATGATGACGATGATGATATCCCACAAAAAGTAAAAACTGCAGGCAAGGTTACTTCCCGCTCCAGGCTCAATATCCGCTCTGCTCCTGATACACATAAGGCGCCTGTCAACATCGTGGAACCTGGCATTCAGCTGGCATACGATGGCTATGTGAATAACGGAGAGAAGATCAATGATAACAGCAAGTGGTACTACACCGACGAAGGTAGCTGGTTCTGGAGTGGTGGCGTAAGATAAGCAGATACTATACAACCCCAAAAAATAGATTTATGGAAAAACTGTTAGACTTATTAAAGTCTTTCGCAGGCTTCTTGTTTTATCATTATAAAGGCTTGTATAATGAGCTGAACAAAGCAAGAGATCATGTGCCCCTGCGGTTTATGATCAGTGACTTTGTGAGCGTGCTCCGAAGCTGTGGTATGTTCGTTACCCTGCACGTGGTTGCCTTATTGGTATTTACCGTATTGCCGCAGGGTAGAGATGTATTACTGATAGTGGTAGAAGAAATTGCCGTCCAGCACCATGTAGGGAACCTGCTATGGCTGCTGGGCGGTGCCTTTATATGGAGTGTGGTATCTGAATATGGTAGCAGGTATGCCATCTATGTAACCGACCACTCCGGCAAAAGCCTTTCTAACGAAAGAGTACAGTGGCGAAAAGCTGTACAGAAAACGATTGCGCAAACCTCATTGCTGATGCCTTACTTTATCCTGCTCTTAGGTTTTGTGATTAATTACATCGGCGAAAATACGCTTACCCCCAATCAACGTTACTGGGGCTTTGGTATTCCAATGGGATGCATGCTCTTACTGGTGAATCTTGTAGCCAGGGCTTATTTCCTGGATGATAAAAAAGACGGTCCGGACGAGATCACTATGAATCCCAAATCGGGTGAACTGGTGTCAAAAAAGCCATCCGGTATAATGTCTTTCATGCGCCTGCCCAAACAGGAAATGGAATGGTGCAATAAGCTGATCGGTATTTACAATGATTACGTATTTCAGTTGCGCAAACCTTCTAATTTCTCTGACAATATCAATGGCCGCTATGAAGATTTTACTGAGCAGTTTTTAAACCTGTCACCGGCAGCGCAAAGCGAATTTTTAAAGGATCCCACCAAAATGCCTCCTGAAACGGTTGTGCCGGCCTCCTTTGTACCATCTCCGACAGGTATGATCCAGGATGATAAGCCAGACACAATGTACAGATGGATCTACCAGATTCCCCTGAAGTTTTATAAACAATTGCATCTGCAATTAAAGATCATCGCGCTTACCAGTCTTAGTATTTTTTTCATTGTAAGTGTATTGCCTATCCGGTATTATGAAAAGATTGGAGCGCCTGGTCTTGTCATCTTCGCATTTGCATGCTGGATTGGTATTTATAGTGGACTGCTGTATGTGGATTATGCATTGCTCAGAAGAAAGCCCTTTTCATTGCGCCTCACGCTAACGGTCGTGCTGATCCTTTCTTCACTATTGAATAATGATCATCCCGTGCGCTATGACAGCGAAAGCAATTATGATCGCAGACCATTAATGTCCACACATTTTGATAACTGGTTTGAGCAATACAAAGCGGAAGGTGATCACCGGTATTTTTTTAGTTGGGTAAAAGATACGGCAGGAAAGCCGGTGCCTAAATATCCGGTAATATTTGTATGTGCAGAAGGTGGCGCATTAAGAACAGGTGCCTTTACGTCGCTGATGCTGAGTTTCCTGCAGGAAAGCCTGGCAAATGCACAAGATTCTGTGTATAAGAAATTGCACCCTGACACCGCAAAAGGTGCGGAAATAATTCAACCAGTAGTCAGCCATCCATTCAATTTCAAGCGTGCAATTTATGCTTATTCAGGTGTGTCAGGTGGTAGCCTGGGTATTGCTTTTTTTAATGCAATAGCTTATCTCACACCGGATAGTCTGCATAAAGTAGATTCTCTCACGAATATGACAAATTTGTTCTTTCAGCAGGACTATTTATCACCCGTAATAGGCAAGATGTTTTACGGAGATCTGATCAACCTGTTATTGCCATTTCAGATTCCTGTTTTCGACAGGGCTGCTGCACTGGAAAAAGGCTGGGAGAGTGGTTATAGAAGGGTTGTAACACCTGATGCCAGTAATATTTTTTCTGATAATTTTCAGAAATTATATACCGCAAAAAACACATTGCCTGCATTGTTTATCAACACCACGGAAGTGGAAACCGGGTTACAATGCTGGATGACGAATGTAAGGCCTGATAGTACAATGCTCTTATCACAACGAAGAGACCTGTTCAATAAAAAGATCCGCGGTGGTATTCGCTATAGTACGGTAGTGAACTTCAGTACACGTTTCCCGCTATTCTCACCAGGGGGAAATTTAAAGCAGGATGACGAAACCAAATATCACTATGTAGATGGTGGATATGTGGAAAACACTGGTACTGCGACAATGCTGGAAGTATTGCAAACATTGAAATTGAAATCCAGAGCATTCAGAGATGGAGAAGTCGTACCCTTTGTATTTGTGCTCAACTTCAGCGATTCGAGAGAGGCAGATACAAAGAACCTGAGTTTTGGAAATGAGCTAAGTGAAATTCTCGCTGGTATTTACGATACGCGTGCAGGCCGCTCAGCAATGGCGATGGACGAACTGCGTCATTATACAGAAGATGAACTGCATGGGAAAGTCATTCAGCTTTGTATTGGTAAATCAGGCAGCCAGGTGCCATTGAACTGGGTGTTATCCACAAACAGCCTGAATAACCTGAAGATAGATATCCGGGACAAGTGGGAACACCGGGAGTTCAATGACCTGCGGAACCTGTACATCCTGAATAAGGACGTAAGGTGGGACTATTAAATTCTTTTTTCTCTCTTCACGAATTTTCTTCTGATCACGTCCTGTACAGGGATACCTTCGATCTTGCTCTCCAGCCAGGAGATGATATCCAGGTACAGGAATGATCTTCTTTCGTAAGGATTTTGTGACAGTTGTCCCAGTTTTTCTTTCAGGTTGGCAAAGGCACTTTTCAATGCCTTTGGATTAGCATAAATATTCTTACGGAGGAACTTCAATATTTCTTCCATCATCTGCCCAAGGTCTTTGTTCTTGGCAATGAAGTGATAAACAGATTTGATCAGGTATTCTACCAGGCTATAATTTTCCAGTTCGTAGTGCGCAATGAGATGCAGGATGCGTGCAAAACACTGGATATCTGCTCTTAGATTACCGATACGAAGATGAATGATCTTGTTCAGGTATACTATCGCTTTGTTGTTATCTCCACTTCCAAAGTACAGACAGGCGATCTTGTAGTAAAAGAGCAACACCCTGTGCTGGTCAATCTTGAGTTGATTTTCGGCTATTTCCGCTTCCAGCTGGGGAATGATGCCCAGCCCTTCACTAAAAGTACCTTCAAGGAAGTACCTGTTGATGCGCGCCGTATACACATATACGAATGCGGTGGTCTTGGTATTCTCGTTGAAGGTTTCATTATTTTCGGCAATGAATGTTTCCAGGGTACCCAGGTCACGGATAAACTTCACATGATTGCTGGTATAAAACTGTGCCGTGAGCAGGTTATGCATTGCCTTGATGTACAGTTCCACATCCGTCTTTTGCAGGGATGGATACAGGGTAAACAGGTCTACCCATTTGCGGGTATACCGGTAGAACATGACAAAATCCTGCAGGATATAGTAGTACCAGCTGTAGGCCTGGTAAAGGTGAATTTTTTCGTAAAAGCTCATATCCTGGAGACAATTAGCCGGTAGTTCTTTTTCGAAGAACAGTTTGACCATATTGGCATCCCGCTCATCCCTGGCATGCCCCAGTTTAAGGTAAAGACCATACATGCGCAGGGAGATGGTAGAGAGCTTGCTGATATTGCTTAGTTTTTGCTCTATAACCCGGCTTTCCTCACTCAGTTCATCAGCCCTGTTTTCCAGGCTGCGGGTAATATGGCGACTTTCGATAAGTTTTTCAAACTCAATGATTTCGTAACTTAGCATCACCTCTTCCTGGTCAATAGCCATGGACTTGGCCTTGGAGAGTAATTTCAGGCTCTGGTTGTAGAGACCCTTGCTGTACAGCACCCGGGCGTAATCGAGTTGCTCCCGGAGATCAATCAGCGGATCTTTTTGCTTGTAGAGCAGTCTGAGCGTAGTTAGCAAATGCTTGTACAGGTGAGCTTTCACGTTGCTCAGCTGCTGCTTTTTGATAGCGGGTATTTTCTTCAGTATCAGTTCCTCATCGTATTCCTTCAGTTTGTCCAGTGTGTTAAAAAGCTGGATGAATAAAACGTCTTCTTTTGAGTTGTTTTTGTTAAAAGCAAGCTGGAAATTCCGTTTTTCTGCTTTAGTGAGCGTTTTTATCAGTATAAAGAGCGCATCATGCTGATTGTTGGACATCGTTTATAATATGTTATAATTGACTGACAATCAAACGACTTGTTCTCGTCAGGCAATGTTATATATCGTAATTAAAGCAAATTTAGCTATATGGTAATTAAGGTTTGCTATTAGATTTGAAGTTACAAACAAACAGGGAAGCACAAAATTAATGATTTCGCCTGTGTTGCAGAAAGTAAAGCATGAAGTAAAATTTAATGTAACACAGGTTCATAAAAAGTAATTACGGAATGGGAAAAACATTAGTTGACAAGATCTGGGACAATCATATCGTGGTAAGCAAGCCTGGATTTCCGGATGTAGTGTACATCAACACGCATTTTATCCACGAAGTTACCAGTCCTCAGGCATTTGACGGATTGCGCAAAAGGAGCATTCCGGTATTCCGTACCGGCAAGACCCGTGCTACCGCGGACCACAACGTACCTACCATGGATCAGCACCTGCCTATCAAGGAAGCGCTCAGCCGTAAGCAGGTAGAAATGCTGACAAAGAACACAGCCGAGTTTGGCGTAGAACTGTATGGTCTGGGCCATCCATACCAGGGTATTGTACACGTAATCGGGCCTGAACTGGGTATTACCCTGCCAGGTATGACCATCGTGTGTGGAGATAGCCATACCAGCACGCATGGTGCATTTGGTGCGATCGCTTTCGGTATTGGTACTTCCGAAGTGGAAATGGTGCTGGCTACCCAATGCCTGCTCCAATATCGTCCAAAACGTATGAAAATTGAGGTAAATGGTCAGCTGAAGAAAGGTGTGGTATCCAAGGATATCATCCTGTATATCATCTCCAAAATCTCTGCATCCGGTGCTACCGGCTACTTCGTGGAATTTGCCGGTGAGGCGATCCGCAGCCTGAGCATGGAAGCCCGTATGACCATCTGTAACATGAGTATCGAGATGGGTGCACGCGGAGGTTTGATTGCTCCTGACCAGACAACTTTCGACTATATCAAGGGCCGCGAGTTTGCGCCTAAAGGTGCAGATTGGGATAAAGCCCTGGCTTATTGGGAAACACTGTACACCGATGCTGATGCTGAATTTGATTCAGTAATCACCTTCGATGCTGCAGATATTGAACCAATGATCACTTATGGTACCAATCCGGGTATGGGTATTGGTGTTACGCAACACATTCCATCCCTGGAACAGCTGGATGAAAAGGAAAAACCTTCCTTTAAGAAATCGCTGGACTACATGGGCCTTGAGGCTGGCAGCGGACTGCTGGGCAAAAAGGTAGACTATGTATTCATCGGTAGCTGTACCAACAGCCGCATCGAAGATCTGCGTATGGTTGCTGATTTTGTAAAAGGCAAGCATAAAGCAGATGATGTAGTAGTTTGGATCGTACCAGGTTCCAAGCAAGTAGAAGCGCAGGCAAAGAAAGAAGGTATCGACAAGGTATTTGAAGCTGCCGGTTTCCAGCTGCGTGAACCAGGATGCTCTGCATGTCTGGGTATGAACGAAGATAAAGTTCCTGCCGGTATGTATTGTATCTCTACTTCCAACCGTAACTTCGAAGGCCGTCAGGGTCCAAATGCCCGCACCTTCCTCGCCAGCCCACTGTCAGCAGCAGCTGCAGCGATCACTGGTAAAGTAACCGATGTAAGAGAACTCGTATAAAAGTATTATCATGGCCTGGAACGCGGATTTATATAAAGAGAAGCATGCCTTTGTATTCAACTATGGCAACAGCGTAGTAGAATGGCTGCAACCCAAAGCAGGAGAAAGTATCCTTGACCTGGGCTGCGGTACAGGCGAACTCACCGCTCAGATTGCAGGGAGTGGAGCTACGGTGAAAGGAATAGATGCATCCGCCAGTATGATCGCCAGTGCAAAAAGTAATTTCCCGGCTATCGATTTTGAGGTAGCAGATGGTACTACTTTTTCCCTGAACAAGACTTTTGATGCGGTGTTTTCCAATGCAACCCTGCACTGGATACGCCAGAAAGAAAAAGTACTGGACAGAATCTGGCATCACCTGAAACCCGGTGGCAGACTGGTATTGGAGATGGGAGGGAAAGGCAATGTAGATGACATCACAGGTGCGCTGAGCAAAGCGATGGAAGAAAAGGGATATGAATTTAAACCTTTTTGGTATTTTCCATCTCCCGGTGAATATACTTCCCTGCTGGAAGAATATGGCTTCCGGGTAAATCAGCTGAACTACTTTGACCGTGAAACTGAGCTGGCTGATCCTGAGAATGGAATCGTAGAATGGCTGCAGATGTTCGGGGCACATTACCTCGAAGCAATTCCTGAAGCAGACAGGCTGCCCATCCTCAAAACCGCACAGGAAAGCCTGCGCGCTACTAACTTCCGCGATGGCAAATGGTATACTAAGTATGTAAGGTTGCGCGTGAAAGCAGAGAAAATTGCAGACGCACAATAATTTCTAAAACACGTAAATTTAAAGTCCTCTTCCGGGAGGCAAAATATAATGAGTAAGAATTTTCAAAAGTTGGAATCTACAGCAGTTCCTATTCCAATCGAAAACATCGATACAGACCAGATCATTCCGGCACGCTTCCTGAAAGCAACAACCCGTGACGGTTTCGGTGAAAATCTGTTCCGCGACTGGCGCTATGAAGGCGACAACACGCCAAAAGCAGACTTCGTACTGAACAATCCTACTTATAGTGGCCAGGTACTGGTGGCTGGTAAGAACTTTGGTTGTGGTTCCAGCCGTGAGCACGCTGCATGGGCACTCGCTGACTATGGTTTCAAAGTAGTGATCAGCAGTTTCTTTGCAGATATCTTCAAGAACAATGCACTGAACAATTTCATCCTGCCTATCCAGGTGACTGATGCATTCCTCGACAAGATCTTCTCTGCAATTGAAAAGGATGCCAAAGCAAAATTGGCTGTGGACCTGGAAAAACAGACACTGAAGATTGTATCAACCGGTGAAGAAACTTCTTTCGACATCAATCCATACAAGAAAGCATGCCTGATCAATGGCTATGATGATATTGACTACCTGTTAAGCCTGCGTAAGGAAATCGAAGCTTACGAAGCCACCCGGGAGTTTAATTTTTAACTTTTCGCTTTAACTCAACTAAACATTAAATGGGCGTAGACAAAAAAATACTGGTAATTCCGGGTGATGGTATCGGACAAGAAGTGACTACCTGGGGAAGGAAAGTGCTGGAAACTATAGCAACTAACTACAAGCACAACTTTACGTTTGAAGAAGGCATTATGGGACACGTAGCCATCGACGCTACCGGCACCCCCCTGCCAGATGAAACACTGGATAAAGCACGCAAGAGTGACGCTATCCTTTTTGGCGCTATCGGACATGCCAAATATGACAATGACCCTACACTGAAAGTACGTCCTGAACAGGGATTACTGAAGATCCGTAAGGAACTGGGATTGTATGCAAACCTGCGTCCTATTAAGTTGTTTGATGAGCTGCTGGAAGCTTCCAGCATCAAGCCGGAAATCCTGCGTGGAGCAGACATCCTGTTCTTCCGCGAGCTGACTGGTGATGTTTATTTTGGTGAAAAGAAACGTACCGAAGACCGCAACACTGCTTCTGACCTGATGATCTATCACAGGTATGAAGTGGAGCGCATTGCCCGCAAAGCATTTGAAGCAGCACGCACCCGTCGTAAAAAACTGTGCTCTGTGGATAAAGCAAACGTACTGGAAGCAAGCCGCCTGTGGCGCGAAGTAGTACAGGCAATGGAAAAAGAATATACAGACGTAACCGTAGAACATATGTTCATCGATAACGCCGCTATGCAACTGGTAAAGGATCCTAAGCGTTTCGACGTGGTGGTAACCGGCAACCTGTTTGGCGATATCCTGACAGATGAAGCTTCCCAGATCGCTGGTTCTATGGGTATGCTGGCCTCAGCTTCTGTAGGTGACAGCGTTGGTTTCTACGAACCTATCCATGGTTCTGCACATGACATTGCAGGTAAAGGTATTGCCAATCCACTGGCATCTATCCTGTCTGCAGCGCTGATGCTGGATATTTCTTTTGGCCTGAAAAATGAATCCCTGCGCGTTATTAAAGCAGTGGAAACTACTTTAAAACAAGGCTTCCGTACAATGGACATCGCTAACAAGCATACAGAAAACCACCTGGTGATGGGCACTGATGCAATGGGCGCCAAAGTGCTGGAAAACTTAAGCTAATTTTTTTAAAAAAATACAATAACAAATCAACATAAGATGAGCGATAAAAATCGTGTATACGTCTTCGATACTACTCTCCGCGATGGTGAACAGGTGCCAGGCTGTCAGCTGACCACCGTTGAAAAGATCACTATTGCCAAGGAGCTGGAAGCCCTGGGAGTAGATGTTATTGAAGCCGGTTTCCCAATATCGAGCCCCGGCGATTTCCAGAGCGTGGTAGAAATATCGAAAGCTGTGAGTGAGCCGGTGATCTGTGCACTGACCCGTGCGAACACTATGGATATCGATGCTGCTGCCGAAGCCCTGCGTTTTGCCAAGCGTAAGCGTATTCATACAGGTATCGGTTCTTCCGATATGCACATTAAATATAAATTCAACAGTACCCGCGAAGAGATCCTGAAGCGTGCCGCTGATGCCGTAAAATATGCACGTAAATTCGTTGACGATGTAGAATTTTATGCAGAAGATGCAGGCCGCGCAGATAATGCTTACCTCGCGCAAATGATCGAAGCTGTCATTGCTGCTGGTGCAACCGTTGTAAACATTCCTGATACGAATGGTTACTGCCTGCCCGAACAGTATGGTGCAAAGATCAAGTACCTGGTGGATCATGTATCTAACATAGATAAAGCAATTATCTCTGTACACTGTCACAACGACCTGGGTATGGCTACTGCCAACTCAATCGCCGGTGTGATCAACGGTGCCCGCCAGGTAGAATGTACCATCAATGGTATTGGTGAACGTGCAGGTAATACTTCTCTGGAAGAAGTGGCGATGATCCTGAAAACGCATCATTCACTGGGTTACCATACCGGTATCCAGTCTAAGAAACTGTATCAGCTGAGCAACATGGTAGAGACTATGATGCGTATGCCGGTTCAGCCCAATAAGGCAATCATAGGTCGTAATGCATTTGCACATAGTTCCGGTATCCACCAGGATGGTGTGCTCAAGCATCGTGAAAACTATGAGATCCTGAATCCGGAAGATGTAGGGATCGAATCCAATGCAATTATCCTGACTGCCCGTAGTGGCCGTCATGCCCTGAAGCACCACCTGGAGCGCCTGGGCTATAAGCTGGATAAAGTAAACCTGGATGAGATCTATCAGCGCTTCCTGGTAATGGCAGATAGCAAGAAAGAGATTTCTGATGCAGATCTGCTGGAACTGATGGGTAATGGAAACGATCAGAATTATACAGATGATAAGGCGATCAAGGTAACCCTGTTGCAGGTAGTATGTGGTGATCCACTGCGTCCGATGGCGACCGTGAAGCTGAAGATCAATGGAGAGGAAAAAGAAGCTAGTGCTGCTGGTAATGGTCCGGTAGATGCAGCGATCAATGCGATCCATGAGATCATCAAAGATCAGATAGATATTGATGAGTTTAATATTCAGTCAATGAGAGGGGGAAGTAAGGACGTAAGTAAGGTGAATATGCGGGTGAAGCATAATGGTCAGAGTTACTATGGATATGGTATGTCTACTGATATAGTGAATGCCTCTATGCACGCATATGTTGATGCGCTGAATAAAATATTCTAAAATATTCACGGGTTTCAGGATTCAGCACTGCAGAATCCTGAAAGCACCCAATCAAAGGCTATGAGCTGCTTGCGAAACAAGCAGCTCATAGCCTTTGACGTTTTTGGAATGATATGTTTCCCCGGAATGTAAGTAGTAAGGTGAGCTAACGCTTACGATTGGCGCTGACCGATGTTAAAATGCTACCATAAAATGAAGAAAATAGTAATAGTATAATTGATTTTCAACCTCAATTCATTTAAAAAATTTGAAATATGGTAATAAAGTATAGAATACTGCTAAAAAAAGATAGATTTTCCCTTGTTAAAAAAGCTATTTTAGAACCCATAAAATAAGGAAATTATGAACCTGTTTAGATTAGATAATAAAGTGGCAGTCATCACGGGTGGTGGTAGTGGCATTGGTCAGGCAATTGCGAAGGTATTTGGTGCGCAGGGTGCCAGTGTTCACATCATAGAGCTGAATGAAGACGGTGGTCGCCAGACAGCTGCAGACATCACTGCCGAAGGCGGTAAAGCTGCTGTATATGGCTGCAACGTAGCTAAACAGTCGGAAGTTGTCGCTGTGATGGAGAAGATCGCTGCTGCCGCAGGTCGTATCGATATCCTCGTAAACTGCGCAGGTATTGCCCACGTAGGCCGGCTGGACACCACTTCAGAAGATGATCTGGACAGGGTATATAATGTGAATGTGAAAGGTACTTACAACGCTATGTATGCCGTAATTGGTCAGATGAAGGCTCAAAAAAGCGGCGTGATCCTGAACGTAGCGAGTATTGCTTCCAGCGTAGGCATCCCTGACAGGTTCGCTTATTCTATGAGCAAGGGGGCTGTACTCACCATGACACTCTCCGTGGCAAAAGATTTTATTAAGGATGGTATCCGCTGTAATTGTGTGTCTCCTGCACGTGTGCATACACCATTTGTAGACGGATTTATTGCCAAAAACTACCCCGGTAAAGAGGCGGAAATGTTTGAGAAACTCTCTCAGACACAACCAATTGGACGTATGGCCCGGCCGGTAGAAGTAGGTACCCTGGCACTGTACCTGTGTTCTGAAGAGGCAGGGTTCATTACCGGCTGTGATTATCCTTTGGATGGTGGTTTTATAAAGCTTAATAATTAATTATGAGTAAAGAATTATGGAATAAGACAAAAGGTATCTTATATTCGTAAATTCTAATTTGTAATTAATCAACCACAATTCCATTATTCATGAAATCTATTTGGTCAGTTATCATACCAGCCACAATCTTATTGTACGCATGTGGCGGTAACGGTACCAAGGCTGGCGGTGACCAGCAGGGCTCAGACACATCAGCTGCGTTTCAACCAGCTACACCATCGGGTAAGGTAGACGTAGTTTTCCCGGCAGATGCAGATACGACACGTATCTCTATCCATTTCGAAGCAGACGGACAGACTTCAGACAAAACGTTTGAACTGCCACTGGCAAGAGATGTGGCCGAACAGGACCTATACCGTGCCGTATGGGATAAACCTAACAGTGTATACATTGGTGTGCTGAAAAGTGACCATAGTACCAGGTATTATCACGCAAGCGTTGATAACGGAAGTGCAAAGATCAACCAGGTAGGAACACCTCCTGAAGCAATCTGGCATTATACTGAAGAAAAAGCAGGTTTAGGTACTATCAGTCTGGATATGAAAGCCACTGATTCTTACGAGCAACAGTTACAATCCGGTACGATCATCGCTGACCTGATTGTGAAAAAACTGCCTGTTTCTACACCTGATTCTGTAAAGATCTATGCAGAATTCGGCGGTGCTAACAGAACTATTGGCACGGTAGTACCGGCAGAAGCCACCACAGGTATCGTGCATTCAGCATCCCATCCGGAGCAGGTGTTCCTGGTGCAGATCATGAACAAAAAATATACTAACCTCGTGGAAATCAAAGTGGAAAATGGTCACCTGAAGATCAATTCACTGAGATAAGTGTTAAATAGAAAACAAAGTACAATTAACATATGAAACTGATACGATTTGGAGCACCGGGAGCTGAGAAGCCGGGAGTAGTAACCGAAGCTGGCATGTTTGATGTAAGCGCATTCGGTGAAGATTTTGGAGAGCAATTCCTGGCTACAGATGGTCTGAACCGTCTGGCTGCATGGTGGGCACAAAATGAAAAAAATTGTCCTTCCGTGCCTGCAGGTACCCGTCTGGGAAGTCCTATCACAAGGCCTTCTAAGATTATTTGCATTGGTCTGAACTACGCTGACCACGCAAAGGAAACCGGCGCAGCAATTCCACAGGAACCAATCGTATTTTTCAAAAGTACTACCGCGCTGGTAGGGCCGAATGATGATCTGATCATTCCCCGCAACAGTGTAAAAACTGACTGGGAAGTGGAACTGGCTGTGGTAATTGGTAAGAAAACCAGCTATGTGGAAGAGAAAGATGCGCTGGAGTATATAGCCGGTTATGCATTGCACAACGACTATAGCGAGCGGGAATTCCAGCTGGAACGTGGCGGACAATGGGTGAAAGGGAAAAGCAATGACACCTTTGCACCGCTCGGCCCATGGCTGGTAACCAAAGAGGAAATTAAAGATTTAGACAACCTGCGTCTGTGGTTAACCCTGAATGGTAAAACCATGCAGGATGGTACCACAGCCAACCTGATCTTTAAGATCCCATTCCTCGTATCCTACCTGAGCCAGTTTATGACCCTGCTGCCAGGCGATGTGATCTCTACAGGTACACCAGCAGGCGTAGGTTTGGGAATGAAACCAAATGTATATGTAAAAGCCGGGGATGTGATTGAACTGGGTATCGATGGCCTGGGTACATCCAAACAAACAGCGGTTGCTTTCAAATAAGAAAGCTGTAAGACATTTTAATGCGGTCAGACTGCCTTTGCCGTCTGACCGCTAAATTTTCCACTTATTGTATTTCTGACATTTATTTCCTTTAAACTTGTAATTTGCCAGGATATGAAAAGGCACTGTCTTGCGTTAGATTTGAAGAATGATCCGGTTTTGATCGCTGAGTACGAAGCGTATCACAAGGAAATATGGCCGGAGATAAAAAAGAGTATATTAGACAGCGGTATTGTGAATATGGAAATTTACCGTATTATGGATCGTCTCTTTATGATCATGGAAGTAGACGATACCTTTTCATTTGAAAAGAAAGATGCCGCAGATGCAGCTAACCCCAAAGTACAGGAGTGGGAAGCACTGATGTGGAAATACCAGCAGGCATTACCAGTGGCTAAGCCTGGAGAGAAATGGATATTTATGGAGAAGATCTTTGCATTGTAAGAAGAGACTACGACGATAGCGCATTTAGTTAGGAAGCAAACGTTATGAAAAAATGATCATAGACGCTCACCAGCATTTTTGGCAATATCATCCTGTAAGGGATGCCTGGATCACTGATGATATGAAAGTGATTCAGCAGGATTTTCTTCCACAACACCTGCAACCGGTTTTGGCGCAAAACAATGTAGATGGCTGTGTCGCAGTACAGGCAGACCAGTCAGAAGTAGAAACTGATTTCCTGTTGGGCCTTGCTGCCGGGCATGATTTTATTAAAGGCATAGTGGGATGGATAGATCTGCGCGATGCAGATCTTGAATACAGGCTGGCACATTATAGCCAGTTTCCTGTGCTGAAAGGTTTCAGGCATATTGTTCAGGGCGAGCCTGATCCCGCATTTATTATCAGGGAAGACTTTTGCAGGGGTATACATCTCCTTTCCAAATATAATTTTACTTACGACATCCTGGTTTACCCGGTACAACTGCCGGCAGTAAGCACGTTTGTACAAAAATTTCCGGATCACAGGCTGGTAATTGATCATCTGGCCAAGCCTTATATCAGGACCGGGGATGTGGATAACTGGGCTAAACAAATGCGGGCTATCGCGCAGTATCCGCATGTATATTGTAAACTCAGTGGTATGGTTACAGAAGCTGATTGGAACAACTGGGAACCGGCACATTTTGCGCCATTCCTGGAAGTATGCCTGGAAGCTTTTGGCCCCGACAGACTATTGTTTGGCTCCGACTGGCCGGTATGCCAGGTAGCAGGTAGCTATACACAGGTAAAAGCAATTGTAACTGATTATATCAGTAAGCTTTCATCAGCAGAGCAGGCGAAAATAATGGGAGGAAATGCGATTGCATTTTATGGCCTATAAAACTAAACACATAACATTATTCTAAACAATATTTAAATCTTTCACATGGATCTGGGATTAAAGGATAAAGTATTTATTGTTACCGGCGGTGCAAAAGGAATAGGCGAAGCCATCTGCAAACTGATAGCCGCTGAAGGCGGTATTACCGTAGTGACTGGAAGAAATGCAGCCGATAATGATAAAACTATAGCTGCGATCAAAGCTAACGGTGGCAAAGCGTTTAACGTTGCTGCCGAATTGAGCAAAGTGGAAGATTGTAAAAAAGTAATTGACCTGGTAATAGCCGAATATGGCCGCATCGATGGTCTTGTAAACAATGCCGGCGTGAATGACGGAGTGGGCCTGGAAAACGGCAGCCCGGAAAAATTCATGGCCTCTCTTCAGAAAAACCTTTCTCACTATTATAACCTTGCGCACTACGCACTGCCTTACCTGAAAACGACTAAGGGCAGCATCTTAAATATCGGCTCCAAAGTAGCTGAAACCGGTCAGGGTAATACCAGCGGTTACGCAGCCTCAAAAGGTGGTATCAATGCACTGACCCGTGAATGGGCAGTAGAATTGCTGCCTTACGGCATCCGCGTAAATACCGTGATCCCTGCAGAAGTATGGACCCCTCTTTATGAAAACTGGATCAAATCCTTGCCTGATCCAAAGGAGAAACTGGCTGCTATCGTATCTAAAATTCCTTTAGAGAAGAGAATGACCACCTCCGAAGAAATTGCTAACATGACAGTATTTTTATTGTCCAACGCATCGTCTCATACTACCGGCCAGATTATCTATGTAGATGGTGGTTATACCCATCTGGACAGATCTGTGAGCTAGTCTATTTTTTAATGTATTAAAATTTCCACAATGGCCGGAGCCGCAATGCCCACTTCCACAGTTAAAGCAAACATTGATTCGAACAAAAGTTACCTGTTTCCATTTTTACTTGTAACAAGCCTGTTCTTTTTATGGGGATTTGCTTATGGATTGCTCGACATTTTAAATAAGCATTTTCAGGATGTATTGGAAGTTACCAAGAGAAGGTCCACCCTGTTGCAGTTTGCTTATTTCGGCGCTTACTTCCTCATGGCATTACCGGCGGGTTTCTTCATGAATAAATACGGTTACAAAAAGGGTATCCTGTTGGGACTGCTGTTGTATGCAGCAGGTGCATTTTTGTTTTATCCAGCTGCAGGTGCACTGAGTTTCAACGGTTTCCTGGCAGCATTGTTTATCCTTGCCTGCGGTTTGGCCTGTCTTGAAACGGCGGCAAATCCTTATGTAACAGTATTAGGTAAAAGTGAGACGTCCGAGTTTCGCCTCAACTTATCCCAGTGTTTCAATGGCGCGGGTTCCTCATTAGGTGCTTATATCGGCGGACAATTGTTCCTGCAGGAGCAAACAATAGCAGCAGATGCTAAGGACCTCTCTATTGTGCAGACAACCTATCTCGTTATAGGTATCGTTGTGGTCCTGATTGCCATGTTCTTTTTCCGTACTCCTTTACCGGAAATCAGGGAAGATAAGGAGGCTGGAAACGAGGCCGGTATAAAAGCAAGGCCATTATTTTCCCATTCTCATTTTGTATGGGGTATCATTACCCAGTTCTTTTATGTAGCTGCCCAGGTAGGCGTGGCTGCGTTATTCATAAACTATGTCACGGAATACTGGAAGGGCACCAGCAGTAGACAGGCCTCTTCATTACTGGCAATCGGCCTGGGATTATTCCTGGCAGGCAGGTTTGTAGGTACCGCTATCATGCGGAAAATAAGGCCGAATAAGTTGTTGATGGTCTACGCATTTATCAACATGCTCCTTTGCATACTGGTGATTGCCGGCCAGGGAGAGATCTCTGTATATGCGTTGATGGCTATTTTCTTCTTCATGTCTATCATGTTCCCTTCCATCTTTGCCTTAGGAGTAAAAGACCTGGGAATGCATACCAAAAAAGCGTCTTCCTTCCAGATCATGGCCATCGTAGGTGGCGCAATTGTGCCTTATGTAATGGGTACAGTTGCTGATTTACAATCTACAGCCATGGCCTATGTAATACCAATGCTCTGTTTCGCGGTGGTGTTCTACTTTGGTGGCTGGGGCTACAAACAACGATGATTTTCATCATGAAATATGTAAATAGCTTCTGCCATCCGCAGAAGCTATTTTTTTTTGACTACATTCGGTTCATGAATCGCTTATTGCTATTCTTCTCCCTTTTGATCGGTAAGGCGGCCCTTTCACAATCCGTCACACTCACCCTGACCCACGAGGTGAACCATCAGGCTATGCGGGCAAATAAAACTTATTACACCGCACAGGGAGATACCTTTACCATTACGAAGTTCAAATATTATCTCAGTAATTTCTCTTTTACAGATGAACTGGGGCAGGTGCTGACACTTAGCCCCGAATACTTCCTGGTCAGTGAGGATAGTATTGCCAGTAAAAAGATCGTGCTTACAGGATTGCCATTGGGGCGATTTAAGGCCATTTCTTTTATGATCGGCGTGGATAGTATCATGAACTGTACCGGTGCACAAAGCGGCGCTTTAGACCCTGTTTATGGCATGTTCTGGACCTGGAACAGCGGTTATATTATGGCAAAGCTGGAAGGTACCTCTCCGGCCTCCCGCTTACCCGGGCATGCATTGCAGTTTCACATCGGTGGTTACAGGGGTGCACATCAGTCTCAGCGGATAGTACAGCTACCTGTGCCTTTTGAAGTGAGCGCAGAGAAAACTGCTGCCATCAACCTGGTGGCTGATGCCGGCACATGGTTCAATGGCCCAAATCCCATCCGCTTCAGCGAAACGGCGGGTTTTATGACACCGGGTATGATAGGTGACCGGATCGCTGATAATTACAGTCATATGTTTTCCATTAAAATGAAATAATGAATCTGAAGACAACATTTGTAATCATGGCATTCTGCCTGTTCCTGCTGGGCATAAGTTTCAGGGGGAGGGGGCCGGGGCCTGGTGTCACATATGTAACGCTTAGCTTACCTGATAGTCTGCCGAAACCTGCATATGATTTTTCTAAGAATCCATTGACAAAAGAAGGCATTGCACTGGGCAGATACCTGTTCTATGATCCTAAGTTATCAAGGGATAGTTCTGTTTCCTGTGGATTCTGCCATCAGCAGGTCGCGGCATTCGGGCATTTTGACCATGCATTGGCGCATGGCGTATATGGCAGGCTGGGAAAACGTTCTGTACCCACTTTATTCAACCTCATCTGGCAAAAGGATTTCATGTGGGATGGAGGGGTCAATCACCTGGACGTACAACCGATGTCGCCTATCATAGCGGAAAATGAAATGGATATGCCATTGAATGAACTGGTAGAGCGACTTAAGTGTAATGAGAAATACCAGCAGCTATTCAAGGCGGCTTATGGTACGGAAGAGGTGACCAGTCAGCGAATGTTCAAAGCCCTGGTGCAGTTCATGGCCACCATGATCAGCTTTGACAGCAGATATGACAGCGTGAAAAGGGGAGCACCAGGTGTTGCATTCACGGCCGAAGAAGCAGGAGGATACACTACTTTCAGGCAGAAATGTGCTGGCTGTCATAAAGAACCTTTTTTTACAGACTTCAGTGCAAGAAATAATGGACTGCCTTATAGCCCGAATATGAATGATATGGGGCGGATGCGCATCACGAATAATACAGGAGATTATATGAAGTTTAAAGTGCCATCCTTGCGTAATGTATTGGTGAGTGCTCCTTATATGCACGACGGCCGTTTCTTCGATATTTTCCAGGTGTTTGCCATGTATGATCATGGACAGGAGAAAGGAAATACCGTTGATCCTTTAGTACGCGATATGAAATTGTCGCCAAAGGAACAACGGCAGCTCTATATGTTTTTAAACACCCTGACGGATAAACATTTTCTAAAGAATGAAGCCTATAGTGAGGTGATGATAGAAGATTAATTATTTCTTCTTTCTCTTCCAGCAGTCAGCTACGTGATCATCCACCATTCCTGTTGCCTGCATAAATGCATAGCAGATGGTAGAACCTACGAACTTAAATCCACGCTTGAGCAGGTCCTTGCTCATGGCATCAGAAATAGCAGTTTTAGCAGGCACTTCGCCCAGGGATTTGAAATGATTGACGATCGGTTTGCCACCTACAAAACTCCAGATGTATGTATCAAAACTGCCGAATTCCTTTTGTATTTCCAGGAATGCTTTCGCATTGAGGATCGTTCCATTTATTTTGAGGCGGTTACGGATAATACCAGCATCTGCCATGAGTGCTTCAATCTTTTTATCCGTGTATTTGGAAATCTTTTTGGCATCCCAGTGATCAAATGCTTTGCGGTAGTTTTCTCTTTTGGTAAGCACGGTGTACCAGCTCAGGCCAGCCTGGGCACCTTCGAGATTAATCATTTCGAACAAGCGGGTGTCATCGTGCAGGGGAACGCCCCATTCATTGTCGTGGTAGTCTTTATAAAGCTGGTCTTTGGTAGACCAGGAGCAGCGATTTGGTTCCATAGCTGCAATTTAAACAAAAAGGGGGCGACTCATAGGTATTATGAGGCAGGTTTTTACTTTTTATGTGCGATGCTTATGTAAGTGGTATTTCTTTCACCGTTTCATTTCCGGGTAAATCTACTGCTACGATGATTAATTTTCCCCTGGGGGGTAAGTGGCTTGCCTGGTAGTACCAGTTCACGCCATTTCTGCCTAATACAGCCTGCCCTCTTTCCTGTAAATTACCTTGTGCATCGACTACACGTACGCTTATTTCCGCTATCCTAAATTCATCTTTTGCAGTGACCACTACAGTGGTGTCTTCGAAGTGAATATCCTGGATTTCAGGAGATCTGTAAGCATCTTTCACTGCCATATTAAAAGCGTTTTGCCCCGGTCCGGCCAGGGATTTGTAATATGCCTTTATTTCAGGATCCAGCAGGATGACCTTTGCATAAGCCGCCGCAACTTTCATCTTATACCTGGCTTCGAGTTGATTCTTTGTGGGCTTTTTCTTTGACGGACCACGCTTCTTTGCGACAATGATCCTGCCATTCCGTTCGTAAATCGTGATTTCATCGCCGAGGGAACCTCTAACAGCCTGAAGCAGTAAACTGTCTTTAACAATAGCCATAACAAACAATTTTGGGATTATAAGATCAATAATACTGATAAGTATTGGCATATAGTGCATCTTCGTTACTAAATGAGTACTAATACATCGCTTAATGCACACCTCAATATCTAATCGATATACAGGTGACCTTTTAATGTCCTTATAATGATCTTTTGGCCTTAGAGACAGGGTATAGAAAAAGCCTCATCATTTTACATGATGAGGCTTTTTCTATGAGGTGTATAATAGCTTATGCGAGCAATTTAATCAGCGTTTTGACTTTCTGTTTATATACAAGCAGGTCTTCCTTCGTTTGTTTGATAAAACTGTTGTCATCCAGTTTACCTACAACCGCATCCATCTCTGCTTCATTTTCATATGTCATTTTTCTGAATGGATTCTCATAATCCTTCGCCCTGGATTTTTGAATATTTTCTGTCAGGACTGTTTGCGTTTGTATAGAAGCCTGCAAACATTCATCGAAGAAATCGATATTAAAATCAGCAATTGTTTTTTCCTGTACATACAGGAGTGATGCGATAGCATGCTGCAATTTATCCGTAGCATATTGACTGCCTATCTCCTGGTATTTCGCATGCAGATCTGCCCAGCTATTGAGTTTGTTTGCGCGGATCTCTTCTTTCAGTGTATGCAGGGTAGATGCCGGCATCAGTTGTCCGCCTACATTATGCCAGGATTCGCGTTGTGCGGTGAGCGCAATGTTGTGAATAGCTTCAAATGTTTTGATGTCATTTGTTTCTACAAACTGCATGACGTTTTTCACAGCATACAATACGATCAGTGCGCGGAACAGCGGATAGGTTTTGTGTACTTTCAATAAGAGCACTTCACGGTTGCTATTTTCCACACCTTTTACAAGGATCTTTAGTTTCGCTACATCATTGGGGTGATTAAGCAGGAGATCCTGTCCTTTTTGCCGGTAATCCATTTCCGTCAGTTCGCTGTAATCAGTTGCTGTGTGCAGGTACCATGCCTTACCGGTAGCGGCTTCCATCAGTGCCATTGCATGAATCATTTCCTCCACGCTATCAGGTGCCAGGTAATCGTATTCGATCAGCTGTGTCTTATCTGTACGTTTGTCACGATCCAGGTATTTCCAGGAATTACGCGCCAGTGCATACATGTTATGCAGGAACCAGTAGCCGGTCATAATCTTCAGGCAATTATGCTGTTCGTCGTTAATGACCAGGCTGAATGGAAATGGAATGTCCATCTCCGCCATATAGTTGCCTTTGGCGATGAGGGTGAAGGTCGCAAAGCGGGAATTATGTTTCAGGCTTACGCAGAGGCCCGGCCAGAACCCACGTCCTGCAATGATTTCGCCATCGGGGCCTCTTGAATTATGATTGGAACCGATGGTGGCACCGGCAGCCATATTACTCTGGCCCATGATGAGTGCAGCACATAAGAAGGAGTTGTTATGGTGCTGTTCATGTGCCGGGAAGATCAGTGAATTCAATACTTCACAGCAGGAGATAGTGGCGTTGTTCCCTAAGTAGGAGTTGATCAGTCGCGCACCATACTTAAGCTGTGAATGTGATGCCATGATGAAGCGAACCGCTTTTACACCATAGAACACGCGGCATCCATAGCCTACAATGCCGTTCACCAGCTCACATCCTTCACCTATTTGTGTGGTAGCTTCTGCACTACTATTGATGGTAACATTCTTAATTTTATTCGCACCTTTCAGGTAAGCATCTGTGCCGATCATTACATCTTTCAGGATGCTCACATTCTTGATCACACATCGATCGCCTACCATACCGTAATAACCTCGTTTCTTGTCAAACTGTTGTTCGGTAAAGGATTTGAATTGATCCTGCAGCGCCTTGTCGTCGCGGTTGCGTGTCCACAGCCATGCGTCGCCGGGCAGCATGCCATCGAAAGGCATGATAGACCTGCCACCATTTTCGTTGCAGAGCTCCAGCCAGATGCGTACACTTTCGGGTTCGCCATCTTTCACTATACCGTTCCCGAATTTAGCATGACCGGTAGTGGCCATTTCATTCACATTACAGATCATCACTTCATTGCCGATCAGGTAATGGGAGAGGAAGTTCACATTGTGCACAACTACGTTGTCGCCGAAGTCGCAGGAAGCAATTGTACTATTGTACAAGCCCACGGGCAGTCGCAGGTTATGGAATTCCAGGAAGTAGGGTTCCAGTTTACCAATACGTACCAGGCCAAAGAAATGGCAATGCTTAACAAGTTGGGGATTGAACTCATTCGTGACAGAAATATTGTTCCAGTTGTCAGAAGTGTTGTCATTTCTAACAAGGGTCTCTATCTCCAGAGCAGACAGGTGCCGGTAGATGTTTGACTTTCCCCATTGCTGATTACGGAGATAGTATTCATCTTTTCCTTCCGGCAGATAAGGCGCTGCTACAAAATTGTACCCCAGCTCAGTGAGCGGTTTTTTCTGTATCAGGTTCATGTAAGCGGTTTGATATTATTCAACAGTCACAGACTTCGCCAGGTTTCTTGGCTTATCCACATCATATCCTTTCAGTACGCCCACGTGGTAGGCCAGCAGCTGTAAAGGAATTACGGAAACGATTGGTGCTACCAGTTCGTCTGCTTCCGGTACCGTGATCACATCGTCTGCCATAGCAGGAATGGTGAGGTCACCTTCTGTTACTACGGCAATGACCTTGCCTTTGCGGGCTTTGATCTCCTGGATGTTGGAAACTACTTTCTCATAATAGCTGTCGCGTGTAGCCACAAAGACCACGGGCAGGTTTTCATCTACCAGTGCGATAGGGCCATGTTTCATTTCGGCAGCAGGGTATCCTTCTGCGTGTATATAAGAGATCTCTTTCAGTTTGAGTGCACCTTCCAGCGCTACGGGGAAATTGTAGCCACGACCCAGGTAAAGGAAGTCGCGTGCATCTTTGTATTTAGCTGCGATCGCTTTGATCTGCTCGTTCAGTTGCAGGGCAGCAGCTACTTTTTCAGGAATGTGATCCAGCTCATCGAGCAGGTGCTGGAAACGCTGTTCGGTAATAGTGCCTTTTTCCATGGCTACTTTCAAACCAATCAGGCAAAGCACTGCCAGCTGGGCGGTGAAGGCTTTGGTACTTGCCACGCCGATTTCAGGACCGGCATGTGTATAAGCACCTGCATCAGAAATACGTGCAATGGAAGAACCTACTACGTTACACACACCTAAGATGGTTGCGCCCTTTTTCTTGGCAGCTTCAATAGCCACGAGGGTATCGGCAGTTTCGCCGGATTGTGATACTGCTATGATCACATCACCTTCGCCTACCACCGGGTTGCGGTAGCGGAACTCAGAAGCATATTCTACTTCTACGGGTATGCGGCACAGTTCTTCGATCATATATTCTGCTACCAGGCCGGCATGCCAGGAAGTGCCACAGGCTACAATGATAATACGCTTAGCCGCTGCCAGTTGTGACAGGTGATCGCGGATACCACCGATCGTCAATGTTCCTTTTTTAGCATCCAGGCGGCCACGTAAGCTATCGAGAATTGTTTGTGGTTGTTCAAACACCTCTTTGAGCATGAAGTGATCAAAACCGCCTTTTTCAATAGCAGCCAGTTCAATATCCAGTTTCTGTATATAAGGTGTTTGTCTTTCGTTGGAGATATTTTTCAGGATCAGTTCATCTGCCTTGATGATGGCGATTTCGTAATCGTTCACATATACAACTTCTTTTGTATACTCTACGATAGGTGAGGCATCGGAAGCGAGAAAATGTTCGCCTTTGCCTACACCGATTACGAGTGGGCTACCTTTACGTGCAGCGATCAGCGTATCAGGGTTATCTTCGTCTATGATCACGATCACGTAGGCACCTACCACTCTCTTCAGGGCAATACGGAGGGCTTCTTCCAGGCTGCATTGATTGCTTTGCTGGATCTCTTCAATGAAGTGGATCAGTACTTCGGTATCGGTATCGCTGGTGAAATGGTGTCCTTTATTCAGCAATTCCTGTTTCAGCTGGGTATAGTTTTCAATGATCCCATTATGGATCATTGCCAGCTTGCCATTACCTGAAACATGGGGATGTGAGTTCCGGTCACAGGGTTCGCCATGGGTGGCCCAGCGGGTATGACCAATTGCAATGTGACTACTTGTGTTCTTTCCGGTCAGGTAATCTTCCAGTTCGGATACTTTACCTTTTTTCTTATAGACCTTGAGGCCGTCATTTATCAGGGCAACACCGGCACTATCATAACCGCGATATTCAAGCCTTTTTAATCCTTTAAGAACGATGGGGTAGGCCTCTCGTTGGCCTATATAAGCGACTATTCCGCACATAATATTTTTCAGTTTTACATGGAGATGGGCTGCAATATGCCTAAAAAATGTGAAAATCATACAGATAATGGGTAAGAAAGTTTAAATATAATCTAATGATGATGATAGGGTTAGGGGGATAAAGCTGTGGGGAATGCGGAGAAAATGCGTAATTTGTCGCAGAAATTGAATAAGTTATCCTATGAGATATGTTGTAATATTACTGTTATGCTGTATAGCATGCCAGCAGCCATTGTCTGAGCGGCAGCCGGTACCTGTGTCAGAAGACAGTACGTTCCTGACCGGTGTTTTTTATCTCGTAAGGCATGCGCAGGAGTGCGATTCCACAATGCTCACTGATAGTGGCTATGCGAAGGCAGGTGCCTTGTACCGGACGCTGAAAGACTCCGGGGTACAACGTATATATATTACTCCATATGCTTCTGCCAGGGAAACTGCAGAATCACTCAGAGCCTATTTAAATATAGATACGGTTACCTATACACCTGATTCTTCAGGGGAGGGATTGCTGTACGAAATTACCCGCAGAGAAGACTGGGGCAAGCGCTTGTTGATCATAGGGCAACAAAAAACACTGGTGCCAGTGATTCATTCATTGAAATCAAAGACACCAGTAGATTCCGTCAAAGAAGCGGATTATAGTAGTTTATTTATCGTTCGGAAAAGCAGGGATACGGCCGTTTGTAAGCGTATCCGGTATTAAAGCAGGGTGCCTTTCATAAGGGCAAAGGCTACTGAGAAATAAATCAGTAATCCCGTTACATCCACCAGTGTAGCCACAAAAGGGGCGGAAGAAGTAGCAGGGTCAGCACCCAGTCTTTTCAGGATCAGCGGTAGCATAGAACCGGATAGGGTTCCCCACAATACTACGCCTATCAGTGAAATACCCACTGTAAGGCCTACCAATATGGAATGCTCTCCATAACTATGGAAGAGAGAGTTCCAGAATACAATCCTGATAAAACCGATTATACCCAGTACGCCACCCAGCAGCAGGCCGGAAATGATCTCACGGCGCATTACTCTCCACCAGTCCGTCAGGGTAATTTCACCCAGTGCCATAGCCTGGATAATGAGAGTAGAGGCCTGTGAACCACTGTTACCTCCACTGGAAATAATTAGTGGAACGAACAATGCCAGTACGACTGCTTTGGCGATTTCACCTTCGAAAAAGGCCATGGCAGTAGCAGTAAGCATTTCACCTATAAAGAGGATCACGAGCCAGCCAATACGTTTCTTTACCAGCTTTAACAGGGGGATATCAAGATAAGGTTCATCCAGGGCCTCGGT
Source organism: Chitinophaga sancti (assembly GCF_034424315.1). GTDB lineage: Bacteria > Bacteroidota > Bacteroidia > Chitinophagales > Chitinophagaceae > Chitinophaga > Chitinophaga sancti. Next base: position 7,054,051 of record NZ_CP139972.1, read on the forward strand.
ACCACCGATCTTCTGGATATCTTCTGTGTGTTCTTCGTTTGCAATCCACAACATATCGTCGATGGTCACGATACCGAGCAGGATCCCTTCGTCGTCCACTACAGGGAGGGCGACCCGGTTCTCCATCCTGAAGATCTGGATGGCTTCTTCCTGTTCATCATTTACATGCAGGGCTACGAAGCGGTCATCCATCAGGGTGTGCACCATGGTATCGGTGGCTACCAGCAGGAATTCCCTGATCCTGAAGTCATCGATCAGCTTACCCTTTTCATCCACCACATATATTACATCGATCGTTTCACTATCCTTACCGTATTCACGGATGAAGTCCAGTACCTGCTTTACCGACCATTCTTCCCTGACAGCAATGTAGTCAGGCGTCATGATACGGCCTACGCTGGTCTCATTATAACCCAGCAGGCTCAGGGTGATCTTGCGTTCCTCGGGGTTGAGGAGCTTGATCAGTTCTTTTACAACATCACTATGCAGTTCTCCCAAAAAGGAAGTACGGTCATCGGCAGGGAGCTCGTTCAGCAGCTCAGCTACTTTGGCAGCAGGCAATTCCCTGATCACATCTTCCTGGACATGGAATTCCAATATCCTGAAAGCAGCCGCTGCCCGGCCTATGGACAAATTATTAATAATAATGCCCGCCTGCTCCGGCAATTCATGAATGAGTTCTGCTATATCAGTAATGAGCTGGTCATCCAGGTACACTCTCAGTTCCTGGTAGCCTTGCTCCTTGATCAGCTGCTCAAATTTTTCCAGTAAAGCTTCATTTTCCATAGTCCAAAAGGCTGTCAGGTGGCGAAATTAAAGAAAGTTGGCGTTGGAACATCACAATATCTCTGCCACATGCTTACGAATGTTGGCAGAAATAGTGTCTGTCGGCAGGTCATTGGCATCAAAACCAAATGGGTCCTCGATTTCCTCTGCAATCAGCTCAAGGCTGGCCAGTACATAGAAAATGAAAACCACAATAGGCACGATCAGGAAACCTACCGTAAATACGTAGCCAAAAGGTAAGGTCATTACATAGAAGAAAATGAACTTCTTAATAAATACACTGTAAGAAAAGGGAATAGGCGTGTTCCTGATCCGCTCACAGGCTCCACAAACATCCGTAAAAGCTGTCAGTTCATCCTTTATAAGAATTAACTGGTCGCCTGAAAGCTGCTGCTTGCGGTACAGATCATTGACATGTGCCATGATCTGACCGGCTATCTGGTTAGGAACATGTTTCTTATCATCTATAGGAGCACCCTGGCTCAGATCCATTTCTTCCACCAGGTACCTGGCGCGCAGATGATTTTTAAGCGCATATGCATAATTGGGAATCATGGCCCTGAAAAAATCCCTGGAAGCAGTGTTGCTCACCGGCAACATCGAATTGAGCTTGATGGCCAGGTTACGGCTGTTGTTCACGAGGCTACCCCACAGGCGACGACCTTCCCACCAGCGATCATAAGCGGTATTAGTACGGAATACGAGTAACAGGGAGATAACAAACCCCAGCACACTATGCACAAACACAATATTTTTCCATTCAGCAATATCAGACAGATGCAGGACTTTTAGCTCTAAAAGAGCGACCACAGCTGAATAACAACCAATGGCAATGAACATGGGGAACAACTTGCGTACAGTATCGGCCTTATGTATCCTGAATATAAATGTAAACCAGGCCTTTGGATTGTAATCAATCATCTTTGAACGTTAGATTTCCGCAAACCTAAAATTTTTATGCCTGATTTTGATAACTTCTTCCTTTACCTTTACTTTACGAAGTTTTAACAGCTATATGATTAAACCATATTTATACGTCGATAAGACAAAGGGCAAGGGCCGTGGTGTATTTACAAAAGAGAGAATACCTGCAGGTACCAGAATAGAGACCTCGCCTGTACTCGTTTTATCTTATGATGACACGGAAATCGTGGATAAGACAAAGTTGCATAATTACATTTTTTTGTGGGGTGTGCGTGAAACCCGTTCCTGCATAGCACTGGGTTTTTGTTCCATCTACAACCACTCTTACGATCCCAATTGCATATACGAAATGGATTTTGATGAAGAAACCATGAGTATCATCACCCGTAGAGAGATTAAGAAGGGAGAAGAATTGCAGATCAACTACAATGGAGATCCTTCTGACTCGGCGCCTGTTTGGTTCGATGTCAGAAAGAAATAATTAACATAATAGACCGATTGTCTCAATAAAAGGAATTGAATAATTCCTTATTATTGTATCTAGATATATAAGTACTTATATAATTCATGAGTTTCTATTCTTCTTTAGGCTTCCTGGTCTTTGGCAGCCGCTTACGGCGATTGAGTGAATACTTCCTGAGCGAGGTAAATAAGGTATATGAGCAGGCAGGGATTCCTTTTGAGGCCAGCTGGTTTCCGGTGTTTTACATATTAGGCAAAGAGCAGCCCATGCCGCTGATCGACATTGCAGCACAGCTGGAAGTAAGTCACTCAGCGATCAGTCAGCTGGTAACCAGCCTGAAAAAGAAGGGCCTGGTGAAAACCGCTCCCTGCCCGGATGATGGACGCCGTCAGCTGGTGATGCTCAGTAAGAAAGGTGAAGAAATGCTGCAACAGATTCAGCCTATATGGGTCGCCATTTCCCAGGCTATGACCGAACTGGCGGATGAAAACAAAATGAGCAGACAGGTGTTGGAAGCAGTGACTGCTGTGGAAAACAGTGTGGAAGCAGCAGCTTTGTCCACCAGGATTTTAAAAGCAATGAAATAACGATTTATACATGATACACCAATTCAAATACGGGGTAGATCAGCTCACTCCCGGTAAAGCCCTTGCCATTGCCGACGGGCAATTGAAAGGAGTACTGGTGCCGGAAGTGGCTGATCGTATCGCCACCAGTTACGGCCATGTACAAACCATCGTCTCGCAACATAGTACGGTATATGGCATCAATACTGGTTTTGGCCCCCTTTGCGACACCCGGATCAATGAAGAAGATACCCGCACCTTACAATATAATATCCTGCAAAGCCATAGTGTTGGGGTGGGCAACCCCATCCCGGTTACGGTAGCAAGGGTAATGCTCATTACCAAGGTACATGCGCTGGCACAGGGTTATTCAGGTGTGGCCCCGGCTACGCTGGAACGCATTCTCTGGATGATCGATGAACACATTACACCGGTGGTGCCTGAAAAAGGCTCCGTAGGCGCATCTGGTGACCTTGCCCCATTATCACACCTGTTCCTGCCATTGATCGGATTGGGTGAAGTATATTATAAAGGACAGCGACAATCATCGGCCGCTGTGTTACAGGCAGAAGGCCTGGCACCTGTTGCGCTGGGCCCTAAAGAAGGATTGGCCCTCATCAATGGTACACAATTTATTCTCTCTTTTGCCGTGACTGCATTACAAAGATTGCACAATGCACTGGAGACGGCTGATATTGTGGGTGCTTTATCACTGGAAGGTTTGATGGGCACAGCCCGTCCATTTGACCCCAGGATTCATGATATCAGGCCTTTCCCGGGCAATCAGCTGGTGGCACATCGTCTTAAAACCATGCTGGATGGCTCCGGAATTATGGCAGCACACGTAGATTGTGGCAGGGTACAGGACCCTTATTCCCTGCGCTGTATGCCCCAGGTACATGGCGCCTCCCGCACTGCCTGGCTGCACTTGCTGGACCTGGTAACGATCGAGCTGAATGCAGTAACGGATAACCCGATCATCTTTAGTGCAGATGATACAATCAGTGGAGGTAATTTCCATGGACAACCCCTGGCATTGCCATTGGATTACGCTACGGTAGCAGCAGCAGAACTGGGCAATATCTCAGATCGCCGTTGTTATATGATGATTGAAGGCCGGTATGGATTGCCTAAATTATTGATAGAAGATGCCGGTTTGAACTCCGGTTTTATGATACCCCAGTATACTACCGCCGCTCTTGTTACAGAAAATAAAACCCTGTGTTTCCCTGCCAGCGCGGATAGCGTGCCTACTTCATTAGGACAGGAAGACCATGTAAGCATGGGATCTATCAGTGGTCGCAAGCTGCACCAGGTAATAGATAATCTCGAATATATACTGGCGATAGAATTGTTGTATGCCGCACAGGCCGTGAATTTCAGACGCCCACTTACATCAGGCCCGGTATTGGAAGCCGTACATGCTTTTGTAAGAGAGTCAGTTCCTTTTGCTGCCAAAGACCGCATTTTCGCATACGACATTCAGCAGTTACATACAATCATACGCCAGCAATCTATCGTCAGGGTAGCCAATGAAACCGCCCTGGCCAATCATTTATCACTCAACGGTATTTATCATGACCAGTTTGGATTTTATTAAGCAATACGCAGCGCATCCCCATTACAAGGCCCCCCGTGGCCCTGAGCTGCACGCCCGCTCCTGGCAAACGGAAGCACCCCTGCGCATGCTCCTGAATAACCTGGATAGTGAGGTAGCCGAGAACCCCGACGAACTGGTGGTGTATGGCGGTATTGGCCAGGCAGCACGTAACCGGGAAGCATTGCAAAAGATCATTGAAACCCTGCTCACCCTGGATGAAGATCATTCACTGTTAGTGCAATCCGGTAAACCGGTAGGCATTGTTCGTACACATCCGCAGGCTCCAAGAGTCATGCTGGCAAATAGTAACCTGGTACCGAAATGGGCTACCTGGGAGCATTTCAACGAACTGCGTGCAAAAGGGCTCATGATGTACGGACAGATGACAGCAGGTAGCTGGATCTATATTGGCACACAAGGTATCCTGCAGGGTACCTATGAAACATTTGTAGAATGCGGCCGTCAGCACTTTAATAATAACCTGAAAGGAAAACTGCTGGTCACTGCAGGTATTGGTGGTATGGGTGGTGCACAGCCACTGGCCGCTACCATGGCAGGTGCTGTGTTCTTAGGTGCAGATGTGGATGAGAGCAGGATCAGGAAACGCATTGCTACCAAATATATAGATCGTATCACGCACTCTTATGAAGAAGCGATCAGCTGGGCAAAAGATGCAATGGCAAAGGGAGAAGCCCTTTCCATCGGACTGGTGAGTGATGCTGGTGATATGCTGGAAAGATTATTGCAGGATAATATTATTCCTGATATACTGACAGATCAGACTTCTGCACATGATCCTATCAACGGTTATGTACCGAATGGATTGACCCTGGCAGCAGCAGCCGAATTGCGTAAAAATGATCCTGCCGGCTACAAACAACTCGCTTTGAAAAGCATGGCAAGACATGTAGGATTCATGCTGGAATTGCAACGCAAAGGTGCTATTACCTTTGACTATGGCAATAACCTGCGCGAGTTTGCAAAAGAAGGCGGAGAGCCCAATGCATTTGATTTTCCGGGATTCACACCTGCTTATATCCGGCCCTTATTCTGCGAAGGAAAAGGTCCTTTCAGGTGGGTAGCATTATCCGGTGATCCACAGGATATTTATACAACAGACCAGGCTTTGATGGAAGCATTTCCTGACAACCAACCACTGATCAACTGGTTGAAAAAAGCACAGGAGAAAGTAGCCTTCCAGGGATTGCCTGCCAGGATCTGCTGGCTGGGATTGGGAGAGCGTGAAAAGGCGGGCCTGATCTTCAACGAACTGGTACGGAGTGGTAAAGTAAAAGCGCCGATCGTTATAGGAAGAGATCACCTGGATTGCGGTTCTGTCGCTTCTCCCAACAGGGAAACAGAATCTATGAAAGATGGCTCTGATGCAGTATCTGACTGGACCTTGCTCAACCTGATGGCGAATACAGGTGGTGGTGCTACCTGGGTATCTTTCCATCATGGTGGTGGCGTAGGTATGGGTTATTCACAACATGCAGGTATGGTAGTACTGGCAGATGGTACTGACAGGGCCGCAGCCTGCCTGCAACGGGTATTGTTCAATGATCCTGCATTGGGCATTTACAGGCATGCAGATGCAGGTTATGAAAAAGCACGGCAAGTAGCCACTCAATTTGATTTGTACAGATGAAACTTATAGGACCATTTTCACAGATCATACCCCTGGCAGACCTGCCTTTGAAAGGGGCATTGCAGGATGCACAACTCACCATCATTGAAGATGGAGGTGTGGTCACACACGAAGGAAAGATTGTAGCAGTAGGTGATTACAACGAACTCCGTCATCAGTATACCCATGCACTGCCGGTATTGATTTATGGTCCGGCGGTATTACTGCCGGGCTTTATTGATTGCCATACACATATCTGCTTTGATGGTAACCGGAACCGTGATTATGCCATGCGCATAGCCGGAAAAACATATCTCGAAATTGCCCGTGCCGGTGGTGGAATCTGGGATTCAGTCACGAAGACCAGGGCCGCCAGCATTGAAACATTAAGAAAGAACACTGCTGAAAGAGCAAACAGGCATTTGTTCGAAGGCGTGACAACGATCGAAGTGAAGAGTGGATATGGTCTATCCGTTGCAGAAGAAATAAAAATGTTGCAGGCGATCAGGCAGGCGGGCGAGCATACTAAAGCCACGCTGATCCCTACTTGTCTGGCCGCGCATATGATCCCAAAAGATTATGCTGGTACAGATTATTTGCAGGAAATAGTAGAACAATTATTACCTGTTATTAATTGCAAGAGGGTTGACATCTTTATTGAAGAAACAGCTTTTTCAGCAGCAGCGGCTTTACCCTATTTATTGAAAGCAAAAGAACTGGGGTTTGCTCTGACCGTGCATGCAGATCAGTTTAGCAGTGGTGGTTCTGCTGTTGCAATAGCAGCGGGTGCCTGTTCTGCAGATCACCTGGAAGCCAGTGATGCCGCAGATATTGCCCGCTTAGCGGCAGCGGATATTGTATCCGTTGTATTGCCGGGTGCCTCATTAGGATTAGGGATGCATTATGCCCCAGCGCGGAAATTGCTGGATGCCGGTGCATGTGTGGCCATTGCAAGTGACTGGAATCCTGGTTCCGCGCCTATGGGAGATCTGCTCTTACAGGCAGCAGTGATGAGTGCCGCAGAGAAATTATCTTCGGCAGAAGTATTGGCAGGCCTGACTTTCAGGGCAGCCAAAGCTTTGCAGCTAACGGATGTGGGACAATTGAAGGCTGGTTTTGCAGCAGATCTGCAGGTGTATCCTACCAATGATTACAGAGACCTTTTGTATTACCAGGGAAAAATGAAACCTTCGCAGGTCTGGAAAGGAGGAGAAAAAATATGAAAGCAAATTACCAGCCACCGCTAGCGTGGACAGGAAGGATAGATGGCAATGAAGAAGAAGTGAGCCGCTGGCATCAGAAAATAAAATGTGTAGACCTGCGGCAAGCATTGCCTTCAGGCAAAGGAGTTGTATTATTAGGCTTCGCTGTAGATGAAGGCGTGCGCAGAAACAAAGGACGTGCAGGTGCTGCAGAAGGCCCAGCTGCCTTAAGACAGGCAATGGGGAGTTTCCCCCTGCATTTTGATGGAATGCTGATGGATGGAGGTAATATCATTTGTATTGACCAGGATTTAGAAGCAGCGCAGCAAGCACTCAGCGAAGCTGTGCAGGTAATAAAACGTGCCGGGCATACACCCTTGCTGTTAGGCGGAGGGCATGAGATCACTTACGGGCATGCACATGGTTTATACCAGTCATTACCAGGTAAGCGCTTAGGCTTAATTAACTTCGATGCACATTTCGATCTCCGCCAGGAAGGGGTGAGTTCTGGTACGGGCTTCTGGCAACTGGCGCAGGCGCATTCCCCATTTCAGTACCTCGCATTGGGTATTCAGCAATTAAGTAATACACAACAGTTATTTAGCATAGCAGGAGAACTGGATGCCCTCTATATAGAGGCAGATGCTTTTCACTTCCAGGACCGTACGGTATTGCTGGCAGCATTGGCAGCTTTTATCAGGGAAGCAGATAAATTATACCTCACCATAGACCTGGATGTGTTTGCAGCGGCATATGCACCTGGAGTAAGTGCAACAGCGTTTAATGGTATCCGTCCGGATGGCTTGTTCCTGGAATGCTTCCGGACCATCCTGCAAAGCGGGAAGCTGGCGGGAATGGACATCGCAGAATTAAACCCCTCTTTCGACATCGATCAGCGTACCGCCAAACTAGGTGCTGCATTCATATTTGAAGCAGTGGCATATTTATTAAGTGGGAAATAATATTATCCTTGGGCTTCCCCCCCTTAATGAAAATGAAGTTTCACACTTTATTAATGGCTGCGGCCATAACTGTAGCGCCCCTGTTTGTGAATGCACAACGTATTAAGCTCGTAGAAGGTAGTGTTTCCCCACTAAAAGGTATCACGGAGCTGAATACTGAATTTACCTATGATAATGTAAAGGTAGGTGAGTTCAGTAACGAGGATGACTATATTCACAAAAAGACAGAGGAGTACAACAAGAAGGAAGCCGGCAAAGCAAATTAAGAAACAGTTGTAATAGAAAGAGGCGGGTGCATCACCCGCCTCTTGTATTTAAAATACGATGGTTTTGTTTCCATGAATAATCACCCTGTCATCGATGTGTGCAATCACTGCTCTTGTTAACACCTGCCTTTCTATATCTCTACCCAGCAATATCAGGTCTGTCACTTCATGTTTATGACTTACCCTCGCCACATCCTGGTCAATGATGGGGCCTTCGTCCAGGTCATCGGTTACGTAGTGCGCCGTAGCGCCTATCAGTTTTACCCCCCTGTTATAGGCGTTCCTGTAAGGATTGGCGCCTGCAAATGCTGGTAAAAAGCTATGGTGAATGTTAATAATCCTTCCGGGGAATACACTTACAAATTCAGGAGAGAGGATTTGCATATAACGTGCAAGCACGATGAAATCAGCATTGGCTCTTCTGATCAGTTTAATCGCTTCCTGTTCCTGTAATCGTTTATTGCCCGCATCTACAGGCAGGTAGTGGAAAGGAACCCCGAAGTCTTCCACGAATTGTTTTAATTCAAGGTGGTTAGAGATCACGAGGGGGATATCTACTGGTAGTTCCCCGCTTCGCCAGCGCCATAGCAATTCCATGAGGCAATGATCATAACGGGATACCATAATCACCATTTGTTTACGACGATCAGGATAGTCGATGCGCCATTCCATCTGGCGGGGCGCAGCAACTTTTTCCTGGAAATCTTTTTCCAGTTGTCCTTTGGTAAAGGAAGGATTATCCAGCTGGAAGGACATGCGCATAAAAAAAAGGCCCTCTTTGGGATCTGTACTGTGCTGGCTGGCATCAAGAATATTAGCGCCACAGGCGTACAGGAACTGGGACACACCGGCCACGATACCAGGGCGGTCTGGACAGGAAATCAATAGTCTGCCGGTTATATCAGTCTGCATAATAATGAAATATATTACTATGTAAAATACAAAAGGGAAAGGATTCCCCGGATTTTTTTCTAACGGTAAACCAATCCCGGATTTCTGTTTTATTTTTGGGCCTGCTAAGGGAAAATTTAATGAAGAAGATAGGATTAATGTCAGACACGCACAGTTACCTCCATCCCCAGGTGTTCAAATACTTTGATAAGGTAGATGAGATCTGGCATGCCGGTGATATTGGTACTACTGCTCTTGCAGATGAACTGGAGGCCTTTAAGCCTTTCAGGGCAGTATATGGCAATATCGATGGGAGGGATGTACAGTTGCGTTATCCTGAAAACCTGTTCTTCGAAGTAGAAGGCGTAAAAGTATTTATCACGCACATAGGTGGCTATCCCGGCAAATATGCCCCGGGAGTCAAAGACTTATTGTTGAAAAATACCCCCAAACTGTTCATCTGCGGTCATTCGCATATACTAAAAGTAATGCCGGACCCCGCTTTGAAATTATTACACATGAATCCGGGGGCATGTGGCCAGCAGGGCTGGCATAAGGTAAAAACTTTATTGAGGTTCGACGTAAACGAAGGAAATATCAGTAATCTGGAAGTGATAGAGTTGCCAAAATAATAGGTAAACAGGCAATCGCACATTTTTTGCAAAATCTTAGAGGTACTACAATAGTCACTTATGCGCAAAGGATACATATTATTATCCGTTTGTCTGTGTATGTTTCATTTCGCCAGGAGTCAAAGTTCGTCTTTCATTGATAAGATAGGAAGTTGGTTTCAAACAGAAAATGATACGGCCTACATAGAGGATCATACAAAGGATTTGACTACCCGGTTTTTCGGGTCCAGGAAATATAACTACTACAATATCTTTGATCGTAAACGTAAAACGGAGGTTATGTACCGCCCTAACACCCCGTTCAACGTAGGTTTTGGTTTCAACTATAAATTCCTTGGGATCAATGTTGCTTTCAACCTGCCATTCATCAACAGTACCGACAGATATGGAAAAACGAAAGCCATTGACCTGCAGGCGCATTATTACCTGCGTAAACTGGTCGTGGATTTCTATGGACAGCGGTACAAGGGGTATTACATTGCTAATTCCCGTGGTTTACTGAATGGCTTCGATGAAAAAGGCCCGTTGCCTGTGCGTCCTGATATCCGTAATTTGAATATAGGGATGAGTGTAGAGTATATCTTTAACGATAAGAAATTCTCTTACAGGGCTGCTTATTTGCAGAATGAATATCAAAAAAAGAGTGCGGGGTCATTCCTGATAGGAGGGGAGCTCTTTACGGCCAAAATGAAGGGGGATTCTTCCCTGATACCCCGCAATATCACACGGCAGGATTTTATGAATGGTATTACCTATTCGGCCACCAGTATCTTTAGTGTGGCTGCAAATGCCGGGTATGCCTATACATTTGTTTACAAACAACATTTCTTTCTCACCTTATCTCTCTCCGGTGGTTTGGGTACCAATTACACCCATTTGCTGAGGCATCATGCCAATGACTTCCGTAAGTTTGGGCTTGAGCTGAACACGAATGTACGTGCTTCTTTCGGCTACAATTCCAGCAAATATTTTGCAGGCATTCACTATGTGAACCTGACAACACGTAGCCAGTCACCCATCGAAAATTCCTGGCAGTCCATTGGTGCAGGTAATTTCAGAATAAGTTTAGCAAGGCGTTTTGGATTAAAGCGACAGCTTTTCTAATTCCCTGTGGATGTTCTCCTTTGCAACAGCATCAAACCGCTCCCTGAAACCAGCTGTCTTATAAATCGAGGGCCGGTCGAGGAAATACTGTAAGATCTTTTTCCTGCCAGGCACATATACTGAATCCGGGTAGATGCCATATTCTTTTCGTATATTCTTTGCGTATGCCTGGTACATGCGTTCAGGTCCGCTTAGTATAAACAGGTCAAAGTCCAGGAAACAATCCAGGTCCGAATCTTTGTTGGGATTCTGGTGTGATTTCGTGGCCCTGATGTATTCTGATACCAGCGCGATCTTCTCTGGAGGATAGCTGGTTTGCTCCAGGAATTGCGTGGCTACCAGTGCACTTCTCTCTTCATTATCAGCCCTCTGAACGTCATAAATGATATCGTGGAAAAATACGGCCAGTTGAAGTGTTTCCAGGTCATGTACGAGGTGATTGTATTCTTCGATGAATACGAGTAATGTCTGAACATGATCCAGGTTATGGTAAAACCGATGTGATTCATTGTAATGGGTTAGTATGGAATTAAAGCCTTCCTGCACCAGCAACGAGTCGTTGGTGTAGTTGCTCACCAGGCTTTCCCAGACATAAAATAGTGGATGGGATTTCATAGCCTAAATGTAGACAAAAAAAAGACTGACTTAATGCTAAGCCAGTCTTTTATCATTACTAAATGTTAGTTCTGTGATTATGCTTTCGCGAATTCAGCACGAATTACGTTCAGTGCACCACCTGCTTTGAACCACTGAATCTGTTGTTCATTGTAGGTATGGTTTACTGTGATTTCGTCGCTGCTGCCGTCTTTGTGGTGAGCTACCACAGTCAGCGGTTTAGCAGGAGCGAAGCTTGTAAGACCAATAATATCGAATGTATCGTCTTCCTGGATCTTATCGTAATCTTCTTTGTTAGCGAAGGTGAGGCCGAGCATGCCTTGTTTTTTCAGGTTTGTTTCGTGGATGCGTGCGAAAGATTTCACGAGTATCGCGCGAACGCCCAGGTGACGGGGCTCCATCGCAGCGTGTTCACGGCTGGAGCCTTCACCATAGTTTTCATCACCTACTACGATAGAACCGATACCGGCAGCTTTATAAGTGCGCTGGGTGGCAGGTACAGCACCGTATTCGCCAGTCAACTGGTTCTTTACAGTATCAGATTTATCGTTGAATGCGTTGATGGCACCAATCAGCATGTTGTTAGAAATGTTGTCAAGATGACCACGGAATTTCAGCCATGGACCTGCCATAGAGATATGGTCAGTCGTACATTTACCTTTTGCCTTGATCAGCAGTTTCAGCCCTTTCAGGTCGGTTCCTTCCCATGGAGTGAATGGCGCAAGCAGTTGCAAGCGATCGCTGGTAGGAGATACGACTACCTGTACACCGCTACCATCAGCAGCAGGTGCCTGGTAACCCGGATCGTCTACAGCAAAGCCTCTGGCAGGCAGTTCGAAACCTGTTGGCTCATCCAGCTTCACATCCTGGCCATCCTTGTTTTTCAGGGTGTCAGTCAGTGGATTGAAGGTGAGGTCACCGGCAATAGCCAGTGCGGTTACGATTTCAGGAGAGGCTACGAAAGCGTGGGTACCTGCCAGGCCATCATTTCTCTTCGCGAAGTTACGGTTGAAGGAAGTGATGATGGAGTTCTTACGGTTTGGATCGTCGATATGACGTGCCCACTGGCCAATACAAGGGCCGCAGGCGTTTGCCAGTACTACACCGCCAATCTGGTTGAAGGTGTTCAGCAGGCCATCTCTTTCGATGGTGAAGCGAACCAGTTCAGAACCTGGTGTGATTGTATATTCAGATTTAACAGGCAGGTTTTTGTCGATGGCTTGTTGAGCCAGGGAAGCTGCACGGGAAATATCTTCGTAAGAGGAGTTGGTGCAGGAGCCGATCAGGGCTACTTCCAGTTTCTCAGGCCAGTTGTTTTCTTTAACAGCCTGTGCGAACTTAGAGATAGGCCATGCAAGATCTGGTGTGAACGGACCATTTACATGTGGTTCCAGTTCGTTCAGGTTGATCTCGATTACCTGGTCGTAGTATTTAGTAGGATCTGCGTACACCTCAGCATCCGGGCGCAGGTGATCTTTGATCCCATCAGCCAGGGCAGCGATTTCGCTACGTTCAGTGGCCTGCAGGTAAGCAGAGATCTTGCTATCGTAACCGAATACAGAGCAGGTAGCACCAATCTCAGCACCCATATTACAGATCGTGCCTTTACCAGTCGCACTCAGGCTGTCAGCACCTTCACCAAAGTATTCCACGATACAGCCGGTACCACCTTTTACAGTCAGTACGCCCGCTACTTTCAGGATAATATCTTTTGGAGAAACCCATCCGCTCAGTTTACCAGTCAGTTTTACACCGATCAGTTTAGGCATTTTCAGTTCCCATGCGAGACCCGCCATTACGTCTACGGCGTCGGCACCACCTACACCGATTGCAAGCATACCAAGACCACCGGCGTTTGGCGTGTGGGAGTCAGTACCGATCATCAGGCCACCCGGGAAAGCATAATTCTCCAGTACAACCTGGTGAATAATACCTGCGCCTGGCTTCCAGAACCCGATACCGTATTTATTGGAAATTGAGGAGAGGAATTCGTAAACTTCCTTGTTGGTGTTATTAGCGGTCGCCAGATCAGAAGCTGCACCTGTTTTAGCCTGGATAAGGTGATCGCAGTGAACAGTAGAAGGAACTGCTACTCTGGCGCGGCCGCAGGTCATAAACTGTAACAGGGCCATCTGTGCCGTGGCATCCTGCATCGCCACGCGATCGGGTGCAAACTCAACATAAGATTTACCTCTTTCATATGCTGACGAAGCCGGCGCATATAAGTGAGCATACAAAATCTTTTCTGACAGTGTGAGCGGGCGTCCTAACAGCTTACGGGTAGCTTCCACCTTACCCGGGAGTGCCGCATACACTTTTTTAATCATTTCGATATCAAACACCATGGAAAAAATATTTAAGACCAATTAAAAATGCACCGCAAAATTAACCATTTTAGGACAGTTTATAAAAGTTATGTGCCCGATGGCAGTGGGTCCTTTTGAATTTAATAAAGGCAGGCCCAGGCCCCTGCTGCTCCTCCAAACATCAGGCCTTTCCTGTAGCCAATTCCATAAAATTGTTGTTAAATCACTGCTAATACACTGCAAGCGGCCATTTCGGGAAAAATTGGCATTTGTTTTTCATTACAGTTTGTGATAAATTTGATATATGAATAGATTCAAAGATTTTATGGAATGGCAGGCCTTCGGTGTGTGCACCGCAATAGGCAACAGGCTGGGAGTAGCGACTTCCCGCATCCGCTTGTTCTTTATCTATGTTTCTTTCCTGACGATGGGATCCCCAATCATTGTTTACCTGATTATGGCTTTTTGGGTTAACATGAAGAACTACATTCTCAATGCCAGAAGAAACCCCCTAAGGTATTTGTAATTACCACATTAAAACAAGACGGGTGCCCCTTTGCATAAGCGTTCTATAGGCATTCTATAGCGCTGCAGGAGTGTGGCAATTATGCTGCTATACGGAAAGTAATCCCGGTTTAATGTTCTTTACAGGAAAAAGGCTGATCAACATCGCTATTGATCAGCCTTTAATTTTTTTAATCAAGGTGGAAATTGGTCATCTGGTGATAGTGATTCTGTAACTGGTTTACCGTTAGCGCACCCTTTATTTCCCGGTGTTCATCCCTGTAGTTCAGGCGAGTTGCTTCCCGGCCATCCAGGTCATGAAACATCACGGAAAAAGGTCCACGAACGTAGATCCTGCGATTGTCTGGGTCCGGGGAGATGTCTTCTTTTGTGAAGTTCAATCTGAGTAACTGTTCTTCGTTGAGTGGAATAGAATACACATCGGCCAGTTCATACCAGAATTCCTGCTCGCCTGTTTGCACACATACCTGCTTATCTTCCCGGTTTACTTCCAATACAAGGCCTTCGTGTTTTTTGCCTTCATATTCCACCAGGACAGTATCTCCTGCTTTTACATCATGTAAGTTGATCATTGTGTGGATATTTTTGGGTGTTATTAACTGAATTTACGAAAATTACCCAAAAATCAGACCGCCATAAAAGCAAAACGCTCCTGCCCGGGGCAGAAGCGTTTTAAAGAATTATTTAACAGCTTCCCTGATCCTCACCAGGTCTTCCAGCAGTTTTTCCAGCAGATCCAGGTGTAACATATTCGCACCGTCAGATTTAGCACATTTCGGATCCGGATGTGTTTCGATGAACAGGCCATCTGCTCCGGTTGCAATAGCAGCTTTCGCAATGGTGCTGATCAGTTTTGGATTACCACCTGTTACACCACTGGTCTGGTTAGGCTGTTGCAATGAGTGTGTGCAATCCATGATCACAGGTACACCATGCTCCTTCATAATAGGAATATTTCTATAGTCTACTACCAGGTCCTGGTAACCAAAGGTAGTACCACGTTCAGTCAGCATCACTTTATCATTACCTGCTTGTTTTACCTTTTCTACAGCAAACTTCATCGCTTCTCCACTTACAAACTGGCCTTTCTTTACATTCACTACTTTACCTGTTTCTGCAGCCGCAATCAGGATGTCTGTCTGACGGCATAAGAACGCCGGGATCTGCAATATATCTGCATAGGCAGCAGCCATTGCAGCTTCTGCAGCGGAGTGAATATCTGTGGTCACAGGCAGGTTAAAGGTATGACCTACTTTCTGCAACAGATCCAATCCTTCTACGTCACCAATACCACTGAATGAATTGATACTGGTACGGTTTGCCTTACGATAAGAGGCTTTGAAAATATAAGGTATCTGTAAACGCTCACAAATGCGGGATACTTTTTCGGCAACATGCATCAGCAGTGCTTCATCTTCCACCACACATGGGCCGGCTATCAGGAAGAAATTCTCTGGATTATATCTTTCTTTAAAAAGAGCTTTCAAATGTGAAACAGACATGATTTTTGTATTTGAGAATGCAAAGGTAGGTTATTCTAAGGGATTACGCTGATAAGGAGGGAAGGGCCTGTGGCCCGGCAGCAAAAATGAAACTGGTAGCGCTTATTGTCATAAATTTGTAAGCCAATAAATAAATGACCTTGCTGGGCCTATATATGCTTTTAGCTACCTTCACGAATTGTTACCGCATTGTCATGCGATTTAGAAACATGAACGTAATATTTGCAGAACCCAGTAATATTACGTTCTGAAAATTAATCACGAGTTAGCATGAAGAAAGACAAAATCCTGGTAATTGGTGCCTGTGGGCAGATCGGTGTTGAATTGACACTGGCACTTAGGAAAATGTATGGCGATGCAAATGTTATTGCCTCTGACCTTCGGGAAGAACATGAATTACTAAAAGGTTCCGGACCCTATGTCTCTCTGGATGTGATGAATAAGGAAATGCTGCATGTGCTGGTGATTCGTCACAACATTACCCAGATTTACCTGCTGGCTGCGATCCTCTCTGCTACCGGCGAAAAGAACCCACTGCTTGCATGGCACATTAACATGGCCAGCCTGCTGAATGTACTGGACATTGCAAAAGAAGAAGGTATTGACAAGGTGTACTGGCCTAGCTCTATTGCCGTATTCGGTCCTGATTCACCTAAAGAAAGCACTCCTCAGCACACCATCATCGAGCCTACTACCATTTATGGTATCAGTAAGTTTGCCGGTGAACGCTGGTGTGAGTACTACCATAACCGTTATGGCGTAGATGTACGCAGTTTGCGCTATCCGGGCCTCATAAGCTACAAGTCTGCACCGGGTGGTGGTACTACTGATTATGCAATTGAGATCTTCCATGAAGCACTGGAAGAAAAGAAATATACCTGCTTCCTGTCAGAAGGCACTTACCTGCCTATGATGTATATGCCGGATGCGATCCGTGCTACCATTGAACTGATGGAAAGTGATAAGGGAAAGATCAAGGTGCGTTCTTCATACAATTTAGGGGCGATGAGTTTTTCTCCGAAAGAAATTGCTGCGGAAATAAAGAAACATATTCCTGAGTTTACCATTGATTACGCACCTGATTACAGGCAGGCAATTGCGAATGGATGGCCACAGAGTATGGATGATGAAAATGCGAGAAATGACTGGGGTTGGAAGCCGGAATATTACCTGGAGAAGATGACGGCAGATATGTTGAAGAACCTGAAAGAAACTGTAAAAAAGTAAGAGATTTGCTGGCAAGCACGCTACACCAGAATAATCAAAAAAGTCCTGCCATAGGGCAGGACTTTTTAATTTTAGCAAAAAAGCCCCGGTTCTAACGGAACCGGGGCTTTTTTGCTAAAATTAAATTCAGTTATACTACGAACCCAACTGCCACAGTTGAGTTACTAAACTCATCGATCAGTATAAAAGCACCATTTGCAGGATTCACGCTATACGCATCTGCAAAGATCGGAGCAGCGGTCCTGATCGCGATCTTACCAATATCATTCAATCCCATCTCTTTCCTATCTTCTACCAGTTTATTGGAAGTTACATCTACGACCTCCAGTAGCTGCTGTACTTTTGCCTTTACACGGTTAATACCATGTTGCAGCAGGTAAGTCTTACCAGGTACCAGTTTTTGCTGATCCATCCAGCAGATGTTTGCCGTAATATCTTTCAGCAGGGCAGGGGCATTATCCACCTTTGCCAGCATGCTGCCGCGGCTTGTATCGATCTCTGTTTCCAGTGTGATCACCACGCTCTCACGAGCCTGTGCTATGTCCAGTTGTTTTTCAAACTGCTCAATAGATTTGATCTTGCTGGTTTGCTGGGAGGGCAGGGAGATAATCTCATCACCTACGTTGAACTGACCACTCGCTACTTTGCCTGCAAAACCACGGAAATCGTGGAAAGCCTCTGTTCTTGGACGGATCACAGACTGTACAGGGAAGCGGGCCGGGTGGCTGCTGTCTGCATGGTCAAAGGAGATCTGTTCCAGGTAATCCAGCAGGGAATCACCCTGGTACCAGCTGATCTTTTCAGACTTACCGGCTACATTCTCACCATAGAGGGAAGAAATAGGAATGAACTTGATGGATGGTGCTTTATAGCTGGCGCTGGCTACGAGGGCCTGGAAATCTTCAACGATCTGGTTGAAACGGGCTTCGCTGTATTCAACCAGGTCCATTTTATTCACACATACTACCAGGTAAGGAATGCGCAGCAGGCTGGCAATAAAGAAGTGCCTGTAAGTCTGCTCCACAATACCTTTGCGCGCATCGATCAGGATCAGGGATACCTGTGCATTGGAGGCACCGGTGACCATGTTCCTGGTATATTCGACGTGACCGGGAGTATCAGCAATAATATATTTACGGTTAGGTGTAGAGAAGTAAATATGTGCCACATCGATCGTGATACCCTGCTCTCTTTCTGCTACCAGGCCATCAGTGAGCAGAGACAGGTCAGTAAAGTCCAGGCCTTTGCGTTTGCTGGCTGCATGCAGCGCTTCCATTTTATCCTGTGGGATAGAGTTTGTATCATACAGCAGTCTACCTATCAAAGTGCTTTTACCGTCATCCACACTGCCGGATGTAGTTATACGTAAAACCTCCATTTATTGAAATTTCAGAATGTTAAAGTAATTGTTTAGAAATAACCTGCCTGCTTACGTTTTTCCATAGCAGCTTCCGAGCGTTTATCATCGATACGGGCGCCTCTTTCGGAGATCTTGGCCTCCAGTATTTCGGAGATGATATCTTCCAGTTTGTCAGCCTCGGAAATCACAGCAGCGGTACATGTCATATCGCCTACGGTACGGAAACGTACTTTTTGGCGGAACGGTACTTCTTCATCTGTGGTATTCAGGAATGGAGAAGCTGGCCAGTACATCCCATCCCTTTCTATAATGTCTCTTTCGTGGGAGAAATAGATAGAGGGGATTTCCAGTTTTTCTCTGCGTATATAGTTCCATACATCCAGCTCTGTCCAGTTGGAGATTGGGAATACACGAACGTTCTCACCGATGTTAATTTTACCATTCAGCATGTCGAACAGTTCAGGACGTTGCATTTTAGCGTTCCATTGTCCGAATTCATCTCTTACGGAGAAGATCCTTTCTTTGGCACGGGCTTTTTCTTCGTCACGGCGGGCACCTCCTATACAAGCATCATACTTCATCTCTTCGATGGCATCCAGCAGGGTTACTGTTTGCAGTGCATTGCGGCTGGCATATTTTCCGGTTTCTTCCTGTACTTTTCCCTGGTTGATGCTATCCTGTACATTTCTTACTACCAGTTCCAGGCCTAAGCTTTCAACAAGCCAGTCACGGAATTGGATCGTTTCAGGGAAGTTATGCCCTGTATCGATATGTAATAATGGAAAAGGACACTTACCTGGGTAAAAAGCCTTCTGAGCCAGTCTTACGATGGTGATAGAATCTTTACCACCTGAGAATAGGATGGCCGGCTTTTCAAACTGAGCAGCCGTTTCACGTAAAATATAGATGGCCTCATCTTCCAATGCCTGCGGAAACTCCCACTGTATTTTATTACTCATATATCTTGGTTTAACTGCCCATCGCGCGGAATGGGAACTTTTTGCCGTAAAGAAATTTTAACCGAAAAATACACGTAATCCTTTATCCGTGCAAGCCACATTCTTTCTTTGAGATTTCCCACCACCAGCGACCTGCACGTGGGTGTTCTCCTGGTTCAATGGCCCTGGTACAAGGGGCACAGCCAATGCTGATGAAACCCTGGTCATGGAGCTTATTATAAGGTACGTTGTTCGTTTTCAGGTAATCCAGCATCTGTTCAAATGTCCAGTTAATCAGGGGCTGATACTTGTACATCTGGCGGCTTTCGTCCCATTCAATGTCGTGGAGTGACTGGCGGTTTTCCGACTGTTCGGCGCGCAGCCCTGTGATCCAGACTTTCACCCCCTGCAATGCCCTGTTCAGCGGCACTACCTTGCGGATGTTACAGCATTCTTTGCGGTTTTCTACCGACTCATAAAAGCTGTTGGAGCCTTTTTCCTTGAGCAGTGATTCGACACTGGAGGTTTCAGGGAAATAGACTTCAAAATTTTGCTTGTAACGGGCGCGGGTCAGATCCATAAGATCATAGGTCTCCTGGAAGAGACGTCCCGTATCCAGTGTGAATACCCTTACAGGGATGTTGTGGCGCCAGATCATGTCGGCAATGACCTGATCTTCTTGTCCGAAGGAGGTGGAAAATGCCACGGCTCCCGGAAATTCTGCTGCCAGCCAGGCCATTGCTGCAGGTGCGTCAAGGCCTTCGATTGCTTGTCTGATGTCTTTCATCGTAATAATAAAACTTCCTTAGCTTCTTACAGATTCAACAAAATTACATAAACTCTATAAAAAAGATAGACTTATTTTGATAAACTATCCTTAAAAAAAAATCCCGCTACTACATGTAGCGGGATTCAATTGATTATCAATTTCTTAAGTGGTAACCTGTCTGGTTAATATATCCTTTAACGTCTTATTTTCCAGGATCTTAAGGGAGGCATCCCTTACCTTACTCATCACCTCATTGAGCCCGCATACTGTTTCATCTTTGCAATTTTCGCATCGTTCGTAGTAGTTCAGGCTTACGCATGGCAACAGTGCGATTGCACCGTCCAGCAGGCGGATGATTTTAGCCAGGGCTATCTCCTTTGGCGGCTTCATCAGGTAATAGCCACCGCCTTTACCCTTTTTACTTCCCAGGATACCGGCGTTTTTCAACTCCAGCAGAATGTTTTCCAGGAACTTAATGGATATATTTTTTTCCTGTGCAATCTCGGATATCAGGATCGGTCCTTTATCCTGATTTTCTGCCAGGTGAATAAGTGCATGAAAAGCGTATTGTGTTTTTTTCGATAGCATACTTATACAAAGATAATCCCTTTTTTATTTACTATAGGCTTAACACATCTTTCATACTGAACACACCCTTTTTGCCCTGAATCCATTCAGCTGCTACAACGGCGCCGGACGCAAATCCTTCTCTGGAATGAGCGGTGTGCGTAATGGTGATGTCGTCGATAGGGGAGGTATAGTTGATGATATGTGTACCTGGTGCCGGATCTATTCTTTTGGAAATGATGGCGAGTTCTGTTGGGGCGGTTGTTTCATCATTCACCCAGTTTTGCTTCCTGGTCACTTTTTCCAGTACCTGTTCTGCCAGGGAGATGGCGGTACCACTTGGCGCATCGCGCTTTTGGGTATGATGGATCTCTTCCATCGTTACATTGTACTGTGACTGTGGCGCCATCAGTTCGGCCAGTCGCTTATTCAGTTCGAAGAAGATATTTACGCCAATGCTGAAATTGCTTGCATACAGGAATGCCTGATGTTTTTCCAGGCAAAGCGCTGTTACTTCCGGCATTTTTTCCAGCCATCCGGTGCTGCCGCATATTACAGGTACATTGGCTTCAAAGCACTTCAGGATATTATTGTAAGCAGTTTCTGGTCCGGTAAATTCAATAGCCACATTGGCGTTTTGCAGGATTTCCTTATTGAGGAGGTCCTGGTTGTCTTTATCAATACGAGCTACGATCTCATGTCCTTTTGCAACGGCAATGGCTTCTATGGCCTTGCCCATTTTCCCGTAACCAATTAACGCTATTTTCATCCTTTGTATGTTGATTGTATGTGTTTTACCATTTGGTAGGAGCGGCCATAGCCAGCGAACTCACCGACTTCTTTTTAGAACCGCCCAGGTTCACTTTGAGGCAAAAGCCCAGGGCCTGGTTGTTGATCACGGTAGGGGTGATCTTAAAACTCAGATCGTCGCTCATATCAAAGTTACGCAGGTGGGCAAATACTGTTGCATCTACGATATTGAGGCTATATGCCAGTACGAATACGAGTACGGAATAATCTACGTACTCCCTGTATCCGTCACGCAGGTACTTCAGGCCGGCATCACTGTACAGGCCTACGTATGCGTCTTTGGTATCCGCATTGCCATCCATACGTATACGGTAGGCATCGCGGTAGGTCCTGTATTTGTTCATGTTGAAGATATACGTACCGGTGGTGATACCCAGTGCCGCATAAATAAGTGGCAGTTTCCAGTATTCCCGGTTATAAATCTGGCCCAGACCTGGCAATACCGCCGAGTAGAGGGCTGCTTTACGTGGGCTATGAATGGGTGGTTGTACTATTGGACCTGCAGAGTCTTTCTTAACAACTCCTGCTGAATCCTTCGTTGTGATGAAAAGTCCGGCACTGTCTTTACGGTTATCCGGCTGTTGTTTTCTCAACCATTCTGCTTTGGTACTGTCCTGTGCATTTGCAGTAGTATGCAATAAGCATAATACCGGCGAAGCCAGGAAACAAATGCGTAATAAAAAATGAAGTATGTTTCCGGACTTTTTAGCCACCGTATAAGTCTATTTTTTCTAATATACTATCCAGTTCTTCGTCAGAGTAGAACTCGATCGTTACGCTTCCTTTACCGCTCTTGTTTCTATCCAGTTTCACTTTTGTAGAAAAGTGGCTGGCCAGGTTATCCTCTATTTTCTGATAAGGGGGAGGTAATGTGTTCTTAGCTGGTTTCTTTACATTTCCTTTATCGATATGGGAGGTTTTCCGCACCAGTTCTTCTGTCTGGCGTACGGAAAGGCCGTTTTGCATGATCTCGTTGAAGATGAAGAGTTGTTTTTCCACATTTTCAACAGCGATCAGTGCACGGGCATGACCCATACTGATTTGTCCGTTCCTGACAGCTACCTGAATATCTGGTGGCAGTTTAAGGAGGCGGATATAGTTGGTAACCGTACTTCTTTCTTTACCCATACGGTCGGCCACTTGTTCCTGGGTGAGCATCACCTCATCCATGAGGCGTTTGTAGCTCAAACCAATTTCAATGGCATTCAGATTTTCGCGCTGTAAGTTTTCCAGCAGTGCCAGTTCCAGCAGTTCCTGGTCGTTTACCTGGCGGATGTATGCAGGAATGTCTTTCAGACCTGCCATCCGGCTTGCGCGCAAACGGCGTTCACCTGCTATCAGCTGGTATTTTTTGGGCCCCAGTTTTGACACGGTAATCGGCTGGATTACATCGTGCAAAGAAATGGACATACTCAGTTCCTGCAAAGCCTTTTCATCGAAGTCCCGGCGCGGCTGCTTTGGATTGATGTCGATCTGGTCCAGCGGAATACGCTCGATACCAGTGGCCTGTGATACCACCTGCTCATTGAGCGCATTGGAGGTTAGCTTCAGGTCAGTATCAATGTTTGCCAGCAGCGAGCGGATACCTTTACCCAGCGCCTCTTTCTTATTAGGAGTACCCTTACTCTGATTGCTCATTGTCGATTGCTAGTATTTTATCTTCAAGGTTAATACGTGTGAAATTATTCTTTTGGAGTATTTCTTTGGCAAGGTTCAGGTAATTGATAGCCCCTGTACTTGCCGCGTCATACATGATTACGGATTTACCAAAACTAGGTGCTTCGCCCAGTTTGGTATTACGGTGAATAATTGTATTGAACACGCTTTCTTCAAAATGTTGTTTCACCTCGTCCACCACCTGGTTGCTCAGACGGAGGCGGCCATCATACATGGTCATGAGGATCCCCTCAATGGCCAGGTTTGTATTCAGGCGGCTCTGAACGATTTTTATGGTATTCAGTAACTTACCCAGACCCTCCAGTGCAAAGAACTCACACTGTACAGGAATAATCACAGAGTCTGATGCCACAAGTGCATTGACAGTGATCAGACCCAGGGAAGGGGAGCAGTCTACTATTACAAAGTCATATTCATCCCTTACAGCATCTATTACCTGCTTCATTACCTGTTCCCTGTTCGGGTGGTTAATGAGTTCCAGTTCAGCACCTACCAGATCAATATGGGAGGCGAGTACTTTCAGGTTCGGAGTATCCGATTCCAGGATCACGTCTTTGGCCTGGACATCGTTTACCATACAGTCATATAAACTCTGCTGTATGTTGCGGAGGTCAAAACCCAAGCCGGTGGTGCTATTTGCCTGTGGGTCGGCATCCACCAGCAGTGTTTTGTACTCCAGCACTGCCAGGCTGCTAGCCAGGTTAATAGCGCTGGTAGTCTTTCCTACCCCACCTTTTTGATTCGCGATTGCAATTACTCTTGCCATTGTTGATTAGGTATTTCTTAGGTTTACTATAGGATAATAAAAAGGCCATGGCTAATGGTCAATAGTCATTTCCCATGGTTGTAATATATTCTTATTCTTATAAATCGATAGTAGTTCCTATTGCGGGTAAAAGCAATTCCAAACCTGCCTGGGTAAACTGTTGTTTCGTTTTCTCCTGATCTATCTTAATATATCCGAATGTATCGTAGTGAATTCCAACAATCCTTTTACAATCAATAAATTCCGCAGCGATAATCGCATCTGCTGCTCCCATTGTGAAGTTATCCCCAAGTGGCAACACCGCAAAATCTAATTTCGCCCAGCGGGGAATCAGCTGCATATCCATGGTCAAACCGGTATCACCTGAAAAATAGAAATTACCAGCTGTGGTTGTGAACACATATCCTACCGGGGTACCACCATAAGATCCGTCAGGCATAGAACTGGTATGGGTAGCTACTACACATTTTACAGTACCGAAGTCAAAGTTCCATTTTCCGCCAATGTTCATCGGGTGACCTTTCTCTACGCCCTGCTTTTTCGCCCAGCCCAGTACTTCAGGTACTGCAACGACGGTTGCCTGGGTACGCTTTGCCAGAGGAACAAGGTCTGCAATGTGGTCCTCATGACCATGTGACATAAAGATATAATCAGCTTCCAGCTTATTGACATCGATAGCCTTCGCTAACTCGTTGTACGTGATAAATGGATCAAAAACAATCTTTTTGCCCTTAATCTCGACTGCAAAACAGGAATGACCGTAAAATGTAAGCTTCATATCTTTCTAGAGTGTCTTTATGCTTTAACAATCAATAAATTAGAATACACCAGTCCGCAAATTCAATGCCACTGTACTATTCATCAACCGTTATGCCTTCATTATTAACTATTAGTGACCCAGGTTCAACAAAAGTACAACGATTAAAGAAAATTCAGTGGAGGGGGTATATTTATTTATTCACAGGATAGCTCCCTTTTGGTGGTTAATTATTTATAAATCAATATTTTAACCCAAATTGTTAAATGAAATAGAAAAAAATGAATGTTCCATGCAATATGTTCCACGCTCATTCGTCTGGTGTTTTTTAGCAAGGGTCGCACTATTTTTGTACAGTAAATCATTAGCGGAAAAAAGTTAAGCAGATGCGCACGGGATTAAACACATTTTTATTAGCTGGGCTACTATTCTTATTGGATTTATATGTATTTATGGCCGTGAGGGCCGTATTTTATGGTGCGGCAGCCCGTATCAGGACGATCGCATTCAGCACCTACTGGGTCATTTCAGCCCTGGTGATACTCCTGGTATTGCTCATGCCCTACATCCACTGGCAGGACTGGTCCAAACATCTCAGGGGCTATGTGCTCACCATCATTTTTGCAGTTGTAGTGGCAAAACTGCTGGTAGCTATCTTCTTATTATTAGACGACTTCCGGAGAGGTATTACCTGGATCGTTCAGCGCTTTAGCACCCCTCAGTCCACTGAAATGACTGTGAGAGGCATTTCCCGCTCCCGTTTCCTCACACAGCTGGCACTGATTACGGGAGGAGGCATGTTTGCCACCTTTATATATGGTCTTTCCAATAAGTATAATTATAAGGTGAGGAAGATGAAGCTTGCCTTCAAAAATATGCCACCCGCTTTCAAAGGCCTGAAAATATTGCAACTCTCTGATATCCATTCCGGTAGCTTCGATAATTATGATGCCGTACGCAAAGGGGTGGAATTAATCAATTCACAAAAAGCTGATATCGTGCTCTTTACCGGCGACCTGGTGAATGAACTGGCCGAAGAAATGGATCAGTACAAATCCCTTTTCAGCCAGATCAAAGCTCCTATGGGTGTTTACGCTACATTGGGAAACCACGATTACGGCGATTACCATGCATGGCCTGACAAAGATGCCAGCGGCTTCAGTCACCTGCGCATGCAAAACCTCGAGGCCCTGAAACAGGTACATGCCGATATGGGCTGGCGACTAATGATGAATGAACATGTGGTACTGGAAAGGGAAGGACAGCAAATAGGCCTGCTGGGAATTGAAAACTGGAGCGCCATGGACCGTTTTCCCAAATACGGAGACATGAAGAAAGCATATGAAGGCACTGAAAATCTCCCTTTCAAAATATTAATGTCTCACGACCCCACCCATTGGGATGCACAGGTGAGAACAGAATACCCGGATATTGATCTGATGCTGGCAGGACATACTCATGGCGCGCAATTCGGCGTCGAAATTCCCGGATTCAAATGGAGTCCTTCCGGTTTCGTCTTTAAAGAGTGGGCCGGCTTGTATACAGAAGGAAAACAAAAACTGTATGTAAACCGTGGATTTGGCTTCCTTGGCTATCCTGGCAGGGTAGGGATCCTGCCCGAAATAACTATCATCGAGCTGGTGTAGACAGTAATGTTAATTTATTTCGCTTATCTTGCAGCTAGTTAAACGCTTCGTGCATGCGCCGCTGCTTTTGTATTTTCATATTTCTGTTTTGTAGTCAGGCTGTATGGAGCCAGTCCCTTGCCGAACTGGAAAAGCAACTTGACTCCTTGCTGAAAAAGCGGGAGAAAAGTGAATTGATAGTAGGGTTGGGATATGGAAATAATCCAGCCTACGGTAGTAAAGTGAACAATGGAGAAAGGCCTGTGGTGATGAAAACCTTCCTGTCTCCTACCTTAGGATATTATCATAAAAGTGGAATTTATGGTACCGTCAGTAATTATTACCTGTTCAACTCATTGGGTACACCATGGTTTGAATGGGATTTGTCTGTTGGGTACGATTATTCCAAGAGCAAGCATTTTATGACTGGTATCTCTTATACCAGGTATATCTTCGCTGATTCTGCCGACGTTCCGGCCACACCTATTAATAATGAACTATTTGCATACTTCTATTACCGCGACTGGTGGGTACAACCTGGTATCAGCCTGGATTTCGGTTGGGGAAGTTGCGAAGAAGGGGCCGGCCCTAAAGGTCCTAATGGTGAACCGGTAACTACCCGAAAGCTGTCTGGGAACGATTTCAACATCGTAGCAGCTGTGCGCCATCCATTCATTTTTGTGGATGTACTGAAGAGAGATGATGCCTTCCTGCTTACCCCGTCAGTGGGCCTTACCATGGGTACCGCCCGTTATTACAGCAACTTACGAGCATTTCAATATATCTCCCGTTCACCATGGATGAAGGGGAGGGAGCCGCATGAAGTATTTCACCCGGAAACGACCAGGAAGTCGAATACCGGATTTGAAATGCGGGCCCTGGATCTGACGGTAAGTGCATCCTATATCCTGGGTAAATTTACAATTGCACCATCCTATACCGTTTTCCAGCCTTTCCAGGGGCAGGACAAAAAACTGGTGAATTACTTCACCGCTCGTATAGCCTATACATTAAAAAAATAGTCTTCACGTATTCTTCACACATTCATTTAATAATTAATGTAGCATAAAATTTGCTCAAATCGCTATGTCGGCGTAGGGGTATTTTATGTTAGGGTCGTCTCCTATAATAGAAAACCCAATTATCCGTTTACTTTAAAACCTTGTTAAAAAAAACGCTATTATGAAAAAACTGTTTTTCGCCGCAGCAGTACTGTGTATGGCTGCATTCTCTTCTACAACTGTTAACGCCCAGTCTGGATTTTTACATTTTGGCCTGAAAGGCGGAGCTAACCTCGGAAAACTGGATGGTAAAGGCTACAAAGATGGTTTCAACCTGGGTTATCACCTGGGCGGTTTCGCACAAATAAACCTGACAAAAGGTTTTGGCGTGCAGGGTGAATTGATCTTCTCTTCTACCCAAACTAAAACAACCAGCGACTTTAGTCAAGTATACAATACTAATAACCTGAGCGATAACGGTAAAAAAATTAAACTGAACTACCTGAGCATCCCGATCCTGGCTAACTTCTCTTTAGGTAGCCCCCGGATCAAACTGCAGGTAGGTCCTCAGTTCAGCGCACTGGTTTCTGACAAGAACGTATTCAAAGCATCCAATGATGCCTTTAATGGTGGTGATGTTTCCGGCGTAGCAGGTCTGTGGATCCAGCTGCCAATCATAAACATCAGTGCCCGTTATATTGTGGGCTTCACCGATGTGAAGAAGATATCTGATATCTCCAATTCCGGTAACTGGAAGAACCAGGCAATTCAACTGGGTGTTGGTGTAACACTGTAATTTGCGTTGCTCAGGCAAATGCTTTTTTATAAAACTCGCTTTTATCGACAGGTAAAAGCGAGTTTTTATTTTAAACTTAATTAAAACGGTATTACGTATATTAATAATAGAATACTCGTTTCTTTTTCGTGGCATTAAACTTGACAATATACCTATGCTTAGAAAAAAGGCGAAAAGAATAGCTGCAAGCTGACAAATTGGCTTTTCTTTTTTGAATTAAATTACCGAGATGAATAGATTTTACTTAACGAATTCGGAAGAGGAAATGGAATTCATGCCAATTATCCCGCTGAATGAAGATGGGGAAGGGCAGGAAGAGGATAATATACCCGATGAGCTGGCACTCTTACCTTTAAGAAATACGGTACTTTTCCCTGGTGTGGTATTACCCATCACGGTTGGCAGAGATAAATCCATTAAGGCTGTAAACGATGCTTATCGTGGCGATAAGCTGATTGGCGTAGTCGCTCAGAAAGACAGTACGGTGGAAGATCCTATCATTGCCGATCTGGCAGAGGTAGGTACGGTAGCACGTATCGTAAAACTGATCAAAATGCCTGATGGTGGTACTACCATTATCATTCAGGGGCGTAAAAGATTTCAGATCAACGAGATCGTTGCTGAAGATCCATACTTCAAGGCACGTATTGATATATTACAGGACGAAATTGTAACAGACGATCCTGAGTTCGACGCATACATCTCCACCATCAAAGATCTGGCAGGACAAATTATTCAGTTGTCTCCAAATCTACCATCAGAAGCGAGTATCATTCTCAAGAATATTGAAAATGAATCCTTCCTGGTGCACTTCGTTTCTTCCAATCTGAATTGTGACCTGAAAGAAAAACAGCAACTGCTGGAAATCAATAACCTGCGTACCCGTGCTGAACTCCTGCTCAAACTATTGCAGGTAGAACTCCAGCTGGCAGAGCTGAAGAACAAGATCACCAACAAAACCAAGGCGGATCTTGACAAACAACAACGTGAATACTTCCTGCAGCAACAGCTCAAATCCATCAAGGAAGAACTGGGGGGCGACAGTAATGACCGTGAGGTAAAGGAGCTCCAGCGCAAAGCAGAGAAGAAAAAATGGACAGAAGCTGCCGGTGAACTATTCCGGAAAGGAATTGAGAAACTGGAGCGAATGCACCCCAGCACTCCTGATTACTCCGTGGTGTATAACCATTTGGACCTGATGCTGGACCTGCCCTGGCAGGATTATACCGAAGATAGTTACGACCTTAAAAAGGCGAAAAAGATATTGGACAATGACCATTATGGCATGGATAAGATCAAGGAGCGCATCCTGGAATACCTGGCCGTACTGAAGCTGAAAGGTGACATGAAGTCACCCATCCTCTGTTTCGTAGGCCCTCCGGGTATTGGTAAGACCTCCCTGGGGCGTTCCATTGCCAGTGCTATTGGCCGTAAATATGTGCGTCTCAGCCTGGGTGGGCTGCACGACGAGAGCGAGATCCGTGGTCACCGTAAAACCTATATCGGGGCAATGCCGGGCCGTATCCTGCAAAGTATCCGCAAGGTGAAAACCTCCAATCCGGTGATGATCCTGGACGAGATCGATAAGATTGGCAACGATCATCGGGGCGATCCAAGTTCCGCCATGCTGGAAGTACTGGATCCTGAGCAGAACGGCACTTTCTACGATAATTACCTGGAGCTGGAATATGACCTGAGCAAGGTGCTGTTCATCGCTACGGCCAATGATATCAATGCCATCAGTCCAGCGCTGCGCGACCGCCTGGAAATCATTGACCTGAGTGGTTACTCTATCGAGGAGAAAGTGGAAATCGCCAAGCGTCACCTGGTACCTAAGCAGAAAGAAGCCCATGGCCTCAAGCAGCTGAAAATGAGGATCAGCAACAGTGTGCTGGACAGGATTATCCAGGACTATACACGCGAAAGTGGTGTACGTGAACTGGACAGGCAAATGGCATCTATCATGCGCTCCCTGGCCAAGGATGTGGCACTCGAAGAAGCAGTGCCAGACAGCCTGACCGAAGAACATGTAGAAGAAATACTTGGCAAGGCCCGCTATTCCAACGAAATCTACAAGGTAGGTAATCCTCCTGGTGTAGCCGTAGGGCTGGCGTGGACATATGTAGGTGGAGATATTCTCTTCATCGAAAGCAGCCTCAGTGAGGGTAAGGGCGATCTGCAAATGACAGGTAACCTGGGTAATGTGATGAAGGAATCTGCCAGCACAGCGCTGAGCTATCTGCAGGCAAATGCACACCAGTTCAACATCCATTCAAAGTTGTTCAGGGAAAAGAATGTACACATTCACGTACCTGAAGGTGCTGTTCCAAAAGATGGTCCAAGTGCAGGTATCACAATGCTCACGGCCTTAACTTCTGCATTCACAGGCAGAAAGGTGAAATCCTACCTGGCAATGACAGGCGAAATCACCCTCAGGGGCCAGGTATTGCCGGTGGGTGGTATCAAAGAAAAGATATTGGCTGCCAAAAGGGCGGGGATTAAAGAAATCATCCTTTGTTGGCAGAATGAGAAAGATATCAAGGAAATTAATCCCGATTATATCAAAGGGGTGAAGTTCCATTTTGTAAAAGAAATGAACCAAGTGATCGATATAGCGTTATTAAAGAAGTAACAAGTCTATACCGGCCCTTTTCACAGTTGGAACTGGTACTAGATATATGTTGATTGTTTTAAGGGTTTTAAAGTAAGGCCATCCTGCTCCCCGGCAGAATGGCCTTATTGTTTTTGTATATTTGTCAAAATGTACCGATTCATATTCCTATTCCTCCTATTTTCTCAATCCTCCATGGCTCAGGTACTGGGAGGAAAAGCCACCTTTGCATTCCTGGATCTTCCCGTTTCTCCGGCACAGACATCACTCGGCAGTATCAACGTTAGCCAGTTGGGAAATGACATTGCGCTATGTAGCCTCAATCCGGCCCTGTTACGTCCGGATATGCATACCAATCTGCAACTTAACTATACCAGTTACTTTGCGGATGTGCTATATGCCCATGCGCTCTTCGGCCATTACGCAGAGAAATTACAAACCACTTTTGCAGGTGGTATTCAATATATTAACTACGGTTCCCTTATCCAGACGGATGCTACCGGCAGTATCCAGGGTTCTTTCCGGCCCCGGGATATGGCCATCCAGGTAAGCGCCTCCCGCCAATACCTGGAAAAGTGGCACTATGGCGCTACCTTACAGTTCGTACAATCCCGCTACCAGCAATACAATTCCACAGGTCTGGTACTACATTTCGGGTTGACTTACGAAGACACTACGCATCACTGGCAGGCTGGCCTCCTGGCAAAAAATATGGGCTTACAGCTCAGCACATATACGCCTGGCAACCAGGAACCCTTACCCTTTGATTTACAGGTGGGCATCTCAAAGCGACTGAACCAGCTGCCATTGCAGTTATCAGCCACCCTTCACCATATATATCAATACGATGTGCGTTATGCCGATCCCGGATTCCAGGAAAGCAGTTTAATCACGAATGGAGATACCGTTAAAACTGGTGGGCAGGCGGTAGATAAGATTTTCAGGCATTTTGTACTGGCTGCACATTGGGAAATAGGTCGTTATGTGACACTGACGGCAGGCTACAATCATTTGCGGAGACAGGAATTATCGGATCCACAATTAAAGGGCTTGAGTGGATTTTCGGCAGGGCTGGGAGTGGTGACGAGAAAGATCCAGCTCCGATATGCGAGGGCCTGGTATCAGCGCAGTGCTGCGCTGAACCAGTTCGGAATAAATTTGCCCCTGAAGGAATGGAGTTATTAAATAATTACTCAGTTACCTTCAGTTGTCGCTTATACAATTGAATAGTGTTCTCCAGGCCCAGGTACAGCGCATCACATACTAATGCGTGACCGATGGATACCTCTTTCAGCTGTGGAATATGCAGTTTGAAGAAGCGCAGGTTGTCCAGGTTCAGATCATGACCTGCATTGATATCCAACCCGATAGCCGTAGCAGCACGGGCGGTATTTTTATAATCATTCAGCAGCTGGAAATTCTGCTGTTGCGTCCTTGCATTGTTAAACTCCTCTGCATAAGGACCGGTATATAATTCAATCCTGTCAGCACCCGCAGTTTTAGCTGCTTCTACTTTTTCAGGTTCGGCATTCAGGAAGATAGAAACCCTGATGCCAGCGGCTTTGAAAGTGCCGATCACTTCTTTCAGGAATGACTGGTTGGCGATGGTATCCCATCCGGTATTAGACGTAATCGCATGGGGTGGATCTGGTACGAGCGTAACCTGTTCCGGTTTTACAGACAATACCAGGTCGATAAAGTCCTTAGAAGGATAGCCTTCGATATTAAACTCTGTAGTGACTAATGGCTTTAGGTCCAATACATCCTGGTAACGGATATGACGTTCATCTGGTCTGGGGTGAACAGTGATGCCATCGGCACCAAAACGTTCGCAATCCTGTGCAACTTTCAAAATATCCGGGAGATTCCCGCCCCTGGCATTGCGCAGGGTGGCAAACTTGTTAATATTTACGCTCAACTTTGTCATATAACAAATGTAATGGTAAAGCCACTAAAAACAAAAAGGGGCTACCACTGGCAGCCCCTTTTTTCTAGCACAATTGTGCCTGTTAGTATCTGTAATAGTCAGGTTTGTATGGACCTGCTGCAGGAATGTTCAGGTACTCAGACTGGGTCGGAGTCAGCACATCCAGTTCTACGCCGATTTTCTTCAGGTGCAGACGGGCAACTTTCTCATCCAGGTGCTTAGGCAGAACGTATACTTTGTTCTCATACTTGTCAGTATGCAGCCACAGTTCCAGCTGAGCCAGGGTCTGGTTAGTGAAGGAGTTACTCATTACGAAAGATGGGTGACCAGTAGCGCAACCCAGGTTTACCAGGCGGCCTTCAGCCAGCAGGATGATGTCTTTACCATCGATGGTGTATTTATCTACCTGAGGTTTGATCTCAACTTTCGTGTTACCATAGTTCTTGTTCAGCCATGCAACATCAATTTCGATATCAAAGTGACCGATGTTGGATACGATACACTTGTCTTTCATCAGCTTAAAGTGCTCGGCAGTGATGATGTCGCGGCAACCGGTAGTGGTTACGATGATATCAGCTTCTTTTACAGCATCCGTCATTTTCTTCACTTCGTAACCTTCCATCGCAGCCTGCAGTGCGCAGATCGGATCGATTTCAGTAACGATTACGCGGGCACCAGCGCCTCTCAGAGACTCCGCAGAACCCTTACCTACGTCACCGAAACCAGCTACAACAGCAACCTTACCGGCAATCATTACATCGGTAGCACGACGGATCGCATCTACGCAGGATTCACGGCAACCATACTTGTTGTCAAACTTGGATTTGGTAACAGAGTCATTGATATTGATAGCAGGAATAGGCAAAGTACCTTTCTGCATACGCTCGTATAAACGGTGTACACCAGTAGTCGTCTCTTCACTCAGACCTTTTACGTGCTGGATCAGTTCAGTATACTTGTCAAATACCATGTTTGTCAGGTCACCACCATCATCCAGGATCATGTTCAACGGACGATCAGCACCACCAAAGAACAGGGTCTGTTCAATACACCAGTCAAATTCCTGTTCGTTCAGACCTTTCCAGGCAAATACAGGTACACCTGCAGCAGCAACAGCGGCAGCGGCATGATCCTGTGTAGAAAAGATATTGCAGGAGCTCCAGCGTACTTCCGCACCCAGGTGTACCAGGGTTTCGATCAGTACGGCAGTCTGGATAGTCATATGTAAGCATCCAGCAATACGCGCACCTGCCAGTGGCTTGCTGTTACCATATTCTTCTCTCAGCGACATCAGACCTGGCATTTCAGCTTCCGCCAGCTCGATTTCTTTACGTCCCCACTCTGCCAGAGACATATCCTTTACTTTATAAGGAAGAGCAAAGTCAATGTTAGATTTAGCTATTGTAGACATTATTACTAGTTTTTTGCAAATCTAAATTTATTTTATGGGTAAAAACAATGCATTTGTTCTTTTTTTATTGTTAAAAACAGAACAAGCGTATTTTATAACCAGAATTGAAACCCACGGTAAAATACCATCACCAATACCTTAAAATAGTGGGATGTGGATAAATATGTGAATTCACAATAATTTGATCCTGAACCCACAAAGATAGTTATCCCCATTTCTGAAGCGAACATATTAACAATTAATATAAAATATTTTGTCTAAATATGGAATATTGAATATGTTTGTATTTCGATATATTAGGGTTATCTTATAGTACAGTGTGTTGTACAGTGAATGATTGTCAAAAGGCCTCTCGTGAATCAGCATCGTGTTCAATCCCTCACTACCTACAGTCCTGTTGCAGGTAACGGTTTCATTACCATGCCTTTTTGCATTTTTCGTGAAGGCTTTTAACCATTTCTCTAATGGTTGAAACATGGCTGATTAAAGAAATTAGATGGATTATAGAACTTTACACGCTTTACTATGTTCAAGCTTCCCAATTCTGTGAAAAGGAATGCAACTATTACGCCCCGGAAAGTGTCGCATACACTTAAAAGGATGTTCTTTGCAGTACTGTTGTTATTGATATGCAGTCAGAGTCAGGTTATCGCGCAGACTGTAAAGGCTACTATCAATCCCACAGGAGGTGCCAGCGGCTCCAAAGACCTCAAAATTGATATCTACACCGATGGTAGTATCGTTGTGACCCGTAATGGGCTCACCGAAAGCTACAACCGGGCAGATAGCTCTCTTGGTATGAGGGCGTTCTTCGATTTCAAGAACCTGGCTCATATGACAGACAGAACTACCCCACAGGCTCCAGGTACTTGTTATATTTCTCCCATATCAGGTTCCGGTTCTTACGCTGATCCTTATAAAATTCATGTTGTAGGTACAGTTCTGGACCCTTATTTCAAATATCCAACAGGTCAGACAGGTACTGTGACTTGTATTATTACCTATGTAAAAAATACAAGCTACTTCTTCCTTGACTATGTGCTGCACATGCCCCAGGTAAGTACAAATGATTTTACCAGCGTACTGTTTTACCTTTCTGAGCAGGTTGTAATGGGGCCAAATGCTACTGCCAATCCGGACGAAGCCAGTAAATGCGGGTATGGATTTATCAATAGCGATAGTTCCACCATCGGTATGTACAGGGATGTTGCCTGCACTGAAACAGCAGAATCTCCACGCAGCCATGTGTATCGCATGTACAGGAAGTTCAGATCCTGGCAGGCGTCTATTCCGGAAAACCGCTTCTATCTCGATGATGATGGATTATATCCGCATAATGTAATTGCTGATGGCGTGGATGGTCGTGGCCGTTCTATGGGTATCATGCGATCCATGCCGATTTACGATAACAACTTTACCGCTACTCCTGTGAACTACAGGACTTTCCGTGTATTATCCGGCTATGGTACCACCAAAAATGAGTTTGATACAGTAGGCGCAATGGTAGACTCTATTCCTGTAACGGGATGGGGAAATGTGTCGGTGCAGTTCTCAAGTGCTACCCAGTCTACCAATGAAGGTAGTGCCGCGCAGGGTGAACACATAGATTCAAGCGTAACTCTGAAAGTGTCCGGTGGCAAGCTCAATGCCCCGGTTTATGTTTTATTGCAGTACGACTCCACTTACAATTACGCTCATCCTGCCGCAAGAGGTACGGACTTTACCCTGGCCGAACAGGGAGCCCTGATTCCTGCGGGTGATTATACAACTGCCAAAACAATTAAGATCCCGAATCTTCATATTATAGGGAACGATAAACTGGAATTCAGCCGTACCGTCCGTCTCAAACTGGCGGCTACCTGTACAGACCTGATCACTATTTCCGGTACCTCTCAGTGTGATTTCACAATCGTAGATGATGAAGTCCGTGGTATGACCCTTACTATGGATAGTTCTGCTATCCTGGAAGGTAACGCTACCAAGGCAAGAGTGAAAATGACCTCTACCTGCCCTGAAGATGTAGTGATCACCTTTTCTACCCACTCTTCTTCAACTGCCGGTGATACTGATTATGTAGTACCTGCTTCTGTTACTATTCCGGCTAACAGCACTTATAGCCCTGAATTCACAATCAGTGCCAAGGCTGATAAAGTGCTGGAAAATACAGAGAACCTGGTATTACAATTTAAAGGAACAGTATTGGGAATTGACGTAACGGGACAGACAAATCTCACTATCAACGATAGTACTTACTTTAATCCTGCATATGCGCAGATCTTATCCAACTTTGTAAATCCATCCTCCGTCAACCCAATAACGGAAGGATATGAAGGCTATGTAAGATTCCATCTGCCAGATGGCGTAAGCACCGAAGTACCAATTACAGTCAATGTCGATTTTAATTGGTCTAAATCAACTGCGAGTGATGGGGTGGACTTTGACTTCTGGTATTATAATGGTCCGGTGACTATTCCAAAACTGGGAACCGGTGCAAACATTTATATGATTGCATATACGGATGATTTGCTGGAAGGGTCCACACCAGAAACTATCGTATTGGATGTAACAACAACAGATGCTGTGGGTGCCGGTCGTTCTTATCCTTATAAGGGTGATACCCTTAAAATTAAGGATGCAAACTACGATTCAAGTATGGTAATGACCATGACACCTGTACCTGCAACAATTCTGGAAGGTGTAACCAGTACTGTAACCCTCTCCTTACCCAATGGACTCAAGGCCGGATCTGCGATGACTATTCCTATCGCAAGAGGCATTTCATCCAAAGCAATCGCTTCAGATGTAACGATGTCTGTCACCAACCTGACCATCGGTAAGGGTAAATCAAGTGCCACATTTACAGTAAAAGCATTGAAGGATAGTTTGCTGGAAAATGACGAACCATATTATGTAGTCGCTTCTCCAACAGGTTTCATCAAAGATTCCTGTCTGATTACGATCAGGGATACAACAGGATTGATCTCAGGCAATAAAGTGTTGAACCTGAGCATTACAACCCCTTCTCTTAAAGAAGGAAACAGTTCCAATCTCACTCTGGCATTTGCGAAGCCTGGTATCATGGCTGGAGATTCACTGGCAATAGTACTGACTCCTGGTGGTACTACCGTAGCGTCTCCGTCTGATTACTATATTGGAGCAGCGAATACCATATACATGCCACCAAATACTAACAGTAAGACGGTGACAAATGGCTTTAGCGCACTGGCAGATGGTGTCCTGGAAAATACGGAAGCATTTACGTTCACTGCAGCCACTACTTCATTATCAGGTCTGACTATCAATGCTATCTCCGGTTCTATCCTGGATGCGACCGCTGACAATGCTGCCAACAGAATTGTTACTATCACACCAGCTGTGACTGAAATGGAAGAAGGTAGTTCATACACATATACATTTAGTCTGCCTCCAGGTATCACTACCGAGGTGCCGATTACAATTACACCATCTATCGTAAGTAGTTCTACTGCGGATGCTTCAGACTTCTCGCTGGATTCCGCTACGATCACACTCAATACAACTCATCCTTCTTCAAATGTTACAGCGATCAATATCGTGCAGGATAATATCCTGGAAAGCGATGAACAGCTGACGCTGGGTGGTACAGCGACAACTGCACTGCCCGCGGGTATTACCGTAAATCAGGCAGCTACTGTAACCATCAAGGATAAAACTGAATTAGGAAGTTTCACGCTCAGCGCAGATCGTACAGATATTGTGGAAGGTGGGGTGGGTGCATATATCACCATCTCCTTGCCTGGTACACCTCCTGCTCCGCTGACACTTAATATTAGCCGTGGCAGCAGCTCACAGGCCAGCAGTGGATATAGTGGATTGCCACAGACACTGACCATGACCACCAGTTCAATCACCATTCCTGTTCCGGTATCAGCACTCACTGATAATATAATAGGAGACAATGAAACACTGGTAGTATTAGTAGCGGCAACAGGTTACCCAAGCGATTCCGTGACACTGAACATGATCGATGTAACGGCGAATGATCCTGCAAATATGAAAATCACCTTCACACCGGAACCGGCCTCACAAGGCGATCATGTGGAAGAAGGAAATACATATACAGTAAGAGCCAGTTTCCCGGCAGGTATTAAATTATTCACACCGGTTACCCTGAATGTAACAGCAAGTAACCAGTCCGTAGCAAGTGCCAGCGACTACACAGGAGTGCCAGCCACTGTTACGATCGATACTGCCGGTTATGGTGACTTTGTCATCACAGCAAAAGCTGATTATGTCATTGAAGGTTCCGAACTGCTGAGAATATCAGGAAACACACCTGGTATGAGCAATGTAAGTGTGGACAGCCTGGATCTTTATATTAATGATGCACCTGCCAGCACACAGCTCCAGATGATCATCGATTCCAGTACTATCCACAAAGGCAGTACCACCAAAGTAACAATCGGATTTGTAAACAGCAGCATGACTTCAGCCAGTGATATCATCATCACTGTGATACCTGATGGATCATCTACTGCGGATACAACAAATTATACAGGTCTGCCAAGGTTCGTGACGCTGCCGAAAGACAGTAACCATGTAACCTTCTTCCTGAACATACCTAACAATTTTAAGATTGAAGGTCCTACAGTATTACAGTTTGTAGACAGTGCGGCCGGGTATTCATTTGCATCAATTGCACCACTCAATATCCTGGATCCGGAAGGTCAGCCAGTGACGCTGGAAAAAGTAAATGACGCAGCAGAACCAGCTACAGATGGTGCCTTCAAAGTGGTACTGCCAGCAGTATCAACGACTGATGTAAGTGTAACGCTGACTGCCACCTATGCCGGTACAAACATCAAAGATGTGCAGACGACAGTAGTTATTCCTGCAGGTAGCCTTTCAGTAACAGTACCGGTAAATATAATTGACGACATCGTTCTTCAGGGTAACCTGGTGCTGCAGGTAAAACTGGTAGGTGCTACAACCGTACAGGGAGGTACAACCAAGAGCCTGTATGTAAGTGGTGGTACGATGTATATGAACGTATTCGATGATGAAAGTAGTGATACAGGTACACAGGCAAATGCCCGTACGATGATCATTGAACGTTTGGCGGATGCTACCCAGCCATCTGCAAATGGTCAATTCCGTATCAGGTTTAACGATTCTACGCTGATTGCCACACAGGATGTAACCGTGTCTTACACGGTATCCGGTACAGCAGTAGCAGGTACTGATTACGGAGCGCTGAGTGGTAGTGTAGTGATTCCTGCGGGTTCCAGTATGGTAACATTCGATGTGGTTCCTTCCGGTAAGCTGACTGCTGGTCCTACTACAACAGTAATATCCTCACTCAAGGGTGTTACTTCCAATATTCCGCTGGTGACATGGCCGATAAGTACAATTAATGGTATTGCTACAGTCTTTATTTACAACATGAACGTAGATACGCCACAGGTAAACCTGTTCGCGTCTACCAGTACTATTGTGGAAGGAGACTCAGTGAAATTCTTTGTAAGAACTACAAAGTCTATCAACCTGGATCTGCCAATCACTGTTGCTATTACAAACGATGTATACAGGACAGTCACAATCAGAAATGGAGTGGTATCTGGCAATAAAGTGACCGTAACGATGCCTGCAGGTGCACAGGAAACATCTTTCACAGTAGTGGTAGATGACAATGACCTGAATGATGATGACGGATGGGTACAGGCAAACGTACAGGAATTCGATCCGCTGAGCAGTGGTCCTGCTTATTACGTAGGCCTGGCGAATGAAATCAGAAACTCAGTAACTGATAATGACTCCCTCACAATAGGATTCAGTGAAACGCAGTTCTCTGCAGTAGTTCCATTCGATACAACTGGTTTCCCACTGCCGTTTGTGTTAAAGATGAATCGTGCCAGCTCCCGTATCATTACAATCTACTATGAGTTCTACGAACCGGGAAGTAGTGAACTGCTGGCAGGTACAATGGTGGCTTCAGCAGGTAAAGATTATGATGCTTCAGTAACTCCGCTGCTCATCATGCCAAATACCAGTACCACATCAATTCCTGTATTGGTGAATAGTGTGGAAAAGAACAAGATGTTTGGTATGCGCTTACTCAGAGCTACCGTATCATCTACGCAGAATATACCGAAGCTTGATTCACTGAGCACCGCTACCGGTCTGATTGAAATCTGTAAGGATTGTGATGTGGATGGTGATGGTGTACCTGACTACATAGAGCGTTTCATTACTGATGGCAGATGGAAGGATAATAACAATGGTAACCTGCGGGTACACCCTGCTATGTCTCCAAACGGTGACGGATTGGGTAACGATGCCATGTACATTGAAAATATTGATTCCTATCCTGATAATGATGTAACAGTATTCAACCGTTGGGGTGGTACAGTATTTACAACGAAAGGCTATAATAACAGTTCTAACAATTTCAACGGTAAGGCGAATACAGGCAGTGCTAAAAATCAGGATGTGCCGGATGGTTCTTATTTCTTCATTATCCATGCTACAGATGTATCAGGTAAGAAGATCAAATACACCGGATTCCTTGTCATAAAGAGATCATAAGAAAACCAGACAATGGAGGCTTAATGCCTCCATTGTCTGTAATCCTTACATATGAAGAAAGTAATAATTACCCTGTTTGTCTTACTAGCATATTACCTGCCATCAAAGGCACAACAGGACCCTATCTATTCCCAGTATATGTTCAATGGCCTGGCCATCAATCCTGCCTATGCAAGTTTGGATGAGTCAGCACGATTAACTGTAGATGGCCGTAATCAATGGGTAGGCGTAGACGGAGCCCCTAAGACAGCAACATTTTCATTTTATTCACCATTGAATGAGAAGGGAACCACACTGGGATTTTCTGCCATGAGAGAAAGTATTACTGTCGATACCCGTACAGATTTTAACATCTTTGCATCACAGAAAGTAGAACTCACAGAAGAATTGCACCTGGCCATGGGCCTGATAGTTGGCATGTCGCAGTATAAGGAAAATAACAGCACGCTCACGACTACCGATCCAAGCTTTGCCAGTAATCTGAGTTATATGAAGACAAATGTTGGCTTCGGATTTGCATTATTTACTGAGAGATTTTACTTAGGTTTAGGTGCGCCGATGTTCAAAAGTTTTGACATTGGAAAGAGTGTGAACAGGATTGTAACAAAACCGCATTATTACATGCAGGCGGCCTATGTATTTGATATCAATGACGATCTAAAATTCAAGCCTACCTTATTGTTGAGAGATGTGAAGGGATCAGGACTGAGCTACGATTTCAATGCAAGCATACTCCTGAAAGAGCTGGTTTGGCTGGGTGCATCCTGGAGATCAGAGAAGACGGTGACAGGTATGGTGGGAGTGAGAATTACCCCTCAGTTGGAAATGGGATATTCATACGATACACCTACAAATTCGAATCTGAAAGGAGCGCAATCAGTATCCCATGAGCTGATGATTAGCTATAGATTCGGATGGAGTAGCGATCACGAGGTACTACCCCGACTTTTTTAGTCTGTTAACCGAAAATACCCTTCAGGGTCATCAGTTCCCGCGCCAAAAGTGCGGGAATTTTATTTTATATCTATTTGATAATTAATTGATAGTAAAAAGCCGGGAAAAAAGTAAAAAAATAAATCCCAAAGAAAATCCGTGTTTAAACATTTATCGTATGTATCTTCATAGCGGTGAAAATTCAGCATCACTTTAGCTGAAAAACACCCAAAGATTTTAATTAGAAAAGTTGTGTCTTTTAATGGTTAACTTGGGAAACAGCCTGGTATTTTTACCAGGCTGGATTATTTTATAGCACTTTCCTCATCACGAAATCATTCATCCAGTAACCATTTCCAATGTCGATATCTTTCTCCTCATATATCTCAAAGCCAATCTTCTCGTAGAAAAAGCGGGCTTTGTTATACTTGTTTACATTCAGTTCCAGCACATTCGCACCTGCAGTTTTTGCCTGATCAATAACGGCGTTGAGCAGTAATTTTCCGGCACCTTTTCCCTGGTAGCCAGGGTGAAGGTATATTTTGTTCAGCTTGTAAATGCCGGTCTCTTCTTTCGGATTATAACCTGCAAAACCGATTGCCTTGTCTCCATCCCATATCAGCAGAAAGGTATGATCGGAATTAAGTTGTCTGCTCAGTTCTTCCGTATTATACATCATGGCTATCATATAGTCCAGTTGTTCCTGGCTAAGGATAGACAGGTAGGTCGCCGGCCATATTTCATGGGTCAGCTTCTGTATAACAGGTATGTGTTGGATGCCTGCCTGTGTGATCTGGTACATCATTTATTTTTTATCTCTTCAATCACCTGCAGCAATTGTGCTTTGGGAGTAAAGCCACGGGCTACCAGGTATAATTGTTCGTCTTTTTCAAGGATAGCAGCCGGGAAACCGGTAATACCCCATTGCTGCACGATACTGAATTCCTGGTGAGTGGCGTATTTGTTATCATCTTCCTTCATGTTGTTGAGGAAGGCCTGTACAGGAATATCGTATTTCTCCAGGATGGGAATATATGTGTCAATATCATTGAGACTCTTACCTTCAAAATTGAGTGCTACCTGCATATCATGTGCAAAGTTCACCGCATTCTCCGGCTGGTATTGCTTGAATACCGTCAGTGCTATACTGGGCTTTTCAGAGTCCATCATATCGTCAGAACGCAGGTATTCGTTCAGAAATGGTTCACCAAAAGTAATACCTGTAGTATTTTCGACCTGCTTATGTGCTTCTTTGATATAGGTGTACATGGCAGAGGCTGGGCGGCGGTTGGCACTCAATAACATGCCGCCAGACAATATTTCTACCGATATTTCTCCTTTAAAATGTTGCTGGATCTCCTGGATCACGGGCGTAAAACCATAACACCATCCGCAGATGGGATCATAGATATAAATCAGTTTCATTGTTCCTTATTTTTTCCTGTTGAGGATATACGTTTCTAAAGCTTCTTTTGAATAGCTACTCAGGTTGCCATCGGCACTTAGACCTCCTTTGCGGGCGGCTAATGTTCCGTAGTAAACATCTTTGTAACCTGCTATGCTGTGGGCATCGGGATCGATGGAGAGCAGTACACCTTTTTCACGGGCGTAAGGGATCCATTCCCAGTCAATGTCCAATCGGCGGGGATGTGCATTCAGTTCAATGACAACATTGTGTTCGGCACAGGCATCTATGATGCGGCGGTGATCTACAGGATAACCATTACGACTCAGCAGGAGTCGTCCGGTCATGTGGCCTAAAATGGTGGTATATGGATTTTCAATAGCTTTCAGCAGCCTGCTCATGGCCTTTTCTTCACTCATCTTAAGGTTGGAGTGAATGGAAGCGATAACGAGATCGAAGGATGCGAGAATTTCATCCGGGTAATCGAGGCTGCCATCGTTGAGAATATCTGCTTCAATGCTCTTGAAAATGCGGAAGGGTGCGAGTTGTTGATTGAGTGCATCGATCTGTGCATGTTGTTCAGCAATGCGCTCAATACTTAGTCCGTTAGCATAAAATGCAGAGCGGGAGTGGTCGCTGATCACGAGGTATTCAAAGCCTTGTGC
Source organism: Chitinophaga sancti (assembly GCF_034424315.1). Lineage (GTDB taxonomy): Bacteria > Bacteroidota > Bacteroidia > Chitinophagales > Chitinophagaceae > Chitinophaga > Chitinophaga sancti. Next base: position 7,097,831 of record NZ_CP139972.1, read on the forward strand.
TTTGGCGGCGAGTGCCATTTCTTCCAGGGAATACTGGCCATCACTCCAGGTACTGTGGGAGTGAATGATGCCTCTGATATCCTGTGGTGTGATCAGTTCAGGTAGCTGCGGTGCATCCAGCATCCGGCCGTCGTTGCGAAGGCAGGGAGGAAGGTAGTGCAGGTTTGCCTGTGAGAAGATTTGTTCTTCTGTAGCACCGGGTGTGAGGCTGGCAGCACCGCCAGCGGCGAAGAAGCTTTCAATGAAAGCAGGCGTGGCGGTGGTCAGAAAGAGCGATTTACCAAAATCATCCATGGCAGCTGGATAGACCCGCACGTTTACTTTTTGTGCATGCTGAAACAGCAGGGAATTAGGTGTTTCTTCGATAAAGCTGAGGGCACTTAATTTCTCCTGGATTAATTCAGGTGCAGCATCTGCGACTAGTTCTATTTCATCAATGATGATTTCCTGTCTTCTTATTTGTCCGGTGAGGGATACAAGAGCAGGAGCGAGGAGTGTTTGTATTTCTTTTTCCAGTTCAATGGCGAGGGGTTCCACTTCGGCGAAGAGGAAACGGTTGCGGTTACTGAAATAGAATTCGATGCTTTGTTTTACGCTGTCCTGTGTTTTCTGGCCGAAGCCTTTCAGGAGCATGAGGCGGTTTTCGTTGCAGGCGTAGAGGAGTTCTCCCAGTGATTCTATTTCCAGGTCTTTCCAGATGGAAGCGATCTTTTTAGGTCCGAGGCCTTTGATCTTCATCATTTCAAGGATGCCGGAGGGAGTTTTTTCTATATACGTGTCGAGTAGGCTCCATTGTTCGGTTTGCAGCATTTCCTGTATGCTTTTGCTGATGGATTCACCGATGCCTTTTATTTTGGCGATTTCCTCAGTGTGCATATCCTGCAGGGGGGCACTGAGCTTTTCTACAGTGAACGCTGCATTTGCGAAGGATTTTGCTTTGAAACTGTTTTCACCGTGAATGTCCATGAGTTTGGACAGCAACGAGAAGTTGTCTGCGATGGTGCTGTTATCCGGCATAATTTGATTTGAACTGCGAATTTCGGTTTTTTAAGGCTATATAAAACACGAAAGGTCCTGGTTATTCACCAGAACCTTTATTTCACAGTGTGTAAGATCGTAATTATGCTTCAGTTGAAGGAGCATCGGTCTGTGGTGCCACTGGAGCAACCACTTTCTTCTTAGCAGCAGCCTTCTTCTTAGGAGCAGCTTTAGCAGCAACTTTCTTAGCAGCAGCCTTTTTAGGAGCAGCTTTCTTAGCAGCAGCTTTTTTAGGAGCAGCTTTCTTAGCAGCAGCTTTTTTAGGAGCGGCTTTCTTAGCAGCAGCTTTTTTAGGAGCAACTTTCTTAGCGGTTGCTTTCTTAGCAGCAGCTTTTTTAGGAGCAGCTTTCTTAGCAGTTGCTTTCTTAGCAGCAGCCTTTTTAGGAGCAGCTTTCTTAGCAGCCGCTTTTTTAGGAGCAGCTTTCTTAGCGGTTGCTTTCTTAGCAGCAGCTTTTTTAGGAGCAGCTTTCTTAGCAGTTGCCTTCTTAGCAGCCGCTTTTTTAGGAGCAGCTTTTTTAGCCGCTTTTTTAATTGTTGCCATTGTTTTTTGAATTTTGGGTTAGTAATTAAAATTGGGTATTAAAAAAAACTTTATGGCAAACACTGCGCCAAGCTTACGCCTGGGCAGTGGTGTCAAATGATTTTACAGAAACGATGGTTCTGTTTTCGCGTCCTTTACGGAACTCAACAACGCCATCAGCTACCGCGAAAATGGTAAAATCTCTACCAATTCCTACGTTAACTCCAGGATGATAAACGGTACCGCGCTGACGAACGATGATGTTGCCAGATACAGCAGGTTGACCACCAAATATTTTTACTCCAAGCCTTTTGCTCTGAGAGTCACGACCATTTTTTACACTACCTTCACCTTTTTTATGTGCCATTTCTATGGAGGTTTAAAACTTTAAAAAATTAAGCAATTTCTGAAATACGAATCTTCGTAAAGTGAGTACGGTGACCAACTTTCTTTCTGAAACCCTTTCTGCGTTTCATTTTAAAAGCAATAACCTTATCTCCCTGAACGTGGCTCAGGATTTCTGCTTTAACTACTGATTTTACATCAGTACCAACGGTCAGCGCGCCGCCATTATCTATTAACAGCACTTCAGAGAACTGCACTTTATCTCCAATATTTCCCTGCAACTGCTGTACAAAGATTTCTTGGTCTTTTTGTACTTTGAATTGCTGACCTGCGATTTTTACAACTGCAAACATAGTGATCCAAAAATAATTTCCTGCAAAAGTAGGATTTGTTTTTAAATTGACAAAGTTTTCTCCATATTTAAAATGCGTTTGCCCGCAAGACAAACGTTTCTAAAGGAGAATACTATACATTTTCAAAGATACGTAGTTTATTTTAATATAGTTTGTTATTATATGTAAGTTCCGCGAACCAATATGCAGAACAACATCTTAAAAGGCACACTCATAGGCCATTTGGCTATAATGGAAACATAAATGGCATCAGCAAAAAAAACTGCTTTCATGCAGTTCATTCCATTCCTTTTATAACAATTTTTATTTTATACATTTGTCCTTTCACATATTCTAAAATAATGGGCATGAAGCTTAAATCACTGCTTGCCAAACCATTTGCTTCCATTGTAGCCAATAGGATCAGGAAGGAGATGCAGAGGGCGGTAGAAGACCAGGAAGCTATCCTGGAGGAGTTGATTAAAACAGGCAGGAAAACTGAATTTGGAAAAGACCACCACTTTGACAATATCCATTCCTATAATGATTTCAGACAGGCAGTACCTATCAGAGATTATGAACAGTTTAAGCCTTATATAAATAAAATTAAAGAAGGCAAACAGAACATCCTCTGGAAAGGCTTGCCCATCTACCTTGCCAAAACATCCGGCACTACCAGTGGGGTGAAGTACATTCCAATCACCAAGGAATCTATCTCTAATCATATCGATACAGCCAGGAATGCCCTGCTCAATTACATGGCAGAAACAGGTCATACTGATTTTGCCGACGGTAAACTCATCTTCCTCTCCGGTTCTCCGGTGCTGGAAAGGGTAGGTGGTATTCCTTACGGCCGCCTCAGTGGAATCGTGAATCACCACGTACCCCGTTATCTGCGCACCAATCAGCTGCCCTCCTACGAAACAAACTGTATCGAAGACTGGGAAACCAAGCTGGATAAGATAGTAGACGAAACCATCAATCAGGATATGACCCTCATTTCTGGTATTCCACCATGGATGCAGATGTACTTTGACAGGCTGATAGAACGTAGCGGAAAGCCGGTGGGAGAGCTGTTTAAGAACCTCAATGTACTTGTATATGGTGGTGTGAATTTCGAACCTTACCGTGCAAAACTCATGGCATCAGTGGGCCGCCCGATCAATACTATTGAGACTTTCCCGGCATCCGAAGGTTTCTTTGCCTTCCAGGATACACAGGAGCACAAAGGTCTTTTGCTGAATACAAATTCAGGTATTTTCTACGAATTCATTCCTGCCAATGAGATTTTCAATGAGCATCCAACCCGTCTTTCCCTGAAAGAAGTGGAAGTAGGTGTTAACTACGCCCTCGTAGTAAGTACCAACGCTGGCCTCTGGGGATATAATATTGGTGATACCGTGAAGTTCGTATCCACCAGTCCTTACCGCCTGCTGGTGACCGGCCGTATCAAACATTTCATTTCCGCCTTCGGTGAACACGTGATAGGTGAAGAGGTAGAGCATAGCCTGATGACCGTAGCGAAGGAAGATAATTTACAGATCACGGAGTTTACCGTAGCACCTATGGTAAGTCCGGAAGCCGGCGAACTGCCTTACCACGAATGGTTTGTGGAGTTCGAAAATCCACCTGCAGATCTCATCGCCTTTGCAAAAAGAGTGGATGATAAGCTTCGTAAAAAGAATATTTATTACGATGATCTGCTTACCGGCAACATTCTTCAACCATTAAAGATCAGAACAGTGAAGAAACAGGGCTTCATAGATTATATGAAGTCAGTAGGCAAACTGGGAGGTCAGAACAAAGTGCCAAGATTAAGTAATGACAGAACATTGGCGGACGAGCTGATGAATTATCTGGCATAAAGCAGGATTGCATTTCTTGTAATTCCCTTATTATTGCAACAATGAGTAAGAAAAATATAGCCATTTTTGGCTCCACAGGATCAATTGGTATTCAGGCGCTGGAGGTGATCGAGGCGCATCCTGATAAGTTCAGTGTCGAAGTATTGACCGCAGGTGTCAATGCAGATCTGCTCATAGAACAGGCCCTCAAATTCAGACCCAATGCGGTAGTGATCGCAGATGAATCAAAATACGAAAGCGTAAAGGAAGTGCTCTTTGACAAAGGCATCAAGGTATTTGCCGGTGCCAAAGCCATGGTAGAAGTAGCTTCCTGGAGCTCTATCGATATGATGCTGGCAGCCATTATGGGCTTTGCCGGTCTCGCTCCCACGCTGGCAGCTATCGAGCAGGGTACGCCTATTGCCCTGGCGAACAAGGAAACCCTTGTCGTAGCAGGTGATATCGTAATGGGAACAGCCAGGAAGAGAAATGTGCCCGTAATTCCGGTCGATTCTGAGCATTCAGCGATCTTCCAGTGTATGATGGGCGAGTCTTCTGCCAAAGTGGAAAAGATGATTCTCACCGCTTCCGGCGGACCTTTCCTGGGTAGGAAAACCAATTTCCTCATCAATGTGAAGAAGGACCATGCCCTCCAGCATCCTAACTGGCGGATGGGTCCAAAGATCACCATTGATAGTGCAACCCTCATGAACAAGGGCCTGGAAATGATCGAAGCCCGCTGGTTATTCAATATCGACCCGGACAAGATCGAGGTCGTAATTCACCCGCAATCTATTATTCACTCCCTGGTGCAATTCGTAGATGGCAGCATGAAAGCCCAAATGGGTTTGCCTGATATGAAACTGCCTATCCAGTTTGCATTGGGCTATCCGGAAAGGCTGGTGAACGATTTCCCGCGTTTCTCCTTCAGAAATTATTCTAACCTTACATTCGAACAACCTGATACCAAGACTTTCCGCAACCTGGGCATCGCAATCGAAGCGATGATGAAGGGGGGTAATGCAGCTTGTATCATGAATGCGGCAAACGAAGAGGTGGTGCATGCATTCCTGAAGAACCGTATTGGTTTCCTGCAGATGACGGATGTAATAGAAGAAATCATGGGCAAAGTGCCATTCATCGAAAAACCAAGCCTGCATGACTACTACGAAAGTGACCTGGCAGCAAGGGAACATGCAAACAATATGATCAACGCTATCATAATTTAAGAACTTTATAACATGTAGTAGCTGCATAATCGCAGTTATACCGGCTATCTTTGCCATTCCTGTTATAGAGAAAAAACAACATATATTTACTGTATACATGACAACAGCACAAATATTGGTAAAAGCCGCTCAGTTGATACTGTCGCTATCTATCCTGGTAGTATTACACGAGCTCGGGCACTTTATCCCTGCAAAACTGTTTAAGACGCGCGTAGAGAAATTTTATCTCTTTTTTGACCCCTGGTTTTCATTATTCAAATTCAGGAAAGGTGAGACGGAGTATGGAATAGGTTGGTTACCCCTGGGTGGTTATGTTAAGATCTCCGGTATGGTGGATGAAAGCATGGACCGCGAACAGCTGGCGAAGCCACCGGAGGATTGGGAATTCCGTTCCAAGAAAGCATGGCAGCGCCTCATCATCATGATTGGTGGTGTAACGGTGAACCTGCTTTTAGGTTTCCTTATTTATTCAATGATGCTGTGGCATTGGGGCGAAACCTACCTGCCTACCGCAAACACAACCTATGGCGTAGCTGTAGATTCACTGGGCCAATCAATTGGCCTGAAGGATGGAGATATGATCCTGGGTGTGGAGAATCAGCCTGTGGAGAACTTCAAAGCAGTGCCGGGTCAGATCATTTTGCGTCAGGCAAAAACAATCCAGATCTCCCGCGATGGACAGAAAATGGATATTGCGATACCTGATGGCGTAGTGGGTAGGATGATTAAGAACAAGCTTTCTCTGGTAGATGTAAGGGTTCCGTTCCTGGTGGATACGATCGTGCCGAAAATGGCTGCAGACAGTGCCGGTATCCGTAAAGGCGACCAGCTGTTGACTTTGAATGGTCAGCCTGCTTATTATTATCATCAGTTCAAACAGGAGATAGAAAAAGATAAGAACAAGGTAGTGCCTATGCAGGTATTACGTGGGGAAGATACGGTGACATTACAGGTGCATGTACCTGAGGCAGCAGTATTAGGGTTTAATGTGAACCCCGAGAAGATGTTTACATTCTCAGTGAAGCATTTTTCATTCTTTGAAGCGATTCCTGCAGGGTTTAAGAAGTGTATCAATACGCTGGTGGGATATGTACAGCAGTTGCGTTTGATCTTTGTATCTAAGGAGGTGAAGGCGAGTGAGTCTTTGGGTGGTTTTATGACGATAGCGAATTTGTTTCCAGGAGCGTGGGATTGGATGGCTTTTTGGGAAATGACGGCATTATTGTCCATCATATTAGCGTTTATGAACATTCTGCCGATTCCTGCGTTAGATGGGGGGCATGTGCTGTTTTTGATTTATGAGATGGTAACGGGTCGTAAGCCGAGCGAGAAGTTCTTGGAGTATGCACAGATCGTGGGGATGGTGATATTGTTTGGGTTGCTGTTGTATGCGAATGGGTTGGATATATATAGACGTATATTTGGGAAGTAAGTATAAATTTAAATTTTGAAGAAGGAAGAGGTCGAAAGGCTTCTTCCTTTTTTTATGGCGATTGTTTCCCTGTTTCATGAAGAGAACTCTTTGCTGATTCCTGTAAGTGATTCTTCTTCACTTCCCGCAGGTGGTCCTTCTCTGCTTCCTGTAAGTAATTCTTCTCCACTTCCTGCAGGCGCAGTTCTAAGCTCTCTATGCGCTTATTAAGCGCCATAAACCGCAGGGCTAATTTTTCTTCTATTGACCTGAGTGCCCCCAGCACTATTGTAAATTGAGAATCTGATATTCTGTATCCGTCATTCATATACCTAATTTACTCATTTTCCTCCGGTTTTTCAAATAATTCACCAATTAATACATTGATAATCATATTGTTATTAAATTAACTCTCTCACGATCAAAATTTCATTATCACTTCCTCTTTTATGCTAAAATAAAAAGACCCATCTCTCACATTTTATTTATATCTAAATTCTTCCTAACTTTGTAAGCTGCGAAAGCAAACCTGGGGCTGCCCGGTTTTGACAGCATAGGTCTTTGAAAGTGTAAGCATGTCGTGCGTTGGATAATTAGCACGTAAATCTGAATACCCAAACTTCAAATGGCGAATCTAACTACGCCATGGCTGCCTAATCAGTGATTAGACACCCATTATAGCCGCCGCACGTAGGCCGTTTACTCCTGCAGCCGCCGCCGAATCAAAACTATGTAAAATAGGTACTCATGGTTTCTGTGAGTGAGTGCTGAAACAACAACGGATAAGGACAAGGTTGGTTAGTTACGCCCCTGCCGTGTCTCGAAAAAACAATGCATAAATAAGCATGTAGAAGCCTTTCGGAGGATGTGTTTGGACGCGGGTTCGATTCCCGCCAGCTCCACAATTGGTTATAAATTAACTGTTTATAACTATTATAATGTTACTAATAGGTTCATAATCAATGGTTATGAACCTATTTTATTTATAAGACCCCCCCTGAATTAATAGGAACTAAAAATACCAATCCGGTTACCTACTCTCCAAATTTTAGTTACCTATTAATTTATTGATAATGAATGTTTTAAATACAAAATATAATTTCTGGTTAGCAAAGTCAAAGATAAATTCATTTGGAAAAGTGCCTATCTATATGCGAATTACGGTGGGTACTGAAAGAACAGAAATATCCACGGGCATATATATAAATATCAAAAATTGGGATGATAAGCGGCAATCAATAAAAGGGAAAGATATTGATGTAGATATTAATAATGCAAAACTTGATACATTAGTAAAATCCTTCAAGTTATCGGTGAAAGAACTTATTGATAATGAAGTTGATTATACTTCTGAATCACTAAAGAATAAGATTTTGGGAAAAGATGTTGTTTACAAATCTCTTATTCCAATTTTTGAATCGCATCTAAAGAAAATGGAAGAATTGGAAGGTAAAGACTATGCCTCATCCACCGTTAAACGCTATAAGACCACTTTAACCCATGTTCAGGAATTCATAAAATACAAATTCAAACAAAACGATGTGCTGTTATCACATCTAAATCTCTCCTTTGTAAATGAATTAGAGCATTATTTTAAAACGGTTAAAAATTGCAATCACAATTCTTCAGTCAAATACATAAAGAATTTAAGGAGTGTTATAAATCAGGCAGTGGCTAATGGTTTCATTGAAAAAGACCCGTTTGCAAATTATAAGGCAAAAATAAAACCGGTAGAGATGGAATTTTTAAATGAAGCTGAAATTGCCAAAATTGAAGAAAAGCAGTTTGATATTGCAAGGATGGAAAATATTAAAAAAATATTCCTGTTTCAAATTTACACGGGGTTAGCTTACGTTGACATAGAGAATTTAAGGAAAAGTAATATAGTAGAAGTTCAGGGAAAAAAATGGATCAACACCAGTAGAACAAAAACAAACATCCCTGTACGCCTACCATTGATTAAAAAAGCCTTAGAACTAATTGATCTAACTATTTCCGGTGATAAAATATTCAATGTACCAAGTAATCAAAAATTCAATAGCTATTTAAAGGAATTAGGAACTATTTGCGGCATTAATAAAAACCTTTGCACCCATATGGCTAGGAGAACTTTTGCCACGACTATAACGTTGCTTAATGGTGTTTCTATTGATGCTGTAAGTAAGATGTTAGGTCATACAAAAATATCTACAACACAGATCTATGCTAAAGTAGTTGACGAGAAATTATTAAAGGAAATGGAAAAAATTGATGAATAAGAAAAGGGGGCTGTAATGGCCCCCTAATTGTTGTAGCTTAAATTTTATGGATTTGTTTTCAATACGCTACGGTAAATTTGCTGATTGTCAGAGTACTAGGTAAATCACTCGGCTTCACATCACTAGCATCCTTTTTATTTAATTGTGGAGTGGATTTAAACGAAATTTCAATTCCTGGATAATTAGCAACAGTAGCAGAAATGACAATACTTTCTTTGTCATTTTCAACCGCATTCAAGAAGCTAAATTGAACTTTTGGAAATTTAGCCCCCAATTGCCCCAACGTCATGCCTACCGATACGCCATTTAGTTTAGTGTCATGACCATAATAATCAATAACCTTTGCCTTTTCATCGTTGTCAATCAAAACAATGTACTCTGCCTTGGTAGTACCCGGTTTAGTGAAGGAAACAGTTGTGGGTTGATTCCAATTTCCCGGCTCATTTGCGTCAGGTTCATCAATCTTACATTTATAGCTAGGCAATGCTTTTTTCATCTGGTCAATTGTCATACCTATACTTAAGGCACCTAATTTTCTGATTTTGTTATGGTTTTGTGCAAAAGACAATGCAGGCAATAAGACAATCAATAATGCTGATAAAATATTTTTCATTTTGTGGTTGATTTTTATTGATGGTATATTTTATGTTATAATGGGAGGATTAATAATAGGTAATCTGCCTTTCAACTATTAAATCGCCATCTTTAGTATAAACTTGCCCAGTCAAATTATCGATGGTGTTATACGAGTTTCTTTTGGTTTGCACATATGAAATGAGATTGTTATTGCTGTCATATTGAAGATTGACAAGTCGTATGACATAGTTATTGTACTTATTATGGTTACGATATACTTCAAGTATTTTATTTCCGTTCTTGTCATAATCATATTCAACAGTACCAAGAGTATCTTTTTGATTATTAGTCCTAACTTGTCTCAAACAATTTCCTTTGCTGTCATACAAATAATCAATAAAATCAGTTGACCCCAAATCCTGCTTGACTTGAACTTCACCAATTTTATTTCCTTTTGAATCATAAGTAAAGGTTATAGACATCCTCTCTAACCCACCTCTTTGTCCACGCCATCTATCATTAGGGTCAGGGTAAACCTCCATAGAATACACGTTACCATCTTTACCACATTTGTATTTTATCCCACCTCTATTATGACCATTATAATCAGATATTACTACCTCCATGATATTACCGTTTTCATCATAATTAGTACGTGATTTAGAATTAAAACTAGATTGGCCATTATAAAAATCTCGCGTTATTAACCTATGAATAGAATCATAATAGGAACGCTCAATATTAATGGTAAACCCGAAAGCATTCTTTTTGGTTAATGTTATGATGTTTCCGTATTCATCATATTCTTTTATTATCTGGTCGACTAGATTTCTTTTTTCATAAACATCATTATATAACCTTCCATTATAAGAAGATTCGATTACAGTTTTAACCTTACCTCTTAGATTATCTTCTTTTAAACTATTCTTTTTGTCTTTAGAACTACAGGAAAGCAATAGGAATAAGGACAAAAATGATGCTATGTAATTCAGCTTGAAATAACGGTTCATTGATTGGGATTACTATTTAGGGGGTGAATAATTATTGTTTAAGGATTAATCTATCTTCAATTCATGGAAGAACATTGTTTTCACTTCATTATCAATTTCAGCATATACCCTTTCATATTCTTCTTCAACATTTACTACAAGTGCAATTCTACCGTTCCAGCAATAGACCTTATTTTCTATGACTCCTTCAATCCTTACTTTTTGGGGTAATTTTACCTGTGATATTAAAAATGCGGATGCGTAACGTCTTCTTTGGTCTGGTGTCAATTTAAGTGTGGGCATTTGTTTTAAATTTATTAAAGTACATGACAAATGAGAATTGGTTCTACAAATATACAAATACTTCAATAATGGATACAATTATTCAAATAAAAGTATCAGTACTCATATTTGGATATTTTAAATACAATCTGATTATAAACACGTTATTTTCAGGAATAACTGTTTAAAATTGAAGGATAAAAGGTATAAGGCTGTAAAATCTTTGATACTGGCGAATGAGATTGCTAGGTTCGCTGACATATTTGAAGTATTGCCCGTATCTGTCATGGCGAAGGATACCGGAATTAACTATTCTACACTACACAGAAAAATATACAATCCGAAGCAGTTAAACCTGAATGACTTTGATTTGATGGGAAAGGCAATGGAAATCGATTATCTGGAATTAGTCAAACTCGCACATAAAGCCATGACAAAAGGTAAATAATAAATTGCTATTTTATGGAAATTGTGTCAACCTTACTATCTGCAACATATATTTTCCTTTCAAAATGGTCTTTTACAAAAACCTTTTGTATATAAATAGAATAATTCTCGTAATTACGAATTAAATGTTTATCTAAATATTCATCTGACATATCGTATCTATTGTAAAATGCCAAAGAATATCCAATACCAAAAGATAATACGCATGTCAAAACCAAAATTTTAATAGTAGCAGCAATCCATGTAGTGGAAATCTTAAAATAATTATTAATAAATATAAGTCTATTAAATAATCTTCTCACACCAGCATCGGAATGATATAAGTTCAAAGGTAAAATGAGGTATAACGAAAATAACAACGGTATTAAGCGGAGAGCAGCTTTAAAATCAAAATAAAACCAAAATAATAATGGAATTATTCCAACAATGATAAAGCACCAATTTGGTATTTTCTTTTTAGGCTTTAAAAAAGCGGCTGGGATAATATTTTGAAATAATATTGCAAGAATTACTAAAATCCCAAATAATAAATATGCTCGATTATCTAATTCTACTTTAATTAGTTCAATCGGAATATCAAACAAAGAAAAATAACCCAGTTCAAAATAATAGACTATTGAAATAATAGAAATATAAAGGATTGGTAGTAGTAAACCTAATTCTGTTAAGCTACTATTTCTTTGGGATTGTTCATTTTCCATAATAAATTTATTGTAAGCAATATAGCATATTATTTCTTCAATTCAACCTTATCCACCTTATCTTCAGCTATATCCAATGTCTTCTCATGTATTTTATTGGATAGTTTTATTAGCCTGGAAATGAAAGGTAATTCAGGTCTAAGTACCGCTATGTTTTCAAGAATAGATGTAAGCTCATAGGTTGATACACACATAGTTACTACAAGCACCATATAGAAGGATTCGTATTTGAAAGCAGATTTAACCACCAATTCCAGAATGAAAACAGCGATAAGCATAATTAGATAAAGGGCAATCTTTTCAATCAATCCCTTTCTTAGTATACGGGATTTAAAAGGCTCTCCTTTTTTCATGCTGGCTGGAATACCGGTAGCTACATCTATAAAGGTTAAGGCAATGATACAGTATATATAAGTATGAATTCCGGCAAAGAATAACCAGATAGCAACGAGAAGTTTTAAAATATTATTCCAAAGGGATGCATGAATAGTGTTGTCAATTATCTTTCTGATAATAGTAAGGGCATAGGGATACATTTTATATTTTAAATAGTTGGCAGGTATTTAAAATTATAAATTTGTTGGAATTGCACACTCATTGAAAGGCAAGAATAACTGTACATTAATACCTAACACTACACCTGCTGTAATATCACCGGTAGCCTGTCTGAATGGCTGTATTGATGGATTAACCGAACTAATATCATCATTGTAAGAAAGATAAGCAATGAAATCTTTAGCAATCTCCATACAGTTACTAATAGCTGAATGTTCCGTTTCAGGAATGTCCAGCTTCATTAAATCTGATACAGTAATTGTATAATTATGGTTAATATACTTACCAGATACGTTTGAATTATTATACTGGATGTTAATTGAATAGTAAAGTTTATCAGGTATTGCTACATAATCAGACAAATCCCCATACACACAATGATTAACCTGTTTGTGTTTGCTGAAGAAGTTTAAAAATAATATCCTTAATTGGGTTAACGTCATTCATATCTTTTATCTTTAATTATTACACTGCTGATGGTTTATTAGATACCATCCTGTGGATGTGTTAGTAACATTCACATCAGTTGCTTTATTGATTAACTTATTGTCATGCAGGTATTTAATCAATGCCACCTTATAAGCAGTTACTTTATTATTGTGGTAATTCTTCACCGTTTCAACCTCACCTGATTGTAGTGATATAGCTGAAGTATCTGTATATTTCAACAACCCCTTATTGGTTAACTTATAAGTACTGTTCATAATTAATTCTTGAATAGTTGCATGAATCAGGTAGGGTGAAATATATTCACTTATCAACTTTTTCATATTGTCAGGGATGATATAAGTTTCATCCTGTATTGACTGGTTAACTTCATTTATGACTTGGCTATACAATTCATCCCCTAATACTGGTCTAAGGCTAATAAACTGCACATCATATATAGATAGTGAAAGAATATGACTATCAACATTTAATTGAACAATAGACAATTCCTTTATTTCCTTTTCACTTATTAGTATAATTTTATCCATTAGTTGTGTTTTTTCGTTTTAACATTACTTGCTGAAATTTGTGTCTACAGTGAACCTTTGTACTGTCTGTTCCTGCATGCTTCCAAAATCCACCACAATGAGTGAATACATCATATCCAAAAATTCCAGACATGGTTTGAATGTCTTCCCTTGAATAGTATTTATTATTCTCTACCAGCTTAATACAGAATCCCCTACTGGTCGGAATTAATATATCACCATCTGCTTCAGGTCGTTTAACATAATCATACATAGTAAGTATAGTTCCGGTGTCTGGTAAATCTGCTACCTTATCTGGCTTAATACTGATTCTGCCTTTATCGTTAGTTTCAACCTGTATAATACCTGCTTTGGATAACTCATTCAATGTATCTTCCAAATCAGGTGGAGTAATATCAATATCCTTTTGCTGCTTTAATAAGTCTTTAATTTCATCAAGGGTTAAGTTTGACATATCATTGTCTAGTACCCATTGAGCAATATCACTTTGATTATCAAATTGAAGTTCTTTCTGTTTGGCATCTTCAGCATTAAATACAAACTTCCCATGCTTAACTACTTCAAATTCATCTTTGTGATTACCTAAATGCCTTATCTTCTCAAAGTCTTCAGGTTGCAAAGAATGTTTTACCCAATCAGAATTTTTTTTTATTTCTTCTTCTGGTTGTGGTGTGCTGAATGTATTATTGGGTGCAGGGTCATTTAATAATCTGTCTCCGTTCTGTATTGGTTTCATTCCAGCAATAGCCCTTAATTCATTGATAGTGAAAATCTTTTCCCTTGTAGCATCATCTAATTGAGTTTCAAACAAAGGCTTATCAGTAAATGAAAGGGTATTAGTAACTATAGTGGAGTTAACAAACAATTGATTGAAAGCAGATGTTAATTCAGCTCTCTTATTTCGGATGTAGGTATTTTTGAAAATCTGATATGCTGTTTCTAATTCTGTGCTGTTTCCCAAAGAACCAGGTTGAGCTATACCCATTAACAAAGGAGAAGTAACAGCATGACCAATCAATATGTCGTTTTGTACTTGTGTTGATACTGCTGAATATGCTTTATCCCATTCGTTAGGACTGATATTCTTTACTTCAGCTGGTTTGCCTTGCGTATCCTGAAAATCTAAAATAATTTTCTCACCATTCTCACCACTGTAACTATCTTTAATATCCTTCATAATCTGTCTTTTCACTTCTTCATCAACATTACCTCCCATGAAAAATGTTATGATAGATGAGACACTGAAGTGAGATTTGATATTATTTAAGTTAAAGGTTCTAATCGCACAATCAGTAAGGATAGATTTAATACATCCAGAATATTCAGGTAGAGGATAAGTATTATTGTTACTTGGGAAATAACCGTCAAAGAAGAATAACTTGCTAGTGCCTTCAGAATTAATAGGAATAAATCTATCAAAAACTACATCATACTTTTTATATTTCCAGTCTTCAGAATACCAAAATTTATTTTTTATTCTGTTAGTGCGAATGTTTTGAGCAGGGCAATGGTGATATTCCACAGGTTCCCCAAATGAATTATAGGTAACTTCAACACAAAAATAATTGAACAATAAAAAATCCTTAATACACTTATTGATAAATTCGTTAAAGCTATCAGAGGGGTTAACATTAATATTTACTTCATTACCCCCATTATATTTGAATCCATCACCAAAAATATATGTTGATTTGGCATTGATGATAGCCTGATTGATTGGAGAATCAGCATAGAGTTTTAATAAAAATGCAGGATAGTTATTATCCAACCCATAATTGACTTGTTTATCATCGCTAACAAATTTATCCTCTATAGGTAATGGTATATGATAAGTAAAATTTAAAACTTCCTTCTTACTATTTGATTGGGGTTGTATTTGAACATCTTTCTTTGCTCTCATTCATAGCCTTTCTTTTTTAAATATTAGCGCTTTACATAAACCTTAAAAGTTGGTTTAGTTTCATCTTCATCAGGCAGAGAAACAAAATTAGTATCAGGTTCAATTATTGGATTTTTGATTGTAACCAGGCCAATTTCTAAAATCTTCTCTAGTTCAGCATCTTCAAAGATTTCATACAAACCAATTCCTTCATTCAATCCTTGCAAAAAAGATGAAACTATGATAAACGAATCATAGCGTTTTGGGAACAATGACATATTTACACCCAATGGGAAAACAACTTTTTTAAAATCAAATTGAGTTTTTACACGCACAAAAAGTTCTGGTGTGTCTGAAGTAATCAATGGGGTCACATTCAAAATTAACTCATTGGATTGTTTGGATAGGTCTAGTAATAACATTAAGTAGAAAATAAAAGCCCAACAATAAATTATTGGGCCTTGATAACAATAAAAAATAGTAATGAAAACGAAATAGAAAAAAATATTAAGATGCAGGTGCAGTAATTGTTGGGATTAATGAACTATCAACTTGTTGAATTAATTTAGTATCAGTACCGGTAAAGGTTAAAGTATGCCCGATTAAATCTGCTTCAGCTGTACCAGTACCTCCTTCTAAAGCGGAAAGTTCCATCTGACCGTTTAAACCAGCTGCATAATACTTACCGGTTTTAGTTCTGATTACAATTGCAACTTCCTGATTCATCACTGATTCAATGAAAGTTTTGTTCTCTGTTGTAAGGTCAGATAAAACTAATGTAAAGGTTTGGGTCATATAAGACGTACCAGTTTGAAGATTCTTATTTAAAGTCTCATTCAAAACAGCTGTATTTTTCAACAAACCTACAGGAACAAATTGTTTAGCAGTGACAATATTAATATCACTTATTAAACCTGCCGTAGATACAGTATAAGTGCTTCCGTTTGTTTCAACCAGGTCTGCGTAACGGATTATGTATAAGTTTTGAACACCGGAAATCTTATTTTCACCACAACTCTTAGCGAGTGCAATTATGGATTCACATGCCATTAAATAATTTTAGAAATTTTATAAAAAATGAAGGGAGGGGTTAAACTCCCTTCATAATAGGGTTAACGAATTATAATCAAGCTGGGGATAAATCAGCATAACCTACTTCACTTGCAATTGGATAAACAACACTCACGCCTAAACTGTAGTGAATATCGGCATAGTGCTGTTCTGTTTCGATTGAATATTTCAAAGATGATTTTGTTACATCACTTTCTAAATCCATCCCCAACTGCAAATTACTAAGACGAATTGATACTATCTTGTAAGGACTAGAATTCAATCCAGATACCGGAACTAAAGTTGTTGTTGTTCCGAATAATTTGAAATCGTCAGTCGGCTTAAAGATATTTTTGTTTGCTAATTCCATCAAATACAAATCATATAAAACTTCAGAAATGAAAATTCTAAAATCAGATTGCTTTCTAATCTTAATAGGCGTTTTAGAATTTGCTTCCTGTAATTGAGCTAAAACGGATGTTGCAGTTGAATCAATATTAGTATAAGTACCAGAAGTTACTTGTTTTAAAATACCGTTAAAGTAAGACAATTGACCAGTTAGGGTAGTATCACCATTCCATAAAAGGTTTTCATTTGCTTCAGCTATAGCTTGAACTCTTGAATCCATAATGTACTGTGCAAATGCTGCATCCCAACCTTCAGTTTCAGGGTCTTGACCAGCTTTTAACGCCCACGCATAATATGTATTGATTAAAGTCTTGGTGCATATATTCTCAACGCTTTTTAATGGTTTAGTGGTTAACATAGTATTTGACAAAATAGTTGTACCGGATGGAGTTCTACCACATGTACTTCCATCTTGTATAACGGTATTGCTATCTAATTTAAGAATAGGTGCAGTACCTTTAGTAAATTGCACATTACCAGAATCAAGCAATAATTTTGCCGTCTGTGCATTTCCTACAGCTTTGCTACTGATGGTACGGCTATTCAATTCGATGTATTGGGATAAATTGGTTATATCAAATGACATTCATAAGTTTCTTTTTTAAATAGGGGGGATTAACAAAAATTATTTTTTCATCAGCTTAATCACGTCCATCAATTTGTCATGATTATCTGTTTTTGTTTTGGTTGATTTGGTTGTTTTGGAAAATTCAGCTGGTAACTTTGCTACTTTATTAATAGTATCGGTAAGGGTTTTAACTTCTTTGCTGAACTTTTGCATTTCTTCCTTTGTAGCAGAATCACTTACACTACCTGTCAATTGTGCTAATATTTCTTTAATAGATTCTACTTCAGCTTTAATTGCAGCAGTTTCTTTTTGTAATTCTTCAATAGCTACTTTATTATCATCAGGTGCAGGTGTATCTTCAGTTGGGGTTTCGTTTGCTAATTCTTCAGGTTGTTCTTCCCCTTCAATGGATGCAATAACGCCATCTTTAACAGTAAATTTGAATCCATCTTCTAATTCGTAGTCACCATCAGGCGCTACATTTAATGACCCATCAGCGTTTATTAATTCTACTTTACCACCTACAACCCTATCTGAAATATTTAACTGGTCAGAAGAATAGACACCATCAAACTTTTCTGTTTTAAGATTGGTTAAGGCTTTAAGCAATTCTTTTTTTAATTCTTTCAACATTTAAATGCTTTCTCTTTTAAATATTGATGAGAATGATTTTTTGAAATAACAGGAAACAAAAAAGCCGGTCAAAAAACCGGCTTAGAATAGAGGGAATTAAATTTCTTTAGTATAGCAATCAAATCTTCATCAGTAGTGGATTTGTCATGTTTAACTTGGCTGTCTGAAAATTGAAATAATCCTTCGACAGAAAAACCTTTCAATTTACCTGATTTTATATCCTGCCAGACTGTATTATCTGTTACCTTCATACCCACAATCCAACTACCATCTGGAACATCAATTCCTTTAGGTGATTTGATACCTTTATCATCATCTACTATATATGACTGAAAGATGTAAGAATGTGCAGGTATATCGGTGTGTGATATATTGGTATTATTAGCAAAGTTCTTTTTAAAAAACACTTGGGCAATTTGCCTAATCGTCTCCTTACTAAAAAAAACATTGTATTCTGCTCCTGTATTCTGTTCCTTTCTATATATCTCAATATCAGGTATCATAGCAGGGCCGATTAATTCTTGCCTTTCGTCATCATAGGAGAATTGAAGTTTTGTATGTTCATTAAATGCAAAGAAGTTTTTTTCTATTGCAGGTTTATCTACAAGTGCTACAGCGGAAACAAATGAATCTTCGTTTTCGTCTATAAATATTTCATAGGTAGGTATATCTTTTTTCATTGGTTTTTAAAATTTAATATGTGGATAGGCTGTTAAAAAATGTTGATTTTTGTTCATTGTTCTTTAAATCCTTATCGGTAATGTATGCTCTAACTGTTGTGTCTGCCTGATTAATTACACGGACATCTTGTGGTGTAGTGCTTTGACTTAATGAGGATGTATTAATTACAGGTGCAGAAGCAGATGTAATTGAAGATGTAGAAACAGATGGTGCAGAACTGGAAGATGAACCTGCAATCTGTACCGCAAGAATTTTCTTTACATTGGATAGACCAGCGGCAACAGCAGCGGCAGCACTGACAGCACCTAATATAATACCATATGGCCCACCCGCTTCTAAACCATTTTTGTAGGCAAGCATGGCACTTTCATATGTACGTATTAAGGTAGCAGCAGCAGATAAACCTTTTTGTGCAATAGTATTTTCACCCGCTAATTCCGCTACACTTGACATTAAATCGGCAGAAGCATTTGCTATTTGTTGCTTCTGTTCAAACTCTGCCTTATCTAATGCTTTGTTGGCTTCAGTACGTTGACGGTTAATATCTAATAGCTTCGCGTTGTGGTCGGCTGTTAATTGTTCAATCTCAGCATTCTGTTCACCTAATTGCTCCTTCTTCAAATCATAAGCAGCATTTTCTGCATCTTGTTGGGCTGCTAGTACCGCTAATGTTTTCTCCTTTCTCTGTTCAGGTGTATCACTATCAGATATGGTATTTTCAGAAGTGGTTTTTGTAAGTTGAATATTTGCTTTAACATTAACATCATTCAATCCTGATTCTTTAGATACAGCAGCTAATTCACTTTTCCTTCTGGCTTCAATTACTTCCTTTTCTTTATCTGTAGCAGTTTTAAAAATGTTGTCATAGAATTTATTAATCTCTAATTCTTTCTGCTTATATGTATCCAGGTTCTTATTAGCTCTATCTGTTAATGCCTGGCTAATCTGGTCATCGTACTTTTTATTAATCTCGACTTTTTGATTATTATATTTGGTTGTTAGATTAGAAGTATCTTGGCCATATTTATCAAATGCTTTCTTCTTCTTTTCATAATCGATTTGAAGATTGGATAACTCTTTATCCCTAGCATTCATGTTTAACTGAAGAATATCCTTTTGATTTTCTTCTTCAATCTTTTTAATTTCATCTAATGCAGTCTTACGTTCATTGGCTGCTTTTTCGGCTGCTTGTTTAGCTTTTTCTGCGGCCTTATCTGCTAATTTCTTTTGCTCATCTGCCTTTTTCTTATTCTGCTGACCTTCCCAAACGGCTAAATCCAGTATTGCCTTCTTCTGCTCATCACTTCCTTCCTTCTCCTGTTTGATACGCAATTGTAACTGCTCCTTCTGAAGACTTAACACCTCTATTCCGTTGGCAGAATATATCTTTAATGCAGCATCTAATTCATCTGCACGTTTCTTTGCTGCTTCACGCGCTGCTTCATCTGCTTGCTTTGTCCTTTGATTATTGTATTCACTTTGTACATTACCTACAACATCAAATCCTTTCTTCATGTCCTCCACAGCACCCTTGAAATCGCCTTTTACAATATCAATGAGTGCTTTAATTGGAGCTATGGCATATTGAACTACCGCATTACCCAAACCGATTACAAAGGCTTTAACTTTATCAAATGTTTCACCAGCTTCACCAAGTCCAGGTATAAGTTTCTTTACAGATTCTTTAATTTCATCAAAGTTGGCAATAAGATAACCTACAGCTAATACTATTGCTGTAATGCCCAAAGAGGCTAAGGCAACTTTCAACCCCTTCATGGTTGTAGTCGTAGCAGTAGTTGTTGCTGCAACGCCTTCCTCTGCGACTGATACGCCTCTTAGCGATAAAATCAACCCTTTAATATAGTCATTCGCGTCTTGGAAGGAATTCAGTGCATCTACTATACCAGAAATAGCCTGTAATTTTGCCACTGCTTCTGCTGCTGTATCACCTGAAACTCCTACTAATTCTAAACCACCTGCGACACCCTGAACTGTAGAAGCTAATAAAGAAGCAGCCTTAACAGCACCATTAAACCTATTGCCAACATCAGCTGCTTCAACATTACGTCCTAACACCTGCATCTGGTCATTAAGTTGAGCAATCGTCCTTACTGCATTATTATATTCTTCTGTATTCTCCTTACCTGCTGTTGCTAATGCTAATGCAGTTTCACGGGCTTCCTTAAGTTGTTGCTTGAAACTTTTAACCGAATCAGTTGGAATTTCAACTTTAGGTTTGATAGGGTTGTTGTTTACTTCATCAATATCTTTTTTAATATTTTTTACACCATCCATTGCAGGCTGTAAACCACTTGCATCACTTGCGACCTCTAATATTATTTTTTGACTATCATTTGTATTTTCAGCCATTAAAGATTTTATTCTTTAAATAGTTGTATCAGAAAGATATTCTTTGCAGGGTAACAGTAGTAATTGCTTCTGATTCTGTATATTCCAAATTGATAATCTTAAAATAAGCGTGTCCATATTGCCCCATATCAACATACACCGGTACACGCAAATCTAAATTAGTAATATCTACAGCATTCAAATTAACTCCAACTTCAAATGTTGTCAAGTTGATATTAGTTAGTTCGGAAGTTTGATTGATGTAAAAGCTATTATACAGGTTCGGTACATTAACATACTCACTACCAGCTAAAAAATATACTTCTTTAGGGTTGCCAAAATTTAATGAAGTTAATGGTGTTAATTTCTTTGGTGTCACTCCATCGGATTCATATGGGGTATTTGGATTCCTGGCTATGGGGTCAAACCAGTACATAGAAACATTTGCATACCAGTTACTACTATATACATCAGTTTTACCCCAAGTGGTAGTAGCAGTATCAAATGTATCAATTCCTACAGTATAAGTGTTTGTTGCTAATATTCCATTGTAATAAAGTACCCTAATATTTGTACTTACTGGTGATTTAGCTGAAATACTTGTTCCCCCCTGAACTAACATAGGATATACACGTCCACCTGTACTAAAAGATACTTGTGGTGATGCGCTGAAGACAACTTTTACTTCCTTATTATCTGTTATACCTAAACCATCTGTGAATGTTAGAGTACTATAATTCTCTGCATACTTTGTTTTATAATTCTTATTCAGATAATCATTGCTATCATCAGAATAAGTGAATGTGTAGTTTTTGGGAATTGAAAGATTAGATGTTCCTTTTATTTTTGAACTGTAATCTATCTTATTCGTCCAATCTAAAGCAGTGTTCTTTATATTTTCGATATCTGCCAATGCATAGAAGTCATCATAAGTTTGAAAGATAAAATGTTTGGGATTGTCAAGGGTATTAGATACATATAGGTTAAACATATTGATTACTGACTTAACAAAATCGAACATTTTAATTCCTTCCGGTGGTGTTGGTACTATTTCATCACCAAACGTTACATCCACAGTAAACAAAGTACTATCATCTTTACTAAATGACAATGCAGCAGATGTAATTGTAGGAGAAGAATAATAGGCAGAAACATTAGCAACACCAAATACAGTACACGCTATTCTCACCTGTAATTGTTCAGTGGCATTATATGTAGTTTCAGGTACAATGAAGTCGGCAGTGAAGTCTAGGGCTTGATTATCATTAACAGTGAATTTCTGTTCAGCTACAACGGTGAACTTATCGTTATTTATAATTGTTGATGTGCTATAATCACGCTTTACCAATTGAACAGAAACATTTTCAGTTCCTGGATTATTCCCCGTTATGCTCCCTGACACTTGTACCCTACCATCAGACGTGAATGTACGTTTGGCATAAAGCAGGTTATGTTCTCTGTTAGGGCTGGCAGGGCTACCATCACCATATTGTACAGGTGCGTAGTCAGTAAGATATGTATTACTTTGGGTATCCCATCTAACAGGGAAGTAAATCATCATGTTATTCTGGTCGTATCCTTTATTGTAACTACCTGTCTGTGAGGTAGATTTATTATATAAGGCTCTATTCTCTTTTGTACTTACTGTTAGCTTTTCTTGTGAATTAGGAATAAGCAATGAATTGAATCTATTTAAAAAGTCACTGCTACCTTTTATCTCATATGTGTAATCAGCAAATTTGAATATCCTATCAAAATATTCTTTAACCCATATAGCAGGACGTTGGTTCTGTAATTTGATATTAGAATAATCAACGTTTAGTTCATTGTTGGTATACTTCTCACCGTAATCAATGAAGGGGTAAACATATCCGCTGCCTGAACTGTAATAAGTTGAATAGAATGAATTAGTTGTAGTATTATATCTTTCATATTGCCCAAGAGCAGTAGTACCTGTATTCCAATCTTTAATATCGCCTTGGCTACCTCCAATATTATCTGTTGTATAATGGTGTTTAAGGTCTGAAAAATCCAAATCTGATATTAACGAATCACCCAATGAAGATACAAACCCTTTAAACTTACCAGCAATACTAACAGTGTAAGTAATATTGCCTTTCTCATCAATAGTAAAATCCTGAACATACAGATTCCCCTGAAGAATTAAATAATTGTCTTCATATACTAAACAATCTACAGTTCTCAATGGTGCATAGTTAAAGAACAATTTATTGTTGATGGATTCATCAGCGTATCTGTTATTGTGAAACAGGTGTCCTAATATCTGATTGTTAGTTTGAGTTCCTTTGAGGGTAATTGTTTTGGTAGCAGGGTTTTTCCTGTTGCTTATGTCGCTAATATCGGACACAGCAAATACGGTAGACAATTGAATATCTTCAACATCTAATTTTCCGTAGTTGGTAATGGTATCTTCCAGGCTACTATAAATAGCCCAATTAGCCGCATCATAATAATTTACGGGAATACTACCGTCAATGGTTAACTGATAGTAATGGAAGTATGAAAAATAAGTGCTGGACAATATCTTATAATAATTACCTTGGAATTTAAGGTACTGACCGGCACTTATTGACATTGAAGAATCTGTAGTTCTGATTGCTACAATGTTAGTGGGATTAACATTTACATCATTTACTCCTGAATATAAAGGTGCTGTTGTTGGTGCCTTTGAAGTTTCTAAAACATAAATTGAATACATTGATTCGTTTTATGTTTTAAATACTTGCATCTATGCTTAATCTCTTATAGGGTCATTAGTCTATTATTGACGTATTTAACCAAAACAACAAATTTCTTATATACTTCCTCATATTTTTTAGATAGTTCATCAGATGTTTTTTTGCTGGAAGCATAAGCATCTGATAATAATTTCGTTTTCAATTCATATGATTGAATGTCTGTAGCTTTTTCTAGTTTTAGTTCACCAAATCTAAATATTCCCTTTAAATCATTTAGCCCAAGTAATAAAGTTTGTTGAAAATCATGAACAGATAAGTCCAAACCACCTTGCATTTTAACGAAATCTTGGTTATTAACAAATAATAATAGCTTTGCATCAGCTAGGTCTTTTTCATATAATCTTCGATTAATTTCTATATCGATATTATCAATTTCTTTATAGCTTTCAAGATTGTAGGTATATAACTGTACTCTTGCCATATAAAAAAACCACGCCGAAAATTTTTCAACATAGTTGATTAACGCATTATGTTCAGCCGTTTTTATATTTATCTTATGTTGATTTTCAATTGACAACTTTGATTTTAAGATTTCCGTTTCATTTGTCAAGTTGTTTTTAATTTCCTCAACAATTTTTGTAATTTCACCTATATCCTCTTTTGTAGCTTGATTCGTCTGTTTGGCTTCTTCATATTTTGTTCTCAATCCAAGAAGTAAAAACACATTTACAAGGGTTACAACAAATGTTAGAACCATTGGAATTGTGAGAAATTGTTGTGCAGTCATACTATTTTTCTGTTTCGATTCTTTGAATATATTTTTTTACCTCCTCGATGTTTTCCAACGGTATTAAAAATTGCTCAACAAAAGGATTGGTAGAAGCATAATATTTATCTTCTGATTTCTTTATTCCAATTCTAACAGGTCCATATTCTTTATAATAGTAATCATTTCCTTTTTCGTAGATATAACCCAAATCGAGTAATTCTTGTATCATAATAAAAACCATTTAGTGTGATACAAAATTAACAAAAAATAATATCATAATGATATTTGTCTAATACCATCAAAAGGATAAGATTCACCAATCAATCTATTTGAGCCACCTGCTGTAATATCGTCATAAGGTTCAAATAATATACGGTCAATAATAAATTTTTGATAGTTCCAGGATGCTAAACCATTACCTGTATTACTGCCTGCCCAAGCCTTAAGGGGAGAGGGTAGCCAAGGTGCAACTGAATCCGAAGTGGCAGAAGGAAACCAAGAGCCAATAGTTAATCTTCCAGGAATATCAGGAATGAATGATGTATTAGTTTGTTTTAATACCCCGTCAAAATAGAACTCTACACGGTCTTTGTACCATCTAAACTCATAATCATGGAATGCATCATCATTTGCAGCTTGCCCTATTGGTGTCAAATTAGCTAAGTATACTTCATCATTTTGTGTATCAGGGATTGAAGGGTCTTTAAAACGATACCCGGAACCACTGCCGGTTTCGCTAATCCAGGTATTACATTTAAAATTATCGAAAGAGGGTTGATAAACCGGATTAACCACTGTACTTACTTTAGTCCAATTAGTTCTTAAATTGGGGTTACCAGCACCGTTATATTTCCACAAACCGTTATTTGCAGATGATTGGGTATCGTTTTGTATACCTATGTGATATTGAGGATTGATGTCAAAGAATATAACATTACTTTCCACTTCTAACCATCCATTGAATACTCCCATTGCTAAATGGCTTGGCATTTCGATGTCTATTTCCTGATTCAACACAACATAATAGCCATCAGAAAAGCCCCCTTCACGTTTTAAACCTTCTTCCAATAATTCTTCATATTCTGGTAGCTCGGGGTAGGTCTCAGAGTACCAAAATAGCCAAACTGCCGGAGTGCATCCTAAAAGTTGGGTTATTTTAGTTCTAAATAAATAACGGCCAAAACCATGATAATCTTTAGATACAATACAACAACCTACTCTATTAGTCCAATCCTGTCCAAGTTTAGGGTCATCTCCCCAAACCGGGTCACCTTGTATTGTATGTATTTTAGGTGTACCGTCTCTATTAACTCCTTGTACTGTACCATCATACCAATCTCCATGTGCTTCTAATACTAACTTACCATCTTGAAAGTATACGTTATCACCAACTACTCCACCATTAGCATAACCACCCCAAGCCTTATGTAATGCACCAAATTTATTAACTATTTGATTCTTATTACTTTCAATTGATGATTCATTAGCGAAGTTAATATCATAACCCGTTGTTACTTTAGTGAAAGGAACAATAGTAACATTGACTGGTGTTCTCTCATTTGAATAAGTTTTATAAAACCATTTCTTTGAGCCTGTGGGAACATCATTTGGTACTACCCAACTAACTTTATTGTTTGTTACTGTGATGAATTGATAAGCAGGTACAGTATATGGGCTTGAACCATCTGGATTAGCAATTATCACAGTAGGATATGGGGGATTTAATATTCTCTCTCTCAAATTATTATCAGTCAGAGATGCACGATAATAAAAGTATTTGTAAGTACCTAAAGTTCCTATCAAATTTCCGTTGCTATCCTGCCTACCAAATCCTAAGTATATCTTCTCATTAATATCACCTGCAAAATTGGTAGCAGAAGAAAAATATGTAGGTGTTGATGGTGAATAATAACCACTATCAACTTTCATAAGAATTTGATTATTATAACTATCAGACGGGTTACTTCCATCCCTTCTAACAAATACTCTATGCCATTTGTTAGCAATTACAGCATGGTCTAAAACAATTGATTCTGTCGTTCCATCTTTGACATGTACCCAATTGATATATTTAGTGGTGGAGTCAATATAGATACCTATATGTCTAGCAACTGTACCGGAATACCATAACCATAATTTACCATCTACACCTGTTTGTGCCAATTCATCTGTAGTTAAATAGAACCAGAAGCCTAAAGAATAACTTCTCGTACCATCAGGCCCAAGTATTGAAGCCTGATTATTGCCCGTACTGTCTGATGTATCCGGATATAAGGCCGTAACATTTGAAGTTACCCTTAATCCTATTTCATTATCATACTTTTGAAAACCTATACCAATATTTTCGTCATTAACGGTATACTGAAAATTACCAAACTGATCTAATACATCCCTGAAGTTCCCTTTTAATTGATATAAAAATCCAATCCTTTCGGGTAAATATGAATCTAACAAACCTGTTTCGTTAATTGTCTCTACCTGCATATTAGGCATCAAAGTATGTGTCTTGTCTAAAAAATCACCTACTACGATTGGGGTAGTGCTTTTTACTTCTTCTGTAAATATTACAGTATTGTTTGTATCCCTGTATCTGATAGTATAATCAGTATCAGGCAACATCGAATCAAAGTTGACAGGAGTAACCAATTGACCAGTAGTAGTTACATTAACTGTTTTTAAATCTGTATAATTACTGCTTTCATCTGGGTCACTTGTCTTTCTTATATCAATAAGTATTTGTGTAGCCTGGTCTAATTCACTTGCAAAATTAATTTTCTCAATATGATATGATTGCATTCTTTTTTTATTCTTTAAATATTACGGGTATAGAAGTCACCATCAGTATTAACTACAGCTGGAAGGGTGTTTGATGCATTTACAAAGATAAAATCAGGCGTAAATCCATCAGATAAACTAAACGTGAATTGCTTAACATTGGGTTCAGTCTGGTATTTTTGATTTGATATTTCATAGGATGTATCAGATAATAATACAGGAACATATAAATCTGGTAATACCTGCATAACTATTTGTTCGCTAGTTAATAGATTGGACAACCATTTTAACATTCCATCATTTAAAATACCGGTACTTAGTTTAATTTGTTGTTCAGGACTAACGGTTAATATCTCGTCAATAATGTTAAATAATTTATCATCATAATCAGCAATCCTACCTTCAATATTAAGTTTGTATGGGTTATTCTGGACTGCCTGCTTTGTAGTTGATAATGTACTAATAGGGTTGAACAATTGTAATGTCTCAAATACACCAAATTGATTAACGAAAAATAAATTTACTGGCTCCAGATGACAGGGCAAAGATTCAATTATAAAACGCCTATTAATTGTTAGTGGGTTCTGTGAGTAATCCACCATCGCAACATCATAATAAGCAACATTAGAGAAGTTGACATTAGTTACCGCTATCTTTAGATGTTTAAGACTGCAATTAATCCTATATAATATACGTTCATCGCCTTGGTCTATTGCTTCATAGTGTGTGTAAAGCAGATTATTATTCTTATCGTAGAATTCATATTTACCAGTAATAACTTCAGCTGAATCATTGTGCAAGAAATGTAAACTTTCAAAAGAAGAATCATTTACCCTAACATTATCAGGTTTGGATGTTAGGAAGTTTACAACACGTCCTGATTGAACTAGGTACTTATTTTGATTGTAAGTCTTGAAAGTAATTGGATCTAACTTGCCATTGAATACATAACAAGTATCAGATGTATAACTAGTTCCATCAATAATATTTCCAGATGAGGATAACTTTTCAGTAATGACTATCTTATATGCGAATAAGTTCTTTTCAAAATTATCTACTAATTCTGATGTAGGTACATGGATAGGTTTGAATTCCCACTTAGCGTATGAGCGTAGAATTAATGATAGGTTTATATATGCGCCTGTTTGATTATCTGGTGAAGGATATATCTTTAAGTTACTGATTATACTATTACTTACAGCTTCGTACACTACCACTTTGAAATATACTATATTGGTCGCATCAGATGACACAGACCAGATAATATTATTTTTTGAAGGGGTATATTTATAAGGATTTTGAAGAATTGTTATTGCCATTTTACTTATATTAGCTTTATAATTTTAAATACTACGTATGGAAAACTTTGAAAGAATAGTAATGAATGGTGAGGTGAAACTTTATTTTGATATTGAACATAGTACACCCGGGATATGTAAGATTAAAGCGTCTGCTGATTGGAAAAGTTATGAATTGTTAGTCCAAAGAAACTCTTATGGTGAATGGAAAATTGCTAAGAAGTCAAGTTATCCTTCAGCTATTAAAAGTACGGAATTCGACATAGATACAATACTTAATGAAATTGGAAAAAAATAACACTTCAAGTATATATTATGAAAAGGGGTTTTAACCAAGCAATAAGCGGTACTATTTATAATTTTAATTTTAATTCTCCTGATAATAGAACATGTGTTGCTACTTTCGAATATAATGGAAAGGAAAAAAAGATTCTGCTTAGAGCAAATAAACGCGGAGAATGGAAAATTGATGAAGATAATTTACCAGATGAAATTGCTTATATGCAGGTTGATTTTCATGAAATGTTAAAAAAGTACTTAGAAGAAAATTTATGATATTATCACCCTTGTCGCATCGGATCTAACGTCAATTTGCTGACTAATTTGTTGAACACAGAAGTTGGCAAATTGGCTTTTTAAATCATTAATCAATTGCGGAATTTCTTTAGAATAAAATCCTTTCCCTTCAAAGCCATGATTGAAGATATGGTTTGAAATAGCGTAAGCAGCTGATTTTATTTTTGCTTCATTGTCCAAATGTGCGAATTTGCTAGGCTCACCATGATAACGTTCTTCATCACGTAATTGAATGTTCTTTGTTGTAATCCAATCTATAATAGCTTGTACTGGTGGTTTCTTATCAGTGTAGGAGTGTGGAGTGTTATATTTAGTTTTCACACCTGATACCCCTCTATCCTGGTACAATAAATAATCATTAGCATAGACCTTGATACTGTTATCTTCAACCTTCATTTCTATATTCTGAATTGCACCAGTAGTAGATGTGCTTGAAGAATCAATGTTATCTTTAATCCGTTCAATAAAGGCTCCAATTGCTTCTTCTAATGCACCGGCTACCGCTTCAAAACTATCCCTTGAAGTACCCAAATTTCCCAACTGGTCAATTCTGCTTTGATGTATTGCTGCTCTACTAGCTGACGATAAAGATTGTGCCATTACTTCATGTTTTTGTATTCTATATGGTTAGTGATGATGAGGGTTAAGCCTATAATTTCCAATACCGGTCTATTCATAATATCGAAGAAAGTACAGTTTGTGTAATCTGCTACTTCCTTTGCTAAAAAGTAGAATCCGTATTGCTTGTGCATTGCTGCTTTTTGATTTTGAATTTCTTCAGTAAATGTTCCTTTACTTCCTTCATCTTTAACTTTATCAACTTCTTTGCCGTTTGTCTGATTGAATTGTTTAGCGATGTCATTAATTGCTTCTTTGACAAAAAAAAACAGCTAAGAACATCTTCCATGTTTAGATTTTCAACTTCTTCTTGTGTAAATGGAGTAATTGAAAATTGCCTTATAATATTTGGCAGGTTGGAAAATATTAATTCTGGTTTATGAGTATAGTTCAAAAAGGAAATGTATTCTTCGAAAGTTATTTGTTCGATTCTTTTAATCTTAAATGGTGGTTTAATCCTTTCTGATGGTAACTTATCCATAAATGAAATCTTAGCTACCATTTGATTTACATAAGACATAGGTAGTTTTTCAATTTCATCAACTGTTAAACCAGTTAAAGAAGATAGTATCCTAATTGCGTTATCTAGTTTAACAAAATCTGCTCCATAAATATCATTAGTATACTCAATTAGGCTAACATCAACGATTTTCAAATAATCTTTTAATTTCAATTCCTTCCAACTTGAAGGTAAATTCTTAATAATTTCTTCTATGTTATTCATTCATGTCTTTATCTTTTAAATATTCAATCATAATAATTATTCATCACTATATTATCACTACATATTCATTCTTACTAATTATAAGGGAGTTCGATAACATTAACACCTATACAACTTCCAATCTGATATTCTCCTACAATGCTTATGGTAGCTATTCGCCATTGCCAGACTTGCTATAGTATCATCGTTATATCCAGAAGCCGCCGAATATCTAATATGGCCAGATGCGGTTGTAGTAAATTCAAATACTGACATTTCTTTTGCTGTTATCTCATTGTAGGTAATTTCGCCTTTCTCAACTGCTAATATTAATTCAAGGATAATCTGTGGTTTACTTGTTCCTGTAAATTTGAAAGGAACTAGATTGTTAATTCCCGCTAATTGCAAATCATCAACAATTGGAGAACCTAAACCAGTGGCATCAATTACATAATGGGCTTTAGGATACCTTAAATTGAGTGATTTAATTCTTTGCTTGGTGATATTCCAATCCATACGAAAACGGTCAAAATAGGCCATCTTCTTTTCGTTATCAAGGCCAATTATACAGGAATGGTCGATGGATTTCCCTAAATCGATTCCGAAACATATTGGCTCATTATTAGATAGGGTTGATACTACATTTTTATTGATAGTTGATTGACCACCGAAAGGTGAACCGCTATTACTTGATGGCTCTGCTAGGAACTCTTGTTTAAAAACTTCAGATGGAAGTGTGTTTTGTGCTTCATCTATTTCTTCTGGACTAATGAATGGATTATCGTAGCTAGTAAAATGGAATGATTCATATCCATCTTCATTCCTTAACCCTTTATGGAACAGTGCAGAAAAGTAATTTTCTCCTCTAGGTGTTGATATAAATATACATTGTCCTCTGAAATCCGTTAGGGTAGGTCTAATCGATTGCTCATAAGCATCTTTTAAGTCTGGTATAAATGCTGCCTCATCAATTATGACTAAGTGATACTTCCTACTTCTAAATGATTGCAAAGCCTCACCTGAATGGAACTTAATAAAGCTTTGATTAATGAACTCAATTTGTAACTCTGCTTTATTCTCTGATTTAATTAATTGAGCAGGTAATGATTCAACGAACTCTTTGAAAAATTTCTTGCACAAATCAAAGTTTGGGGCTACATATCCAACAAATGTTTTAGGTGCTGACAACATTCTCGTTACACTAGCTATCTGTGCTAAATCACTCTTGCCGAAACGTCTACCTGCACATATAACTTTGAACCTACTGTTTGAGGAAAGTATTTTCTGTTGATTAACATGGGGTCGTTTTAATTGAATCCTAATTGGGGTTATTTCTTCTTCATACATTAAAAATTGGGGGTTAACTTATACATTCTATATTATTATAACGCATCACTAAAACCATTCATTTTAGTAACTAATTTGGTAACCAACTAATTATGATAAATTAATAATCATTCACAACTAATTGATAAACAGTATTAAATTAGCTACTCTTTAAAATAGGTTCGATTCCGGGAGAGACATGAACCAGGCTAATTGATTGATCTAACTGTTCAAATTGTGCTTCTTCAATTAGGGTGTCATTTGTTGATTCAATTGATTGTAGATGCTGGATATTACTATCTACATATTCAACTACAAACTTCACCTGTCCGTTTACATTTGCTTCTATATCTGTATGGGTTAAATCCGGCAGAAATTTGTCTGATAATCCTTTCAGTATGGCCCACTTATCCCTTGGCTTCATCTTGTCTAAATCAGCCTGTAATTGTGGTAGGTTATCCAACATTACATCTGCCAGAAAATCACGTATATATTTTGCCGTTTTACTAATTGCTCCTTTGGGTTTGCCTTTGTTTCCGGCTTTGAATAAATGGTCTTTCATTGTTGTTAATTTCGTATGGGGGCGTAAAAAACGATTGGGTTAGCCCTCTTTTTAAATACTTTCAAAAATAAAAAAGCTGTTTCTAATTAATGAAACAGCTAAGTATATTACTATATTAAATAGAGCCTACAGCTAAATACTATTTATTTAACACTATCGAAGAATCGAAATATTCTATAACTTCCCAATAAAGCTTTTGAATACCCTCAAATAACTTTACTTCATCAACCTCTTTATCTTGTAATGAATTGTTTAGGATTTGCATTTGTTCTCTGATTAATTCAAATTTAAATTTTCTGATTTTCTCGTTCCCGCCATTGTCATCTGATGGTACTATCCCCCTTAGTTCTCTAATATACCCATCGGCTATTTTTTTGCATTCAACTCCCAACGAGCTAATAAATTCTCTGTTTTACTCATAATGGATTTTTTTTCGAATATAGCAGATTATTCTTTATTGTATCACTTGATTTAAGCTGATAAGTTACTTTTTATTATTTCTTGCCTTTTTTTCAGGTTTAATCTCTTTTAGTGATATAGTTGTTTCAGTTGAATTTATATTGGCTGTATTGGCTTCTTTTTGTTGTTCCTGTTGATATTTTGGAAACTCTCTGTTCCAAAAACTTTCAATTAATTCAAATACACTAATCACACATGGTCTGCAATTAAATCCAGGAAATATAGCACCAGGCAACACAAAACGGGAATATACATCTGCGCATATTTTTTTCTTTTCTTCATCAAAAGTTGCAGGTATCTCTCTAGTTTGGTAATATTGATAAATAATAGGGAGCAATTGTTGTATCTTTTCAAATCCTTCTTTTCTTTCCATTAATAACTGTTTATATTTTAAATACTGTCAGCCTATACTTTTTAAAACTTGAAGATTTACCTTCTCACATTGGGATTTGAAATAGGACAAATTAAACAATGCTAATACACTTCTCTTATCATCACCACCGTTTACTGTTCGGGAATATTTCTTTTTGTTGATAAGGCTTTTTAAATCAGCAGGTGGAATAAAGTAAAAGTTGGTATCATTGGTGAATTTGTAAGCAATGAAATCTGCTTTACAAACAAATATACCGGATGGAATTATTTTATTGTCTTTTAACTTTTGATATTCTACGGCTGCATTACCGGTTTGACTAGCCATCTTATCGTACTTCACTTCTACGGTGGAAGTAGTGCCGTCCGGATGGGTAACAATTAAATCATAGTCGGGGAAATCTTCTTTATCTCTCGTGTTGATTGTTGTGTAACCAGCTGCTTCAAAGATGGTTGCTAATTGGGATTCAATAGTTCTACCTAATAAAAGGTCTTGGTGAAAATTTGCGCTCATTCATATTTATTATTTTATTTTTAAATATGAATAAACCGCTTCTTTTTATTGGGTTAACATAAAATCGTGGTTCTTAGTCAAATGAAATGTTATAGGGAATTGAAGATTAATATTTCTTCCCTGATTGGTTGCTCTTCCTCATACACACTTACCACATAAGAATGATATTCTTTTTCTTCAAGGTCATCATTATCTTTGCTGGACTTCTCAATTATGACTTCATCAAATTGTTTCATCATATCTTTATAATCCCGCATTGTTAAACCTTCTGAAGTCAAAATTGAGAGTAGGGAAGGTTTTAATAATTCTTCCAGTTCATCATAACTTTCAATTTCGAATTTTTTGATTAAGTTATCCACGTACTCATCGTACTCTTTGTGTTGTTGCATGTGGTGCTCTAATTCTGTTTTCATTTTGTTTAATTGTTATTTATTGTTTTGCTTGTTTGTAAAAAGATTTGTTATAATCATCCATAGAGATAATTTTTGTCTGAAATTTTTGTACCGGCTGTTTTAATCTGGCTAATCGTTCTTTGCTGCCCCATACAGTTCTTAGTTTCTCTGTAGCAGGCACTTCTTCCTTTTTATTATGGACAACAATTTTCAATTCAAACTTTTCCATTGGTGATTTATTTTGTTGCAATTGATTGAAGAAGAAGTTGTTCTTCTTTGATTAATGATATAATGTCAGGTACAAATTCCTCTATTGGGTATTGTCTGTAACCACCGTAAGAAGCTGACATTCTGGTGTGTTTATTTATGATGGCACTGTTATATTCACTACCAAAATGAAACTCCCATTCTTCATTGAAATCATAAATATTGTATTGGTCTATCTTACCCGGATCTAATTGAAATCCTAATTCTTCAATTTTTCTAAATTGATTATAAATATATTTTGATTTAAAAATCATATCGTTATACTCTAGCATACTTACTACTTTAACTTCTTTATTTTCAATTTCTTGTTCAACGGCTTTCTTTTCTTCATATAATTTTAGAAATTCCTTCTTGGTTAGTTTCTTACTTTTGCTCCCTTTTGAATCCTCTTTTCTTGTTAACTTTTTTACGTTGAAATATGTATCAGCAACTTTAAAATAATGATTCACCAATTTTACATTAGCCATTGATTCAAACCAGATAACGTTTTTGTCCTTTCCTTCTTCAATGAATTCAAAAGGTTCATCATATTGTTCAATTTTCGTTCTGACATTCACGCCACCATTATCTTTGAAACAATTGATTAATATTTCTTCGCCTACTTTTAAATCTTCTATTGTTGAGAAATACAACCCATCATGTAAATTCAAAAACTGGATACCTTTATCAATTAGTTGTTTGCTGATTAAATCTAGCATCAACACAGATTCAACCTTTTGTAGTGTAATAGCCCAACTGTTATATTCGTTGCTGGCTTTAATATTGACAATCGTATCAAAAACGCTAGGGAACAATGATTTAAATGCTTGTTGTATTTTATTTAACCTTTTGCTGTTTTTACTGAAGAAGAATCCTTTGTATAGTCTTTGTTTGTAGGCAGTTCTGTCTTTTGTTAACAATGAAGTTTTAACTTCTGCTTCTGCTAGTTTCTCATACAACATACCTGCTTCTGCTAACTGTCTGTAATACACCATGTCATCAGGCAATTCAACCCCGTCATATGTATTTGTGAAATAGTTCTCAACAGCAATTGAAGACAATAACATCTGGCATCCAACTACATCCAAACCAATTAGTTGCTTTCCATTCAACGTAATATATTTCCTGTGTTCCCTTTTAATTGATGTTAGTGGGGAATAGATGCGTGAATCCCCGTCTGGTCTAGTAATTTTAAAATCCTTTCGGATAATTGAATAAAATATATAGTCATTTATATCAACCTTAATATCTCCATCCATCAATTCATCTACACTCACTGAATACTTATTGGTAAAGTATTTATATACTGACTGATGCAACCCAACAGATTCATTAAATACTTTTAATTGATAATCAACAATATCATCATTTGCTTTAGTTGCAGGGGATTTTGATGAAATTGGTTTCTTTGAATAATCAGTTTCAATTAACCTTTTAATGAAAGTTGAATCTGTAGGACATTGATAATTATAGACCTTTACATTATTCCATTCATTAGTAAAACGATATGTTCTACACTTATTTTCTTTGCTGCCTAAACTCAAAAAGATATATGAATTCACCAGTTCTATAATACCTACTTCAATATAATAGTCAACAATAGCCTTAGTTTCTTCACTTGAGAGACTAAGTATATTCTTAATCAAAGTGAAATTGATAGCTACGCCAGTCTTTTCATAACTGTCACTCTTGAAAATTTTGTTTTGAAGTAATAGGTGCGGAATGTATAGATACTTATGTAGTAAGTTAATCCCGTCTTTTGTTGGCTTGTTCCTTTTAGTGTAGGATAGTTTGCCGTTTTCTTTTAATGTTGATTGTATAGTTTCAATCAAACCTTCTGGCAATATGAAGCTGTAATTGTTTTCATGCATTAATTAATTTTTAATAGTTATAGTTGTTCAATTAATTATTATTCATTTCTTGTTAAAAAGACAGCCCGACTAAGAATAATCGGGCATTTTATTTTAACTATTAAAAATGAACTACAATTATTTTGATGATAATTTAAGTAGTAATTATTGTTACTCAAACCACCATGATATTTTAAATAGTGTTGAAATATTTTTTTGTTTTTCCCTCACTCTCTATAATCAAATTTAACGAATTGAAAAACAAAAAGCAAATAACTAATGATTTATTTTAACCAGTACCAGTAAGGGTTTCGTAGGAATTTTGAAATTATTTTTTGGCTATATCAAATTAATATTTCACCTTTTCATTCAACAAAAAGGGCTACATGATTTTACTTTGATTTTTGTGTTCTTGAAATGATAAGCTACAATATAATTTGCTATGGTTGCAAGGGATTTTGATGCAAGCCGATTAAAAAAATAAGATATAAAAGAAAAAATCCGGTTTTCAATAATTACTTATGACATTAAACAAGTAAATCTATTATACATCATTATTCAATTATCTTACTATCATATCTTATATCTATATACTACCATACTTTTACCATATAATCATTACTATATTATTACTACATACTTATCTTACTATATATAAGGGATTTTAGAGACATAGCATATAAAGTCAATACTCATACGGTTACTATAAGGATTATTAAATTGACCTTCATAGTATCATTGCCAAAATTTATCCAATTTGAAAATTGCACTATCAAAATGAAAATATTATAATTATTTGATATTCAAGTAAATGAAGTCTATTTTTGTAAAAAAGTCAACAAATGATTGATGAACGTTTAAGGATTAGAGCGATAGGACAATTTCTTTATTTTTATGAGACAGATTTATATTATATTAATAGATTTCAAAAATTCAAGCAAGAAGCTAGCGAACTATACTTGAATGATTCTGAATTTTCATTTACAGCCTTTTTGGCGGAGTTTAAAATAATTCGAAGCATAGGTAAACAGTATCAAAGAAATGTCTTAAAAAAGGTCAAAACTTGGTGTTTAAGCGAACAATGTGATGATGTTGATGGGTTATCAGATTATTTGTTCAAATCTAAATATGCACACGGTAAACGACCGTTATCGTTTTCATCTAAGGTTTTATTTCTCAACAACCCCTATTATGTACTACCGTTGGATTCAAGAGGTATGAATGCAATTGGAATAAGAAATTGTACCTATAAAGATTACTTGAACGGGGTAAAGGAATTTATTAATTCAAATAAATCTGATTTAGAATATTGCCTTGATGTGATTGAATTAATGGCAAGGAAAGTGGAAAGTAATTTTCCGCATCTAAAAAAAATTGAAATAATACGGGAAAACAGAATGCTCGATAAGTTACTTTGGGTAATTGGAGGTCAATAAACCATTTTTATTAGGTCATAAATTTCACGGGGGCTATTAACAATATAGCTTGGTTTAGCAGCCTTCAAAGTTTGTACATCTGAACATCCCCATGTACAAGCCACTGATGCGACTTTTGCAGCATTAGAAGCAACAATATCAATATCTCTGTCACCAAATGATAGCACTTTATTAGCAGGGAGATTGAGATACTGCAATCCTTTCAATATTGGTTCTGGATGTGGTTTTCGTCGGGTAGTATCATGATAACATACGGTATAATCATGTGGAATATTAAAATGCGACAAAACCCTATTACAATATGTACTAGGGCTTGATGTCACAATGCAAATCTTTATTCCTTTTGCTTTCGCGTCACCTAATATATCAACAATTCCTTCATAGACTGTAAAATTCCCAATTGTTGAATAAACAGCTGACCAGTTTCTTGCACTTCTATATGATTCGGCAAGGGAACTGTCAATTATTGTTTGGTCTAAATCAAATATTAATCCCATAGTCCAGGTTGTGGTGGTTTATTTTTACTTTTCCTCCCTTTTGTTTTCTTTTCTTTAGTTAATTCTAAATCATTATTAGATTCAGTTTCATTTAATTTTATTGTTAAATCAACATCTGCAATTGGTTTGATTTTAGTAGAAATACTGTAACTACCTTCACATTGTATATTTAGTTCGTTAAACCTTGATGATAAGTCCAGCATGAGTTTATCTACTTCAGATTTATCAAATACAGGTCTGGCTTTGCGCTCTCTAATCAATAATTGATTCCCCTGTGTTTTAGGTTCCTTCTTCAAATTTTCGGGATGATTGACAGCTGAAAGTATTCTACCATTATCAAGGGTAAAACCTACAGTATGCATTGTTCCACCTTTTACATCTGTCTCAATTACAATGGTTCCCAAACTCAACCCTGCCTGAATTCGGTCTCTTTCAACAAAAAAATTTGACAACGCACCTTGCCCAACAAAATATTCTGAAACAAGCAATCCTCCATTCTCTAATATCTCTGCTGCTAACGGTTTGTTCTCTTTGGGATAAACCTTGTCCAATCCATGTGCTAATACAGCTGTGGTAATACCTTTAACATTCAATGCTCCCCTATGACCAGCAGCATCACACCCTTTTGCTAAACCACTTACAACATTAAATTTCTGTTCAGCAAATACTTCAGACAATCTAATTCCAAACTTCATTCCCCATTCTGTAGGTTCTCTAGTACCAATTATAGCTACAGTAGGCATTTCATTAAGCAGGTTAATATTTCCTTTGTAGTTCAGAATAATTGGGTAATCATTGGACTTCTTCAATAAAACAGGATAATTATCATCCTTATATGAAAGCATTTTGATACCTTGTTTTTCGGAATCTGTCAATATCCGTTCAGCATCAATTATGGCAGAATTAAAATCATCTTGTGAATAAAAAGGCAACCTATATGATTTACCTTTTTCATTCAAAAAATCTAACAAATCCCTATCATCGGAAATATTATAATTAATCTCGTTTATTAGTTTGTAAGCTGTCTTACGCCCTATTTTAGGCATCGACATAATCTTTATAATTTGTTCTATAGATAAACTAAACATTCAATAACTTATTAAAAATATTTATTGGTACAACATCATTTAGATAATCTTCATATTCCGTCTTTCCTAAGCAAAAAATATAAAATCTTGCTCTAGGCCATTCGACTCTTAAAGCTCTTAACATTTCAGCTGTAGTAATTTTAGCCGTCGTTACATCGTCAATTATAAGAATATTTTTATTATTTAAATCAAACTTTTTATCAGCTACTACATAAGCCATATGCATTTCAGCTTCTCTTTCTGGCCTTGTCTTTAACGTGTGCATTGGTTTAGTGACGCGTGTTTTCATCAATACTTCTGGACAATAGACAGAAGACATTTTTTTAGCCAGCCATCCACCAATTATATCCAATCCCTTGCTATCAGGTTGATGGCGCAATTCTGCACTACCCAAAGCTCTAATAATATAATCAAAATGAATATTAAGTTTTGGAATTTCAATTAGCGCCCATTTTGTCCATGCTTTTATAACATCAACCTCTTTCTCTTTAAATTTAATAATATAATTAGAATAAGTACCTGGTGTATTACGGTATTTTGAAAGGTAAAAAACTAAGTGCCAAGCGCCATAAACGCCCAATCTTGAACAGTCAGTTGTAAAGTCAATCATAATGTGGTGTTTTGGGATAATTGTTAAAATAGTATCAGGGATTTCGAAAAGATGGGCTAAATTTTTATGAATATATAGTTTTTATTCCAAACTAGTGTTGCAACATTTAAAAAATATTTTGGGATGAATTATTGCGGCAGAATTGGTGGGAAAATAGTTTAGGAAAAGAGAGACTAATTAGGTTACTTTGCCTATTATAGAGACGAAAGTTTATTATGCAGATTATAGCATGTCATTATATTGGAGAGGAAATAGGACAAATTAGTTCGATTCCCGCCAGCTCCACAAAAAGCTGTAATGTTTTTCTTACCGCTTGCACTTAATTGAAGGTTCACAATTACTAATTGTGAACCTTTTTCCTTTATTAAGAAAACGGAATTATCCATTATTGACCGGTTATCAATACAGCCGGGGTAACAAAAAGAGGGCGTCTTATAAGACGCCCTCTTTTAAAAATCTTTAATCATTGTCATAAGAAGGTGGCACCCCCTTCGTTCCCCAATTCTTATCTGCCACTCCATCCAAAGTAAATTCAAGCGCCCCACCATTTCTAATATCACCCCACCGAATCCACGTTCCATCCAATGCCACACCATTTAACTTCAAAGCCTTAATATATTTTTTCCCGGCATCTCCGCCCCGTATAACCAGCGTTTTCCCCGTTCCCAAATGAATATGAATAGAAGAAAAAATTGGACTATTAACAGAGAAACCAGCCACCCCCGGAACCATCGGATATAACCCAACTCCAGCAAAAACATACCATGCCCCCATCGCCCCAAGATCATCATTTCCAGGCAGACCATTATCACGGTTACTATACTGTTCATTAAGGATCCGCCATACTGTCTCCTGGGTTTTATAAGGCGCACGAACCCAGTTATATACCCATGGAACCTGAAAATCAGGCTCATTACCAGCAGCAAACCATTCCTGGTTGTAACTGGCATTGAGCTTACTAAAGAACTCATCCAACCGCTGTTCTGCTTTCGCTTTCCCACCTGATAATTCAACCAGTCCATCCAGGTTATAAGGTACCATCCAGAAATAGTTTTTATAACTAGCCTCGCGCCAATCTTCATCATATTTTTTCCAGGATCCATCTTCATTCCTTGATTGCAGCCAGCCGGTAGATGGGTTATACAGGTTTTTCCATGCCTGCGCTCTTTTCAGATAACTACGCCAAAGCGTGCTGTCATTAAATGCTTCCAGTGCAAAACGACCAATGGCAAAGTCTGCAGAAGTATATTCTAGCATCATTGAAGCATGCATATATCCTTTCTTAAGATACTGCTCCAGGTAAGGGCGCGTGAGAATATTCTGTGATTTCGTTCCGGGCACCTCAGCTCCCCTTCGCATGATGGCCAGTGCTTTCTTTGAATCAAAATCCCTGGCACCGAAAGCATAGGCATTGGCAACCAGTATAGCGGTGGGATCGCCCTGCATAATGCCCGTTTCAGTGTCTCCCATGATCCATCGGGCAAATCCTCCGCCTGATTGTTCTGCAAATGCCAGTTGGGAAGCAACCATATCAGACATTTCCTTGGGAGCCAACATACTGATCAGCTGCCCCTGGGTTCTATAGGTATCCCAGTTGCTGAATGAGGTATAATAATCACCCTTTTCCACTTTATGCACCTGGTGGTCTGCACCACTGTATTCACCATTTACATCATTGAAAACGTTCGGATGTCCAAAAGAGTGATATAAATGTGTATAGAATTGGGTAACCTGGTCGGTCTTGCCGCCGGAAACTTCTATTTTCCCCAGGTATTTATTCCAGGCGGCTGTCGCTTCCTGCTTTACCTGGTCAAATGACCATCCCGGGTTTTCAGCAGCAAGATTCTGCCTGGCATTTTCAAGTGAGACATAGGAAATGGCGAATTTATAGCCCACCGGTTTCCCTGAAGAAATATCAAAAGTAAAATAGGCACCAGAATTCTCTCCTGTTGCGGATGTGGAAGAAGCCTGAATAACTTTATCCTTCCATGTGCCGGAAGCTGTCGGACGGGCATCGAATGCTGCCACAAAATATACCTTTAGGGTAGAGGGAGATCCGCAGAAGGAACCGGTATTTGCATACCCCTCACATTTTCCCGGGCCGGTTATTTTGATTTGAGCATCAGTGATGGTGGTTGAATTAATGCCTGATCCGATCACTACCGTCATCTTTTTCTCTGAGGCCAGGCCGCGCATTCTTGCCATCCCCGTTCTTTTCGTAACGGTAAGCTCACAATCAATTTTCGCTTTCACCTTTACCTGGTAATACCCTGCTACCGCACTCTTAACCTGGTATTGGGGATCCAGGTGCAGCATCGAATCGGGCGAAGTCTTAAGTGCTCCTGGCAGCGGAAGCATCGGGAAATTTCCCAAATGTTCACAGCCAGCCCCACTGAGTTGATTTACAACAAACCCCTTTTCTTCCGTGAAAAATGTTGGCGTAAACTGTACCATACCAAAGGGGTACATAGCCCCGGGAAACGTATATCCCGCTTCAAGATACCGCTCTTGGATCCCGTGGCCTTTTCCTTTCGAACCAATAAGGGTGTTTACTTTCTCAGCGTAATTGCCCCCGCTGCTTTTCTGCGCTAGCAGCTGTTTGCACTGAATGCAGAAAAGAAATACGATCATTAGTCGGACCTGCGTACTCTTAATTTTTAAAATCATTATTGTAAAGGTTAAATGATTAAGGCCCTTCACGGCCCGTGGATCGCCGGAAGGTTTGCTGTCTTAATAGTCAAAAATATTATTTAAAAAAACAATGATCTTGAAAATCATTAAAAAAAAAGATCGCCCCAAAGAGGCGATCTGATAATAATGTAAGGTAACAATCAAGTAAAGTATTGGCGCGCTACCATTACGCTATTCCGCATTTTACCGCGAAAGCAGGACTCGAACCTGCAACCTCCCGAACCGCAATCGAAGTAACTCTACTTTACGACACTTACAATAACTTCCAGGGCAATACCCAAAACGAAAATGAAAGGTGGGGCACTCGAATGCCGGAGTCGAACCGGATAGCTGTTACACTATTCCTCCCCTTAAGGATCGAAGTATTTCGTTTTAAACGGCACCTGAATATCTTAAAAATAGAACCGGGTAATGATTCGAAAAGGCACTTACGGTGGCGCTTATCATCCAGGGCCCCTTTCAGGCCAGGACTAAGTACCAGCATCTCCACCTGGAACGAAGAATTCCTTCTCTACGACACCGGGATTATTTATTTTTCCCTGACCATACAAAGATAATATCATTAGTGCGCAGTCTTTTTGCGCAGGTATTATTTCACCCGATAAATACTAAAACACCCATAATCCGTTC
The DNA here is from genome assembly GCF_034424315.1 of Chitinophaga sancti. Classification (GTDB taxonomy): domain Bacteria; phylum Bacteroidota; class Bacteroidia; order Chitinophagales; family Chitinophagaceae; genus Chitinophaga; species Chitinophaga sancti. The sequence goes on from NZ_CP139972.1 coordinate 7,141,011, forward strand.
TCACCCCCACAGTCTTATCATCCATAAACCTCACCTGCGCCCTCTTCACACAATGCTGCAACGGAAACTCATACAAAAACTCCTTCTTTACAAAATCAAACACATACCCACGCGTTCGCTGCACACAAACCAACAATGAATTCTCCTCATTCAAACAACAATCACCTACATCCTTCGAATACGCCTCAGGTATCATCAAACCTTCCTCACTCACCTCGTCTCCCGTCACCATCTCAAAAAAGCGTATCCCACCATACAATTCATGCACAATAATCTGGCTACTATCCCTCGTCCATAACAACTGCTCCGCTATCTTAAAATCCCCTCTCAGCGTATTCACCACACTATCATCTTCCGTACTGATGACTTGTATTTCCCCCACTTTATGATGTAATGCCAACAACTTTCCATCCGGTGAAAGTTTTGCACAAAAGGGAATAGAACCATTGACAAATTCTACATCCAATGGAAACTTTTTCGAATTAATATAATAAGCAGGATGTGTTGCATACGCCCAGGTATCACCACCTATACTGGCAAAACTGGCTGGCTTATCCAGTCCATGCGTCAATTGAGTAAAAGCCGAAAAATCATACTGATAAATATAATGATCCAGATCCAGCAACATCATATTCCGCTGCGCATCGTAACAAATCTCCCATGCCAGTAAGCCCGGCAAGATCAGCACCTCCGCAATATTTCCATCCGCTGTTATACGTACCAACTCATCTCTTTGCTCATCACCAGGCCGGTAAACATACACCCCATGCGGCGTTGCTGCAAACGATAAACACCCCGTATACCCCTTCCCCAAATAAATATGTAACAGAGGATGCCCCAACGCTGCAGTTGGCGCCTTCATTACAGCGCCTTTTTTCAATAGCTCCCATTCCTTTTTTAAAAACTGCGTAACCGCCTCTTTATGATCTGCAAAAGACTTACTGGCAGTCTTCACTTTCCCCGCAGTATTCGTTTCCGTAATCAGCGTCGTCTCCTCACAGGTTAATGTAATTGACTTCCCGCTGTTGTTATCAAATATCAGGTGTTGCATAAATTATTCATTACTTTAATACATCCTAAACTATAGCTAAAAATGACCCAGGCCCATTGTCTATTCACTATTGTAGCATTCATCACTCCCTGCTATGCCCAGTACATCTCATAAAAAAAAGGTTGCCCCAACCAGAACAACCTTTTCAAACTCTTTAATCCATCGTTCCATACCAGATCATCGCCCGCTTACCATACGCATCCTTATACACCTTCTTCACATCTGCCAGCTGCTTCGCTGCTGCCACCCCACTCGCATCTGTGATCCCTGCCACCACGATATAAAACCCTTTTGCAAAGCCCTTATATCCATCAGAATACTCTACAGAAATATAATCATCATTCTCCGCATTGCCATCTCCTCTCGCCGGGTAATACGGGAAATATTTTTCATCGCTTTCTCCTGTTTTACAAAGACCCTCCGGCCAGGTTAGTCCGATCTTTTTATCCGGAACCAAATCACGCAGATCCAGTTTCTTCCCCAGCTTCTTTGACGCATCCTTTGCTGCCGTCAATGCCTCATCATAACTCTTTGTACTTCTAACGATAATGATTTGCTTGGGGATCTCAGTATTCCATTTTTTCTGCGCAAAACCATTTAGCGAACAAATGAAAATTAATAAAATCGAAAGAGTTGTTTTCATTACTCAATATGGGTTTAAAAATGTAGCGTGAATATATATAATAATATAAGGGGAACAAAATCTCCCGACCCGCTGACAACCATCATGTTTCCCTCCAAATAATCTCCCTATCTTCCCGCCTTACTAGAATTTCCGCGTCAAATCATGAGTTACAGAGTTCTCAACATTTTCCTGCTTTTCCTCTCCCTCACAGCCCGGTCTCAAAACCCTGTGGCCAACCCGGCCTCACAAGTGACCACCGGCAATGCCCGCTTTACCATTCTCACGCCCAGCCTCATCCGCATGGAATGGAATGACAAAGCCGCCTTTGAGGACAGAGCCTCCCTCGTTTTTATCAACAGAAACCTCCCTGTCACCCCCTTCCAAAAAAAGGAATCAGGCGAATTTCTCGAAATAAAAACCAGCAATCTTACCCTGCGCTACAAAAAGAACGCAGGCAAGTTTTCTAAAGACAACCTGAAGATCACCCTCACCCTCAACGGTCGAAAAGTTGACTGGGTACCCGGCCTCAAAGATTCCCTGAATCTTAAAGGCACCACCCGTACGCTCGATAACACCGATGGTGATGCAAAACTCGAAGATGGTATCCTCTCAAAAAGCGGTTGGACCCTCATCGACGATTCCAAACAGTTCCTCTTCGACGGAGACAAAGACTGGGATTGGGCTACCACCCGCGCTGAAGGTGATAAACAGGACTGGTACTTCTTCGGCTACGGTCACGAGTATAAGAAAGCCTTATACGACTACACCCGCGTAGCAGGTAAAATTCCTATGCCGCCGAAATATGCATTCGGCTACTGGTGGTCACGTTACTGGACATACTCTGACAATGAACTCAGAAGCCTCCTCAACGATTTCACCACTTACAACATCCCTATCGATGTACTGATCATCGACATGGACTGGCACTATACCTGGGGCCTGAACATGGAATGGAAAAGAGATATGATGGGCGAACCAAAAGGATGGACTGGCTATACCTGGAATAAAAACCTCTTCCCTGAACCAGAAGAATTCCTCACCTGGGCGCATAAACGTGGTGTAAAAACCGCACTCAACCTGCACCCAGCCTCAGGTATCGCTCCGATGGAAGATCAATATAATTCCTTCGCCAAAGCCTACGGCTTCGATACCACCGGTCAGAAAAATATCCCTTTCAAAATTGAAGATAAAAAATGGACAAAGATCTATTTCGATAGTGTCCTGCATCCAATAGAAAAACAAGGCATCGATTTCTGGTGGCTCGACTGGCAACAATGGCTGGAAAACCGCAACCTGAAAGGCCTGAGCAATACATGGTGGCTGAACTACGCATTCTTCACCGACAAACAACGCGAAGGCGGTCGCCCACTTTTATTCCACCGCTGGGGTGGCTTGGGCAATCACCGCTATCAGATCGGTTTTTCCGGTGATAGCCGCAGTACCTGGGCTGGATTAGCTTACCAACCTTACTTCACCGCAACCGCAAGTAACGTTGGTTATGGCTACTGGAGCCACGATATTGGTGGTCACGTAGCTGATAATCCTGATCCTGAATTATACCTCCGCTGGATTCAGTTCGGTACTTTCAGCCCGATCTTCAGAACCCACTGTTCAAAGAGTGCATTCAATGAACGCAGGATCTGGAAATTCCCTGAACATTACAAAATGATGCTGAATGCTTACCAGCTCCGCTATACATTGAATCCTTATATCTATACCGCTTCCCACGAAGCCTACGATTCAGGTGTATCCATCTGCCGTCCTATGTACTATGATTATTCTGAAGCTGCGGAAGCTTATACCGCAAAGGAACAGTACATGTTTGGTAATGATATGATCGTAGCACCGGTTACAGCAAAAGCAGACAGCCTTACACATCTTTCTACCAAGAAAGTTTGGTTACCTGCCGGTCAATGGTTCGATTATTTCTCCGGTTCCCTCGTAACAGGTAACAGGTTCGTAGAAAACACATATACCTTAGACCAGGTGCCTGTATTCATTAAGGGCGGCAGCATCATTCCTATGTATGGAAATATCAAAAACCTGCAAAAGCAATCCGATACACTGGTGTTGACAGTGATCCCCGGTGGTAGCGGTGCTACAAGGTTGTATGAAGATGATGGCAACTCTGAAGAATATAAAGACAAAGGTTACGGTATCACACCTGTGAAAAATGTAGTGGCTGCTGATGGTGAAATGGTGCTGACCATCTCTCCACGTGAAGGAGCTTACAAAGGCATGGCATCAGCCAGAAGTTACGAGATCAGGTATCCTTCCATTTATCCACCTGCTGCTATTACCGTGAACGGTAAACCAGCTACCTGGAAATATGAAGCCAATGGATTGATGGCCGTAGTAAGCATTCCTGCTACCTCCTGTGCAGAACAGCTGGAAGTGAAAGTTACACCAAATGTAGCTGGCAAAGGAAAGGAAAACCTGCTCTACCAGGCAGCTGTCATCCTGAAACGCTTACCACAGTCAACAGAAGAAATGAAGTATGAAACTGCCAGGATTGACTGGGTAGCGAATACATCAGATTGTATCCTGTCACTGTCCAATATTTCTTCACAGATTCAATATCATCCTGAACAAACAGTATCACTGATTGAGAAATTGAATAGAGAAATATTACCATGCATACAAACAATGAAGAGTTATCCTGGTGTGAATGCAAATACACTCAGAAAAATAACAGAACCATTGGAGCCTAAAAAATAGTTTTTTTAAATAGACGAGCAATAAAGGAGAAGGGTTCATGATGTCTATCATGAACCCTTTTAAATTGTTTCAATACAACCTGTTTACAATTATTTCGCTGTCAGCGCCGTGCCCTCAAACACAATCCCATCCCAACCATGCTGCATAAACTGCCTGATATTCTGATGATCCGTCGCATCCGGATGACCTAACACCGCCTGGTAATGCTCCGCAAATAATAACAAGGTCTCCTCCTTACTCCACCCATTCAATTTCGCAAAACCAAACACCTTCGCACTACCCTGGTTCTGTGTCGCCTCGTTATACACCGCTCCATTCTTAAATGCCGTAGGCTGATGTGTATAACCCGCTTCAATAAATTCAATCACCTCTTTAAAGGAAAGTGAATTTTCTTTTAATTTATTCAAAATTGCTTCTCTCATACCTTCAAAAATATAAATTTTTGATTGCTTTCGCCTATGGCACTAGCGATACTTTTACTATATTTATCGCCATGCCAATATTAATATCTTGAAATTATGAAAAACGGTCTCAACGGGGTAGCTCTCATCGCAACTATGCTTTGCTGCTCTTTACAACCACACAACCTGTATGCCCAATCCAATGAATGGCTGGACCCCAGGGTCAACGCGGTCAACCGCCTGCCGATGCATACAAACTTTTTCCCCTACGAAAATGAAAGTCTCGCCAGGCAAGGCATAAAAGAGCACTCTTCGAATTTCCTTACCCTGAACGGCTATTGGAAATTCAACTGGGTACCAGATGCCGATGCCCGTCCGACAGACTTCTTCAAACAGGGCTTTAATGATAAAGGATGGAAGGAAATACCTGTACCTGGTATATGGGAACTGAATGGATATGGTGATCCCATGTACACCAATATCGAGTACCCATGGCATTTCCAGGCACCCCTGAACCCACCTGTCGTGCCTTCAGAAAAGAATCATGTAGGTTCTTACCGCAAAGAAATCACGGTGCCTGCATCATGGTCCGGCAGGCAAATCATCGCTCATTTCGGCTCTGTGACCTCCAATATGTACCTGTGGGTAAATGGCCAATATGTAGGCTACAGTGAGGATAGCAAGCTGGAAACTGAATTCGACCTCACTAAATACCTGAAACCGGGTCAGCCCAACCTGATCGCCTTCCAGGTATTTCGCTGGTGTGATGGTAGCTACCTGGAAGACCAGGATTTCTGGCGCCTTTCAGGCGTAGGAAGGGATTGTTATCTCTTTGCCAGGAATGCCGTACATGTGGAAGACCTGAGAATAACACCCGAACTGGACGACCAGTACAAAGATGCTAACCTGCTCGTGAACCTGCAGCTGAAAGGAGATGCCGTAGTAGATGTGCAGCTCTTTGATAAAATGGGCAAGCTGGTAACCAGTGCCCAGGGCAAAGGTACAGCCGCACAAAAACTTTCCCTGAAAGTGAATGCTCCTGAAAAGTGGTCCTCCGAAAATCCCTACCTGTACCAGGTAATCGTAACTGTAAAAGATAAAGATAAAGTAGCAGAAGTGATCCGCCAACAGGTGGGTTTCCGCAAAGTGGAAATCAAAAACGCACAGTTACTGGTCAATGGTCAGCCATTGTTGATAAAAGGAGTGAACCGTCATGAAATGGATCCTGACTTTGGCTACGTAGTTTCCAGGGAACGTATGCTGGAAGATATCCGCCTGATGAAGGAACTGAACGTGAATGCAGTACGTACCTGTCATTATCCGGATGATAACCTGTGGTATGAACTCTGCGATCAGTATGGTATCTACATGGTAGCCGAAGCAAATGTGGAATCTCATGGTATGGGATATGGAGATAGAACCCTGGCAAAAGATCCCGCTTATGCCAAAGCGCACCTGGAGCGTAATGAACGCAATGTGCAACGTAACTACAACCATCCTGCGGTAATCATCTGGTCATTGGGTAATGAGGCCGGTTTCGGACCTAACTTTGAAGCCTGCTACAATTGGATCAAAGCAGAAGATAAATCCCGTCCTGTACAGTTTGAACAGGCTGGTACCAATAACTATACTGACATTTACTGCCCTATGTACTTATCTCCGGAAGACTGTGAAAAGTATGCACTGGGCAATGTGAATAAGCCACTCATTCAATGTGAATACGCACATGCAATGGGTAACTCCGATGGGAATTTTAAAGAGTACTGGGAACTGGTGCGTAAATATCCAAAATACCAGGGCGGTTTTATCTGGGATTGGGTAGATCAGTCACTGCACAAGAAAGATGCACAGGGCCGTATTCACTATGCTTATGGCGGATCCTATAATAAGTATGATCCTTCAGATAATAACTTCCTGGATAATGGCCTTATTTCTCCGGATAGAAGACCTAATCCTCATGCTTATGAAGTAGGTCATTTCTACCAGAATATCTGGGCTACAGCAGGAGATCTTACAAAAGGAGAGATCAGCATTTACAATGAAAATTTCTTCCGCAACCTGGATATCTATTATGCAGAGTGGGAATTAACAGCCGATGGTGAGAAATTACAATCCGGATTTATTTTCGATTTAGATATAGCTCCTCATCAGAAAAAATCATACAAGCTGGATTATGAAATCCCTGCAGGTAAAGAAGTGTTGCTCAATATCAGCTTTAAATTGAAAAAGACAGAAACCCTCTTGCCAGCGGGATTTACTGTAGCTAAAAACCAGTTAGGTATCACTGATTATCATTTTAGCAACAATTTGGCTGTGAATGATCGCGCAGATTCTTTACATGTGCAGAATAATGATGAGAATTACCTGATTGTTAAGAACAATAAAATAGATATCCAGTTTAATAAACACAATGGGTTCCTGAATCAATATATCATAGCAGGTCAGTCAATGATGAAAGAAGGTACATCTCTTACGCCTAATTTCTGGCGGGCTCCTACCGACAATGATTTTGGTGCAGGCTTGCAGCATAGATACCGTGTATGGAAAAACCCTGAATTAAAGCTGACATCATTCAATAGCCAGAACAAGAACGGCATCATCGTGGTGCAGGCTGCTTATGATATACCCGCTGTATCAGGGAAACTGGCCCTGACTTACGAAATCACCAACGAAGGTGCCATCAGGGTAACACAAGACCTGACAGCAGATAAAAGTGCCAAAGTATCCGATATGTTCAGATTCGGTATGCAATTACAAATGCCGAAAGAAACCGATCGGATCAAATATTACGGCCGCGGTCCAGGAGAAAATTACAGCGATAGAAACAGCGATGCACAATTAGGCGTATATGCACAAACGGTAGATCAGCAGTTCTATCCTTATATTCGTCCGCAGGAAAACGGTACTAAAACAGATGTACGCTGGTGGAATCAAATGACAGTAGGAGGGAATGGTCTTCGCTTTACAGGTGATACCGCATTCTCAATTTCCGCGCTGCATTACACCATAGAAACACTGGATGATGGTATTCAGAAAGATCAGCGTCATAGCGAATTGTTAGAACCGGAACCCCTGACGAATGTTTGTATTGATAAAGCGCAGATGGGATTAGGTGGTATCGATAGCTGGGGTAGACTGCCGCTCGAAAAGTACCGGGTACATTACCAGGATCATCACTTTACATTTACCATGACGCCAATTAGAAACGGCTTTTAAAATTTAAAAATGAGGGTGGATCAAAAGTAAGAATTGCCTGCACAACAGTTTCCGCTGTCAGAGAATCTTACTTTTGATCCATCCTTTTTTACCTTGCATACTTAGCCTGTTGCAAAGCCATTGTATCCCCCATCAAAGCGGACGCTTCCTCATACTTCTTTCTGCCCGTCCTATAGGCCCTCTTTTTTTTACAATATTTATTTCCTATTTTTCAATAAGCACAACACTCAACCTAAATCGCTTATGAACACTAAACCGGCCGTACTGGCACTCCTTTGTTTGACTGCCACGCACATCGCTTACGCCCAAAAGAAACCCGTCGCCGTCACCGACATGCTCAAAATAAAAAGGGCCTCAGAGGTACAACTCAGCCCGGACGGAAAACATGCCGTCTACACTGTCACCAGCATCATCCCGGATACAGCAAAGAAAAAAGACTACAGCTACCTGCGACAGTTATACCTCACAGACCTCTCCGGCAAAGCCCAGTTACTGGACACAGGAGCAACATCTTCACCTGCTTATAACCCCTCCGGCAATACCATCGCTTTTATAAGACCCGTCAAAGGAAAATCACAGATCTTCCTGTACTACACCGCTACCGGCACGGTCCGCCAGCTGACCGACTTCTCCTACGGCTGTAGTAAGCCGGTCTGGAGCCCTGACGGCAGGCAGCTGGTGTTCAGCGCCGATATCTCCTTACAGGACCTTGTCAATGACAAAAACCTGAACCCGGGTAGAAAAGTGCCTTCCTGGAACGATGGCGCACCTGGCTTTGCCCATAATGAAGACCTGCTCACAGATACCACATCCCCTGATCCGGATGGAGATCTGCGGGCCATCAGGGCTTATCTCGCCGGTAATGCAAAAGACAATAAGGCCAAGGTGATCACCCATTCCAAATTCCAGGCAGAGACTTTTGTCAATCCTGAAGTCAGCCTCTCTCATATCTTTATTACAGACACAGCTGCAGGTGCCAGCCCAAGAGAGCTCACGCATGGCTTCTTTTCTTACCACAACCCTGTCTTTGCCGGCAATGACAAGATCCTCATCGCCGCTTATATGAATGCCGATAAGCATCCGGATGATAACAGGAACATAGAGATCTTTTCTGTCGGTACAGATGGAAATAACCTCACCCGCTTATTACATGCACCCGATTCTTCCTACTTTTTAGAAGCAGTATCCCCCTCCGGCAAATGGCTGGTATCCCAGCGTGGCAGTGAAAAACAGCTCGATGTAGCAGCGATGTATATCTGTCCGCTGGCCACCCTGGCAAACCCCGTTTTAGTGCCGGTGGATCGCATAAAAGGAGAGACGAAATTCTCTGCAGATGAAAAGACGATCTATTTCACTGCCGTCAATAATGGCGGTACCAGCTTGTATAAGGCAGATGTGAAAACAGGGAAGGCAGAGAGACTCACCTCCGAAGATGAAGGAATCAGTGAATTTGATCTCAGTGGCAATCAGCTAATATTCCCGAAGACATGGATCCAGGATCCATCGGAAATCTTTATTTCAGACCTGAACGTGAAAGCGCCTAAAATGATCACCCACTTAAACACAGACTGGTTAAGCGAACGTGAACTATCCATTCCACAAAAATTCACCTTCACAAATAGTTTAGGGCTGACAATAGAATACTGGGTCATGAAGCCACTTAATTTTGATCCGGGTAAAAAATATCCTGTACTCCTGGATATGCATGGTGGACCTTCTGCCATGTGGGGCCCCGGAGAACCGAGTATGTGGCATGAGTTCCAGTTCTTTTGTGGAAAAGGCTTTGGGGTCGTCTATTGCAATCCCAGGGGTTCCGGTGGTTACGGCAAACAATTTCTCCGGGCCAATTATCGTGATTGGGGGGTAGGCCCGTCCAGCGATGTACTGACAGCTTTAACAAAGGCCGAAGCACAGGGATGGATAGATACGACAAAGCGTTTTTTGAGCGGAGGATCTTACGCGGGATACTTAACTGCATGGATCGTAGGGCATGATCATCGCTTCAGGGCTGCCAGTTGCCAGCGTGGTGTGTATGACTTTAAAACCTTTTTCGGAGAAGGAAATGCGGGTAAGATGTTAGATAATTATTTTGGAGGATTCCCTTTTGTGGATAGTGTAAAAGGTGTGTTAGAAGAACAATCGCCTATTAATTATGTAAAGGATATTACCACCCCTTTGTTGATCTTCCATGGTGAAAGTGATTTAAGAACAGGTGTATCACAGAGTGAGATGCTGTTTAAAAGCCTGAATACATTGGGCCGGCAGGTAGAGTATGTAAGGCATCCGGGCGCCAGCCATGAACTGGTGAGGAGTGGTGATAACAGGCAACGGATAGACCAGATGTTAAGGACCTATGAATTCTTTAGCAGGTTTTTATAATCATATAGCGGCTGACTAAAAAGGGTATCCCCTCTCGGGTGGGTGATGGAGACGAAATGGCTTTTACACAATTCTCAGCGCCTTCATTTTACTTTTTAGTCAGCCTCTGCAAAAATATTCTGCCATTCAATTGCCTAATTCCAGTTGGTTTTTAACCAGGTTATAGTATTCGTTCTTCATGCCCGCCAGCTCCTGGTGATTGCCCTGTTCTACCACACGCCCATGCTTGAGAACAATGATCTGATCCGCATGTTTAACGGTGGACAGGCGATGTGCAATGATCACCACCGTTTTATCCTTAAAAAAGCGCTGCAGGTTATTATGAATGATCTTCTCATTCTCCGCATCCAGTGCTGATGTAGCCTCATCAAAGAAGATAAAATCCGGATCTTTATACACAGCCCTGGCAATCAGGATCCGTTGTTTTTGCCCGCCGGAAAGCCCATTCCCCGCTACCCCTATCTTTGTCCGGTACTTTAATGGCAGGGTGTTGATATACGAACTGATATTGGCAATATCGCTTGCCTGCTGCAACCTTTTCACGCAGATATCTTCGTCCGATGTAGCAATATTCCGCTCTATACTATCTGAAAAGATCATCCCATCCTGCATAACAACGCCGCAATTGGCCCAGAGATGTTTTTGTGAGATCTTATCTATGCCGGTATTATTAAGGGAAATCTGCCCATTCGTAGGCTCATAGAACCTGAGCAGCAATTTCATCAGGGTCGTCTTGCCACTCCCGCTGGCCCCTACAATAGCAGTGACCTTACCCGCCGGAATCCGGATACTTACATCCTTCAGCGCATTCGCAGATGTGGGACCTCCATACCGGAAAGTAACATTGTTTAAACTAAATCCACCCTCACGTAAATTAGTGACAATCCCCTCCGGTTCCACCGGCTGGTTCTCCACTTCATTCAGCCTCTCCAGGCTTAGCCGCGCATCCTGCAGGGATCGCAGGAACAACACCAGCTGGTTGATAGGAGAGTTCATCTGCCCAACGATATAAGAAATGCTCAATAACTGGCCCAGCGTAATCTCCCCCTTGATTGTATAATATGCTGCCAGAAAAGTGATCAGGATATTCTTGATCTGGTTAATAAATTCAAACCCCGACAATTGAAACTGGTCGAATTTAAGCAGCCGCTTATTGATGTTGTACAACAGCAACTGTATCTTCTCCCATTGCGATCGTTTATAATCCTCCAGGTTGTTCAGCTTAATCTCAGCCACACCATTCAGTATCTCTGATACCAGCTCCTGGTTATGACTCCTGTTTTGAAAACGCTGATGACTCAGCAGCTTCCGCTTACTCATCCAGAGCATGGTCCAACTCACCGCTACCACCGTCAGTAACAGGTAAACTGATAAAATTGTAAAATTGTAATACCAAAGCACGATAAAGAAAACCGAAAACGTGATCACGGAAAAGAAGATTACCGGGCTTTGACTTGTTAAGAACACCTCTATTTTTTCATTGTCCTTGATCCGCTGATTAAAATCCCCCATCATCTTACTATCAAAAAATTTCAGGGGCAACTGCAGGAGCTTCTTCAAAAAGTTGGAAATAATAGAAATGCTGATCTTACTACCAATATGCAGGATCAGCCAGTTCCTGATGATCTCGATCACCATCGACCCTGTGTACAGGCTCACCTGCGCCAGGAGCAGCATCGTGATCAGATCCAGGTTCTTTTGCGCCACACCCTTATCTATCATCTGCTGCATCAGGAAAGGAAATGCAAAATTGATGATACTTCCCAATGCCAGCATCAGCATCATTACTCCCAGCTGCCGCTTAAAAGGCAGCAGGTAATGCAGCACACTTTTAAAAGTGATTTCCTTGTGATCACTACTTTTCACAACAGGCAGATCATCCTGCAGGTGAAGAAAAATGGCAATGCCTTCCTCGCTGCCAGACAACCACGATCTTCTGAAAGCCTCGTCGTTGATCGTAATAGGGCCAAGTGCCGGATCGGCTACCCGGTACCTTATCTTTTTTGATCCCCTGCTTTCCTTAATCCCTGTTAGTACTACGAAGTGATTCTGCTGCCAGTGCAGGATACAGGGAAATAACCCCTCCCTTTGTTTTAAGGAGGCAGGATCCAGCTGGCAGGTAATCACATTAAATCCTATTTTCCCCGCGGCTTCCCGCAGGCCCGATACAGAAACTCCGTCGCGGGTGATATAAGACTGATCGCGCAGGAAACCCAATGTATAGTTCCGCTTATAGTGCGATGCCACCATCGATAAACAGGCCGGCCCACAATCAGTTTGATCTAACTGGCGTACAAACCTCATCCCTTTTTGATTATTCTGACCCCGTTATGCTTTTCTATCAGGGAAACCAGGTGATCCCCGATTTCCGTATCCCATTCCGGATCCAGTTTCGCACACAACTCCCTTACGGTAACGGGTATACCTTTGTTGATCTCATCAATAAAGCCTTTGATACATTCTTCCTTATTGAGTTCGATTTTCGCACCTCTTACGAATAAATGCAACTTTTCCCCGTTCAGGGCATTCTTATAGAGGATCTTATAAGGCTGCTCCAGTTCAACCACATCATCCGGGGTCAATGGCGTGGTTTTTTCCCTGGCAAATGGGCTGGTCCTGTACCCGGCATTGCTGTGCAGCGAATAGCGAAGGTCAGTATAGATCTCCTTCAGCAGGTCCTTGAATGGTAACTGCTCCAGGTCAGATGGAATTTCAAACAGGTCAAGGGTCTTATCCAGTCCTGCAGGATTGTCTAAAGGGTTGTTATCTGGCTTTAAATTGCCGCTTTTTTTGCGTAAATACGATTCTGCGACCAGATCCTGCAGTCGGGTAGCAAAGTCGAAATTTGACCTGTTATACATCCAGCATGCGATAGCCATGGATAAGCCCTTCTGGGTACCAATGTGGTAGGTGTCTTCCGGCATGAAGTACAGATCACCTTCTTCAAAAGGGAATTTGTTGGCGTAAGGCAGGTATTTATCCAGGTCCTTGTTATTATGCCTGGCTTCTCCTACCAGTTTCAGGTACTCGTCATTATTCCAGGTATACATCGTTTTGTCACCCGGTCCCAGGTGAAAATGGATCACACTTTTGCCAGGCATATCCAGGTGAATGCCAAGCGGGGTACTGTCATAATTGCCAACAAAGAGTGTAAAGATGATCCCTTCAGTCGGCACACCTGTCTTCTCTATGAGGGGCTTCAGCTTGTCAGCAATGAGCTTTGACAGCTGCTGGTTAAATCGTTCTCCCTGGTTGATGATCAGCCCAAATTTCTTATCACCAAATGCCCGTTCTGCCCATTGCGCAATGTCCTCATTTTCCTTCGGCGGTACGTCGAAGAACTGGAGCATCTCAGCATGTGACAGTTCCCTGCCTTCGATATAAATGCGATACCCGAAAGAATTTGTTCTCAAACGGGCCAGTTCGGCGATGATCTCCAACATATATTGTTGCATAGCTGCTGTTTCCTCCCTGGAGATACAATCTTTGATCACACTGGTTTTTGTCAGGTTCTCTGTTGTATCCAGGAAATTGTTCCACCAGCCGGCGTCAAATTTCCGGGTTTCTGTACTCATGTAGTGGGGATTTAATTGTTGAGTCTTACAACGCCATTGTTTTTATACAGCAGGCCAAGGATGTAATGCCCTATCTCTGCATCCCATTCCTGGTCAAGGGTGTTCAGGAAGTCTTCCACCTGTAGCGGCGCGCCCTCATTCAGTTTGTCTATTGCCAGGTGAATGCAGGGGAAGTTGGTGAATTCCAGCTTGATCCCTCTTACAAAGACCTGTAGCTTTTCATTATTAGGTGATGGCTTATAGTGGATCTTATAAGGTGCCGCTACCTGGATGAGGTCTGTGGAACTGAAGCTTACTTCCTCTTTCTTTACAAATGGACTGGTTCTATAGCCCGCATTGCTGTGGATAGAATAACGTAAATCACTATATGCTGCTGACAGTAATTCCCGCAGGTTCATCTTTGCCAGGTCTTCCGGGATCTCCAGGATAGACAGGGAGTCATCCAGCCCGCTTACATCCCCAAGCGCACGGGTATCAGTTGGCAACAGGGCATCTCCCTTTTTGGCAAACTGGCTGAAGATCACATTCAGCAGTTTGGACACCAGTTTATAACGGGTATGGTTATATCTCCAGAAGGTAACGGCCACAGAAAGTCCATCCTGCTTGCCAATATGATATTCTCCTTCAGGCATAAAGTACATATCACCTTCCCCAAAGGAGAACTCCTGTGCATAAGGCAATAATTGGTCAAGATCCTGTTTGCCAATGGTTTTGGTCAGTTCTTCATATTCTTCCTTGCTCCAGGTATACATTACCTTATCGCCAGGGCCGAGGTGGAAGTGCATCACATCCTGACCAGGGGGATCCTTATGGATGCCAAGCGGCGTTTTATCGTAGTTGCCTATAAAGATTGAAAAGTTGATCCCTTCTACAGGAAACCCGATCTTCTCCAGGTATGGCGCTGTTTTGAGGGCGATATTCTTTGACAGTTCCGCATTGAATTTCTCACCCAGGTTCAGGATCATGCCAAATTTCTTATCGCCAAATACACGCGCTACCCAGTCCTCCAGTTCTTCATCATCATAGGGCGGATTGTCGTACACCAGGCTCATTTCATGTGAGGTCAGCTGCTTGCCTTCAATATACACGCGATACCCGTATTGATTAGTTCTTAACTTTGCCAGTGTTTGCAGTATCTGTAACACATATCCCCGCATGAGATGTGTTTCATGGCGGGACATACAATCTTGGAAAACAGCAGTGGCGGAGAGGTTTTGGGTAGTGTCAAGGAACATATCCCACCATCCTGTAGTGAATGGGGACACTTTTTCAATGGTTTGCATATAGATAAATTTAGAGGAGTTAGGGGTTAAGTGGAGGATGATTGCTCACCTCCACTTAAGGTTTCTTAGCTGTTACTCAGCAGCCACAGCCACTGCTGGATCGTGGTGGTGAGAGTGGTGACGTCCTTCGTCAGTGTCATGGTGACTACCTTCCTGAATACCACCAATTACTGCTTTTTCTTCCAGTGGGGTTAACACTTTAACACCTAAAAATTCAGCAGCGGTTTGTTTTTTTTCGTTTTGCATTGGAGTTTGTTTTATGCATCATGGAATAGTGCCTTCTTTGCATATAGGCTTCGGCATGGTCCTCTTACTTACAGCGGCCGGCATTGTATGTAGTTAGTTTAATCTGCGCGATTTTTTTCACTTTCGTTACCAAATTTCTGGTTCCTGGCTTTTACTTTCTGGCTTCCTATTTTATAGGTAAGCGTGAACCTGAAAAACCTGCGGTCAGGATAATCTGTATACCTGTAGGCGATGCCCCCTGAGTTAGTTGCCGCACGGTCCTTATTGGTTCGCAATAGATCCTGCACCACCAGGGCGGCCTGCAGGCTGCGTTTCAGGAATGAATAACTAAGCCCGATGTCAAGGCTTTCAGCATCTTGCTGCTTATAGATGTCTACGAATTGTGGAGACTGATACCAGAAATTTACCTCTCCCCTGAAGGTCTTACTTTTGTTGAATGAGAAGTTATTGTTCGTACTAAAGTACAGACCATAACCATCAGCATTCTGCAGGTGAAGATCCCTGTTCGTGGAAGTTTTATTATAAAATACATTTAGTTCGTTCTCACTTTCCCACCAGCTGATCCCATTGAAAACAAAGATCTCAGAAACATTCCAGGAACTGGTGGTATAATAGTTCATATCAATAAGATAGGAAACTTTGGATGCGGTGTCAAACAATGGTGGGTTGCCAATTCCGTTCGTCGTCTTCGAATAGGAGAATATTGTCGTCAGCATTTCTTTATAGCTATGCTGAAGCTCAATATTGCTTGTATAAGCGGGAATTAACATTGGATTACCCTGTGTATAACTATAAGTGCTGTAATATACCCGGAATGGATTCAACTCATTGAACCTTGGCCTGGATAATCGCCTGCCGTACGACAGGGAAAAAGTGTGCTGTTCGTTGGCCGTATACTGCAGGTATCCTGTAGGGAATAATTTCGAATAATTATTTGTGGTGACTGTTCCCAGCGTAACCGAGTTCCCTTTTGTCTGTGTATTTTCCAGTCTCAAACCCAGCTGCAGTTCCCATTTTTTCGAAAGTTGTTTCCTGCCGGATGCATACAGGGCCTCCATGTTCTCATCATAAATGAAATGGTTGCTCCTGGCCGGATCAAGCACCGGGTGCCCCGATGTTAAGCCATAATAGGCGTTATTATAGTCCGTTTTTGAAAAGTATATCTTGGCGCCATAAGATAGATCTACCCAGGAAAAAGGATGCTTTACATCGGTTTTGAAAGAATAGATGTTGAGATTCTGACCACCTGTATTTGAAGCTGCATTAAATCCCCCGGGTAACGTGGTTCCATTTCCCGATCGGCTTTGCGTAACAAAATTTCTCGAGATGTTATTGTTGTAGTCAAAGTAGTCCAGGTCAAATGAAATACTTCTTCCCAGCGTATCTATTTTAACTACCGAATGAAGGTTGATCGCATTCGAATTGATCTTTTTCTTTTCGTTATTAGTTGCATCGATCACTGAATCTACCAGGTTTGACGAGGGGTGTGCCACGGTGGTCTTGTTGAGCTGTCCTGTTTCGGGTTTATTAAAACTCCCGAGGTACTGCACACCAATGCTTACACGGTCTGATAGCTGGTAATCGAGGCTGCTGCGTATGCTGAACAGGTTAGCATATACCCTTCTTACAAAATCGTTGTTCCATATCCCGGTGGAGTAGGGGATGTACTCTGTCTCCACACCCTTCTTTGACCCTTTTGTATAATTGACATCCGCGTAGAACGATAACTTATTTTTCTGATAAGTGAATGAACCGCCATTACTATAGGTTGCATAGGTGGCCTGCTTGTAACTACTGGTGAGTGAAGCATTCCAGCTGTCAGATTTTACCTTCTTCAGGATGATATTGACGATCCCGTTATTCCCTTCTGCATCATATTTTGCAGGTGGATTGGTGATGATCTCGATCGTCTTGATCTGTTCCATCCTGATTGCCCGCAGGTAATTGATCAGGTCCTCTCCTGATAACTGTACCAGCCGGTCATTCACCATTACCGCCATCCCGCTTTTGCCTGTCATGGTAATCGCGTCCTCTTTCACTTTTACAAGTGGCGTTACTTTTAGTACATCCGTTGCATCTCCGCCGGCAGCTACAATTGAGTTTTCCACATTGAACACCAGGCGGTCTATCTTTTTCTCTATCAATAGTCGCCTGGAGGTGACCGTAATACCCTGCAATACTTTGTCTGTACCGGCAGTATAGCGAATGTTGACCATCGTATCACGAACGAGTAAAAATGATGGCTGTACCTGCCTGTTGCCCAGGTAGCTGCCTGCCAGTCGGTAAGGCCCGGCCTGAATGTTTGTGAAAGCATAGTTCCCTACGCTATCGGAAGAACATGTCTGGATCACCGCACTATCTCTCATTAACTCTATCGTCGCATATAAGACAGGCATTCCCTTGTTATCAGTGATCTTTCCTCGAACTTTGTACTGCGCGGTGGCCTCACTCAACATAATAAGCGGGCTGAATAATATGAAAAGGATCGTTGGACGCATGGGTTTGATAGGAAGTGTAGAATATGGTGGAATTATTCTTGGGATGTCCTTTCATGAGCTGGTGTACTCATATATTTAAACAAAAAACAATGTTCCCCGGTAAACAATACGATGGCAGATTCTACCACTCGCGTCCCACGATAGCTACAATAATATAGGTTATTTGATGTTTATAATGCTTTGGATTGTTTTATAAATTTTAAACAAAAGTTTCAATACTCAAAGTTTTTGAACAGGTTTTTGTTTCCGTAAAGGAATCTTGTTTTTTGGAACGCATTTAAAAGTGTAATATTTTTTTTGGCTTACCTTTGTTTTATACCTAAATTACTTGAATGTACATGATAACCATGCAAATAATCTCTAGCATATGAATCATAAGCAAAACAAACTTTTAGGAGCTAATTTGCAGGCGATGAGAATTAAAAAAGACGTAAAGCAGGAGACAGTAGCAAGGGAACTAAATGTGTCTAAATCGTATGTAAGTAAAATAGAGAATGGAAAAATGGCGATAACAGTAACGACTTTGGTCAACTATTGTGCTGTTATCGGGTCAGATTTCAGGGATGCAGTTGAATGCCTTACAAGAGCAGTATAACGTAAATCCTATTTGATGTAGCCCCCTATTAAGCCCACACACGACAATGAGACAACAGCTTAAAACCTCTATCCGAACCCTTAATCAACAGATTGTATTGTTAACATTCTTACTGTACTGTATTAACGCTCTTATTAAGCCTAAAACAATGTAGCTGCGATCCTGAACGGATCTTTGTCTGAAGCATTTCGCTGTCCGCCATAAAAAAGGCGTCCATGAAAAAAGTCATTCATCAACGGGAGTGAGATCCTGTTTTTGATAGGAAAGGCTGCCGTTTTTACAGCAGCCTTTCCTGTCAAAATTATCTAAACACTTAAAACTTATATGCAAAACTTGCAGCCAGCCTTCTCGGCAGCTGCTTTTCCAGGGTAGACCAACCAGCAAAATACTCTTTATTGGTCAGGTTATCCAGCTTCAGCGCCAC
Source organism: Chitinophaga sancti (assembly GCF_034424315.1). Lineage (GTDB taxonomy): Bacteria > Bacteroidota > Bacteroidia > Chitinophagales > Chitinophagaceae > Chitinophaga > Chitinophaga sancti. The sequence continues at coordinate 7,160,022 of NZ_CP139972.1, forward strand.
CCGATACTTAGGTGCATTATAGAATACGGTTGCATTCAGTACCACATAAGAAGGTAGGGTGAATCTACCCGTCCTGCTATCATTCGTGATGATATTCTCACTCGCATAGTTACCACCAAAACCAGCACCCAGGCCTTTCAGGTCACCTTGTACAAAAGTATAACCAGCCCACATATTCACCAGTGTATTAGGACCAGCAGATACCGGCCTTCTGCCTTCCTGGTAATAATATGATTTGGTCATCTTGCTATCGTTATAGCTATAACCTGCTATGATGTTCAAACCCGGTACAGGATTCGCAGCCATTTCCAGCTCCACGCCTTTGCTCTTTTGTGTACCATTCTGCACCGTCACATTATAAGATGTATCACCTACAGTTACAGACTGTGAATAAGTAGAATTAGATACAGCAATATCATAGTAGCTCGCAGTGAAGCCCAGTTTATGATCCAGTACATCCAGTTTCACACCACCTTCCCACTGGTTCGCCTGCTGCGGTTTCAGCACGTCAGGATAACCAGGCAAACTATAGTTATTAACAGGTGCTACGTTTTTGAAACCATTCATGTAGTTAGCGAACAGGCTCACCTGGTCTTTCACTACCTGGTATACGATGCCAAATTTAGGAGATACACCCGTCTGACCATATTTACCAGTAGTCGTACTCGTTAGGTAGTTCGTACTTCCTTTGCTTTCAAAACGGTCTACACGTACACTCGCCATTACGAGCAATGCATCTGTAATATTGAATACATCAGATACATACGCACTGTACACCTGTGCACTGTTACCATTCTTAGAACCCGTAGTACCCGCCAGTTTCGCATCTACTGATGCCCTGCTCAGGGTACCATAGCTTGCATCTTTAGCATTGGTCACATCTACGATATCAAATCTTGGAGATGCGCTATTGTTATTCACAGTACTCTGATCATTGAAGTCCAGGCCAAATACGATGCGGTTACGCAAACCACCAATCCTGAAATCACCAATGAAGTTCTGCTGGATATCAGTAGTAGTAGTGGTCGCATTCTGGTAATAAGCGAAACGGCTGGCCAGTGAATCACTTGGTGCAACAGCTCCCTGGTCCAGGAACATGACATAAGAATAATAACCATCGCTCTTACGGGAACTTCTTGACAGGTTTGTCTGTGAAGTCCAGCTATCAGAGATCTTATAATTCGCCTGACCATAAAAGTTTACAGTAGGGTTCTTATAAGTCAGATCATTTGAAGTATAAGATTTATTGAAATCCATGTGCAGCTGATCCGGCGTACGTGCTTTCAGCTGACGGCTACGGTTCATGAACAACATCATGGTGTTTGTAGATTCGCTGTTATAAATCTCCGCATTGATCAGGAATGACAGGCGGTCATTCGCCTTAAATGCGAGGCTGGGTGCTACAAAGAAAGACTTCCTGAAACCCGCGTCCTGGAAACTACCTTCTGTATGATAAGCTGCATTCAAACGCAGGATCGCAGATTTATCCTCATTCAGCGGTGCATTTACATCAGCAGTAAAACGGCTTAGGCCATAACCGCCAATGGTATACGCTACCTCACCACCAAAATGATCGTAAGGCCGCTTAGTTACAATATTCAACAAACCACCGAAAGAAATAAAGCTACTGCCAAACAAAGTGCTGCTTGGGCCTTTAATCACCTCGATTCTTTCCACATTCGCAGGATCAATACCGCCATTGGTCAAACCCGGAACACCATTGATCATGGTTGGCTGTACAGCAAAACCCCTGATAGAAAAGTAACCCGCGCCATCGCCCGGACGACCGGTAGAAGACCATAATTTAGTCAGACCCGGTGTATTCTTCAACGCATCGTCGAAGTTCGTTACCACCTGCTCCTTCAACAGGTCCTTGGAAATAGAACTGTATACCTGTGGATTTTCAAGGTTCCTGATAGGCAAACGCGCTATCTGCTCAGATTCTTTTTTACCAAACTTTGCACGACCTGTAGCAATTTCTACTTCCTGCAGCTGGGTGTCAGAAACTTCCAGGCTCAGGGTCATCTGCGTGGTATTATCTTCACTTACAGTGATAGTTTCTTCTTTGGTGCTATAACCTACCAGCCTCACCTGTAAGGTGTATGTGCCTGGTTTTACATGGTGAATAGAGAAAGTACCATCATCATCAGTAACCGCTGATTTCTTGGTACCCTTTAATACCACCGTCACCTGACCTGCTGGTTTACCCTCTGTGGTAGTTATTTTCCCCTTAATGGTTCCGTTTCCGTCCAGGTCATTAGCAGACAAAATGCCTGTGCATAAAAATAAGAACGCCGAAAAAAGTAGTAGAATGGATTTCATCGCTGTATAAGTTTGCGCCGCAAAAGTGAACACTAATCTGTTAATGCGTTTTAACATTTGGGAATACTGTTTACGCTATCCGGAAAAATTTCCCGCTGAAACCGATCCAGATGTGAATGGAAAAATAATTTCCGGGCCTGCTGATAATCTTTTAAGGACTTTTTAATAATCACCGTGTAAGCACCAACGGTACTGTATTCCCCCGGCCAAATCTTCATTGCTGACTTACCGCTCATCACAGCCAGCTTTGTATGTATTATATAACTTATCTATTTTGCGCCCGGATGAAAAAGCTAATAAGGATTTTCCTCTCACTCTGTATCCTGATCCTTGCCGGGTATAGTCACCTGAAGGCCACTACGCCGCGGGACCATGTCTCGACGTCGTCGGCCAGGTTGCTTATGCTCATCGAACAGGAAGATGATGTGTTGAACATCCGCAATCATCCACATAGCTTTGAGCGCTTAAATTTAAAGTTCACCGAGACTGATAATGAGGACGACACTGATGAGATGTCAGGTTTCAAAAAGCATCTCACCATCGGTAATAACTTTACCACTGTTTTCTCCCCATCCGCACCCCATTACCAACACCCGTATTTTCTTCCCAACTCATATCCTGCTCACAGTACTGACCAGTGTCTTTATATAAGGCACGGTGTACTACGTATCTGATATATTTTTTCCAACCAGTGTTTTTTTATTGCTTAGAACTTCCACGTCCACAGGATACGGAGGTTTATTGTCATTCGCGCACCACTTAAAAAATAGAATCGCATCCTTATTATGAAGAGAAGTTCAATGCTCGTCGTGGGCTTGTATGCACTGTTGTGCTTTGCAAGCTGTAAATCATCAAAGAAAGAGGAAGAAAAGGAAGGGGAAACCAGGTATCTCGTCACCACCCCCATTAAAATGGACACCTCTGTTACCAGGGAATATGTATCCCAGATCCGCTCTTTCCGTAACATCGAACTCAGGGCACAGGAGAAAGGCTATCTGCAAAATATCTTCGTAGATGAAGGTCAGTTTGTAAAAGAAGGCCAGCTCCTGTTTAAGATTATGCCCAAAGTGTATGAAGCAGAACTGGAAAAAGCCCAGGCAGAAGCCCAGGCAGCGGAAATAGAACTGCAGAATACCAAATCCCTCGCGGACAAAAACGTCGTATCAAAAAATGAACTGGCAATGGCACAGGCAAACCTCGCCAAAGCAAAAGCTGAACTGTCCCTGGCCAAAGTACACCTGGCATTTACCGACATCAGGGCTCCTTTTGATGGGATCATCGACCGCCTGCCTTTGAAATTGGGTAGCCTGGTGGATGAAGGTGAACTGCTCTCCAGCCTTTCTGACAACCGCCAGATGTATGTGTACTTCAATGTATCTGAACCTGAATACCTGAACTATGAAGAAGGCCTGAAAGAGAAAAAAGCGAAGATGCCAGTGAACCTGCTCATGGCTAACAGCGAAGTGTTCAAACATACAGGTAACGTAGAAACGATCGAGAGTGAGTTCAACAACGAAACGGGTAACATCGCTTTCCGTGCTACATTCCCTAATCCTGAAGGCCTGCTCAGGCACGGTGAAACCGGTAAAGTACAGATGGTCGTACCGCTGAAAAGTGCCGTTGTAATTCCGCAGAAAGCAACATTCGAAATCCAGGATAAGCACTATGTATTCCTCGTAGACAAGGACAACAAAGTGAAATCGCAGGAGATCGCTGTGGCAGCAGAAATGCCAGACCTGTTTGTAGTAGGAGACGGACTTTCCGAAACTGACAAAATACTGCTCGAAGGCGTGCAGAAGGTGAGAGACAATGATAAGATCACCTACGAGTTTGAGGAACCAGCTAAAGTAATCTCGCACCTGAGACTGAAGGCTGAATAGTCTAAGTATCCAAAAAGTATTTAAATGTTCAGTAATATTCTTAAAAGGCCCGTCCTTTCTATCATTATATCCGTCCTGATCCTCTTCTTAGGGGTATTAGGTATGACACAGCTTCCCATTACACAGTTCCCTGCTATCTCGCCAGTTACTGTAAAAGTATCTGCCGAATACCCGGGAGCGAATGGTGAGCTGTTGGTAAAAACAGTAATCATTCCGCTGGAAAGAGCAATCAATGGTGTACCCGGCATGAAGTACATGACTTCTGATGCCACCAACACCGGTGAGGCAAACATCCAGATTATATTTGACCTGGGAACCGATCCAAACACGGCTTCCCTGAACGTACAGAACCGTATCGCCAAGGTGTTGAACAAGCTGCCACCACTGGTGATCCGCGAAGGTTTGCTCACCTCTCTTGAGCAACCTGCCATGTTGATGTACCTGAACCTGTATTCAAAAGATCCGAAAACAGATGAAAGGTTCCTCTATAACTTTGCGGATATCAATATCATGCCTGAACTGACCCGTTTGCAGGGGGTAGGTAGTGCACGTATACTCGGTACCCGTGAGTACTCCATGCGTATCTGGCTAAAGCCTGACCGTATGCTGGCCTACAAGATCTCCTCCGAAGAAGTATTGAAAGCACTGGGCAACCAGTCGCTGGAAGCTTCACCTGGTAAGACCGGCGAAAGCTCTGGTAAAAGATCCCAGGCATTTGAGTATGTAATGAAATACTCAGGTCGTTTCAGTACCAAAGAAGAATATGAAAACATCGTACTGCGCGCAAATCCAAACGGGGAATTGCTGCGCCTGAAAGATGTAGCGGATATAGAATTCGGTAGCTTGTTCTACGATATCTATTCCAACCTGAATGGCAGACCTTCTGCTGCGATCGTCGTAAAACAGCTGTATGGTAGTAATGCGAGCAAGGTGATTGAAGAGGTGAAAGCGAAACTGGCAGAACTGAAGAAAACAACTTTCCCTGCCGGTATGGATTACGCCATCAGCTATGACGTATCTAAATTCCTGGATGCCTCTATAGAAAAGGTAATACATACACTGGTGGAAGCATTCGTGCTGGTAGGCATCGTGGTATTCCTCTTCCTGGGTGACTGGCGCTCTACATTGATCCCTGCATTGGCAGTACCTGTATCCCTGGTAGGTACATTTATCTTCATGGGGATGTTCGGGCTGACGATGAACATGATCACGCTCTTTGCGCTGGTACTGGCCATCGGTATCGTGGTGGATAACGCGATCGTGGTAATGGAGGCCGTGCACGCCAAAATGGAAGAAGAGCACCTCACCCCATACCTGGCAACCAAAAAGGTGGTACATGAAATAGCCGGTGCCGTTATTGCCATCACCTTCCTGATGGTAGCGGTGTTTGTGCCGGTGACATTCATGACAGGTCCGGTGGGCGTTTTCTACAGGCAGTTCGCTATCACTATGGCAGTATCTATCGTACTCTCCGGTGTGGTGGCATTGACACTGACCCCTGCATTGTGTGCGATGTTGTTAAAGAACAACCACGGACAGCCGAAGAAGAAAACATGGCTGAACAGGGGATTGGATGCCTTTAACAGGAGTTTTGAAAAACTCACCGGCAGGTATACCGGTTTACTCCGGAAAATTGTGAATGTGAGAACCGTGACCTGGGGTATGCTGATTGCATTCTGTGTGGGTACCTGGGCGATCAGTTCTACCTTGCCCACGGGTTTCATTCCTGCGGAAGACCAGGGTATGATCTATGGTATCATCCAGGCGCCTCCCGGTTCATCACTGGAAAGAACAAACGAAATAGCAGGGCGTTTACAAAAGATAGCAGAAAAGATTGATGGTATCAGTTCCGTATCTGCGCTGGCAGGTTATGAGATCCTGACAGAGGGTACCGGTTCCAACGCAGGTACCTGCCTGATCAACCTGAAAGACTGGTCTGAGCGTAAGGAATCGGCAGAAGAGATCATCCGTGAACTGGAAGAGAAGTCTAAAGATATTCCGGGTGCCACGATCGAATTCTTCCAGCCACCGGCTGTACCGGGTTATGGTGCTGCGGGCGGTTTGGACTTACGCCTGCTCGATAAGACCGGAACTGCAGACTACAAAAAGTTCGAGAAGGTGAACAAGGAATTCGTAGATGCGTTGATGAAACGTAAGGAACTCACGTCGATCTTCTCCTTTTATAGTGCATCTTATCCACAATACATGCTGAAGATAGACAATGATGTAGCGCAACAGAAGGGCGTGACGATCGAAAATGCGATGAACACTATTTCTACCTTGGTAGGTAGTAACTATGAAACCAGTTTTATCCGTTATGGTCGTTTGTATAAAGTGATGGTGCAGGCAGCGCCGCAGTACAGGGCATTGCCTGAGGATATCCTGAAACTATATGTGAAGAATGATAAGGACGAAATGGTACCGATGTCAGCATTCATGCGGATGGATAAGTTTTATGGATTGAATGAGATCACCCGTTATAATATGTTCACCTCTTCAGCGATCAAGGGAGCACCTGCACCGGGTTACTCCAGTGGAGAGGCGATCAAAGCCATCCAGGAAGTAGCGGAGCAGACATTGCCCAAAGGGTATGGTATAGACTGGGGTGGTATGACGAAGGATGAGGTAGGCCGTGGTAATGAAGCAGCGATCATCTTCCTGATCTGTCTCATATTCGTGTACATGGTACTGGCAGCGCAGTATGAAAGTTTCATGTTACCATTTGCGGTGATCCTCTCACTGCCTGCGGGTGTATTTGGTTCCTTCCTGTTAGTGAAATTAATGGGCTTGGAAAACAACATCTATGCACAGGTAGGTTTGGTGATGCTGATAGGTCTGTTAGGTAAGAACGCCGTCCTGATCGTGGAGTTTGCAGTACAGCGACACCGTTCAGGCGATACCGTATTGAATGCGGCGATCGAAGGAGCAAGGACGCGTTTCCGCCCGATCCTGATGACATCATTTGCATTCATCGCGGGTCTGATTCCGTTGGTGTATGCTACGGGTCCGGGTGCGATCGGTAACCGTACGATAGGTACGGCGGCTGCAGGTGGTATGTTGCTGGGTACGGTATTCGGGGTGATAGTAGTACCGGGGCTGTACTGGATCTTCGGCAAGATAGCAGAGAAACGGAAACTGTTGAAGAACGAGGAAGAGAATCCATTAACTGAAGAATTTGACCATAATGTTTAAGAACAAGATATATCATTGCTTAGGGATCGCCTGTCTCTCGCTCACGTATTCAGCGTGTAAGATCCCGGCTATCGTTGATAAACAGGAGAACAAAAACCTGCCTGCGAGTTTCAGTAGTCCGCAGGATTCCACGAACACCGGCAAGGTGCAGTGGAAACAGTACTTCACAGATCCTTACCTGGCGGCGCTGATCGATACTGCATTGCAGTATAACCAGGAATTGAATATCACCCTGCAGGAGATTGAGATAGCGAACAATGAGGTGAGGGCTTCGAAAGGGGAGTATTTACCATCGGTAGGGGTGAAGGTAGGTGCAGATGTGGATAAGGTAGGTAAGTATACGAACATTGGTGCGATGGAAGAGCATACGGAAATTAGGGAAGGGCATGCAATGCCGGACCCGGTGCCTAATCTGATGTTGGGTCTGTACGCGAACTGGGAAGTGGATATCTGGCACAAACTGCACAATCAAAAGAAAGCGGCTGTAGTGCGATATTTATCCAGCGTGGAGGGGAAGAACTTTGTGGTCACTAACCTGATTGCTGAGATAGCGAATTCATATTATGAGTTGCTGGCGCTGGATAACCAGTTGGAGATAGTGCAGCAGAATATCAGGATCCAGACGGATGCATTGGAGATAGTGAAATTGCAGAAAGAAGCAGCAAAGGCAACGGAGCTGGCCGTACGTAAATTTGAGGCAGAGGTATTGAATACGCAGAGTTTGCAGTATGATATTAAGCAGCAGATTACGGAAACGGAGAATAAGATTAACTTCTTGTTAGGTCGTTATCCACAGCCGATTGCGAGAAATACCCGGGGCTTTAATGAGCAGGTGCCGGCGATGGTACATGCGGGTATACCGGCAGATCTGTTGTCGAACCGTCCGGATATCAGGCAGGCAGAATTGGAGCTGGCAGCGGCAAGGCTGGATATTAAGGTGGCGAAGGCAAGGTTTTATCCTTCCCTGGGGCTTTCTGGTGGGATAGGTTATGAGGCGTATAGTCCTTCTTATTTGTTTTCTACGCCGGCATCGCTGATGTATTCACTGGCGGGTGACCTGGTTGCGCCATTGGTGAATAAGAATGCGATCAAGGCGGCTTATTTAACGGCGGGTAGTAAGCAGATACAGGCGGTGTATCATTATCAGAAGACGGTGTTGAATGCTTATAGAGAGGTCACGAACCAGTTGTCGAAGATTGCTAACCTGGAAAAGAGTTATGAGCTGAAGTCGAAAGAGGTGGATGCCTTGACGCAGAGTATAGAGATCTCTAATGAATTGTTTAAGTCATCCAGAGCGGAATATTTAGAAGTGTTAATGACCCAGCGTGATGCACTGGAGTCAAAGTTTGAGCTGATCGAAACTAAGAAGCAGCAGATGAATGCCGTGGTGAATATTTACCAGGCATTAGGAGGCGGCTGGAATTGATCGCGGTTTAATTTTTACGAGGTGAAGGCCGGGGAATTTATTCTCCGGTCTTTTATTTTGGGAGGGTGGAGCAAGCGTATTACCAAAAGAAAAGGCTTTCCAGACAAGGGTACTTTATTTTCTTACCAGCAATAGGATACTTACTGTTCCTAACAGAACAGCATTTCTTTTCATTATACCTTCATAAAAATCTTCGCATTTATTCCAGCAATAGCTGTCGCTCACTCACATTCCCGGGCAGGTCTTCCACGGCAACTTTTATCCTCCCTTTTTGTGGAAGATGAGCTATCTTATATTCCCAATCTATTCCATTCTTTGCCGGTACAGCTCTGCCACTTTCAACTGTTTTCCCATCTTTATCAAGAACCTGCACCCTTACTTCCGCAAGCCGGAACTCGTTTTTAGCACTTACAACCACGGTGCTTTCCGCTAATTGGAGGTTTTGAATTTCAGGGGAGTGGAATGCATCCTTCACTGCCATATTATAGGCATTCTGGCCCGGGCCGGCCATGGACTTATAGTAGGCCTTGATCTGAGGATCCCGGAGGATAGCCTTTGCATATGCACTTGCTACCCGCATTTTCCATCTCACTTCCTTTTGTTTCTGCGTAGGTTTTTTGTTGGATTTCCGGCGTTTTTTGGCTATGATAATTTGACCATTTCGCTCGTAGATGGTAATCTCATTACCAATTGTACCCTTCACATATTGAAGTAGTACGTTGCCTTTTACAAGGGCCATATACAATTATTTTGAGGTTAAAAACAATGAATTGAATGTACGGATTTTAGGCGAGGAGTTTGCTAAATTGATAAGAAAATATCATTAATTTATGACCTTATTATGGGTTAGATAATGAAGTGTCGATCAAGTGTTGGTTTAATAATGGTGGAATGATGTTATCTTACTATGAGAGGGCAAAAGATGGTGTGTTTAATTGGACATTTTTGACCTGCTGGAGGATGTTAATAACGCCTTAGGCCCATCGCAAAATGTTAACAGGATTAAGGTTTCCGCTATAAATTTGAGTATGTAAAGAATGGTGTATAATTTGCCTTATGCACATGGGGAGGTGGATATGATGATGGAGATGTATATTTTATGGGTTATCTATTAAAATTGGTCATTGTATGGATCGGGGAAATTTAAATTTTTATTACAAGTTGACTAAGCCTTGCTTTTAGTTCTTCCATTCTTTTAATTAGAGCCGGATAAGTTGGTGCAGGGCCATAAATCATCATTTCCTGCATTTGATTATAATCTCTTTCCCATGCTGCTGAAACATTCATAGGAGGGATGAAATTGATTGTTTGTGGTAAATGGTTGTCGTAGTCCAATCCGTTTATGGATGTATATTTTTTTCTATGGTTTACAATAAACTTATACATTTCTATATCAGTAACTGCTTTGAATCCGTATTCGGTATCCATTAACCTATTGAGGTCATATAAATGCCTGGACATACGATCATTTCTTACTTTATCCGGTATCTTACTGAATTCCTCGTGAAGCAAAAACATCTTTTCGAGCATGGTTCGCTGTGGATCCACTGTAAGAATGTTGAAAGGTTTTCCTGAGAATGGCAGATCTGGTAAAGTTTCGCCAATTATTGAGTGGATGGGCATGGTATGAGCAGGTTCCAATAATGACCTGCATCCTATTTCAATTTTAACTCTGTCTGCCAGATAATTACCGGAAGGTTCTATTACACTTTTATAATTTAAAATAAGTACCTGCGGATCTCTGTCTGACCCTCCACCTTCGGCAACATGAATTTCAAATAAAGCAGGGTCAATGCCCATATCTATTATAGTTTCCTGCAGCACTTTCCGGAATGTACCGGCTATAAGTGATGATGTGTCTTTACGAAGGTGTTTGATTTTTGTTTTATTAAGTTCTCCTTTATATCCAAGAACTTCTCTATCCAGTACCAGGTCGATGTCTTCCGAAAATCTTTCTATCAGCTTCCAGGCTTTACTTAACGAAGTTCCTCCCTTAAAGACCAGGTTTTTCCCATATTGAGATGCATAGCAGGCTTTTAAAGTGAGTGTAACCCACCAATCCTTTTCGATAGCATTGACTGGTAATGCCGTCATAGCACCGACCTGATTTAATATGTCTTTCTTCTGATTTTCTTTTAAAAGCAACCATTCAACCATTTCCGGCTAAGTCATTTTTGATTTTGAACAGGATTTGCCTGACCCAATCCGGTGCAAGTTTGGCATCTTCAATAATTTGGCTTGGGTCCAGGTTTTCTAATCTGTTCTTAAGTTGCATTACGACCTCTTCCGTAACATTTCCCTTACCTAATGTTAACATTGCCTGCACGGCCAAAAAAATAAGGTCATTTTTGATAGCCAGGATCTTTGGTGTAGTTTTTTTAAATACGATCTCCCCTCTGCCAACTTCTATTTGCCGGGAACTGCCATTAGTAAGGTATATTATCTTCGTTGGCACCTGTGTTGATAATCCTAATTTTAACAAGGCAGTCGCGCCGGTTGGCCTGATTGTTACCTGTTCTTTATTAGCTATTGCCAAGGCTATTTCTTCCAGGGATGGACGTAGAATGCCTATCACCGGATCCATCTTAGGATAGGTATAAATCCCCATACCAAGTCTTAAAATAAAACCGGCTGTGGCCAACCTTGAAAGTGCCATGTTAACAGCAGCCACAGATCCCAGATGGAAGAAATCTGTCGGGAAGAAAATATTTCCCTGCCCCATTTCAATTATTAGATCTTTAATTTGGGTTCTTACTGCAACTGGCATTTTATAATGGGATTTAGTTATAAAATCCTGATAAATTTATAACTAGTTATAATTTTAGCCAAATTTATAACTGGTTGTAATAAATGATGGGGCCTGTGAATGACATCTGCCACAGGATCATGCCTGTTATCAGCAAAAAGAAAGAATGCCAACCCGGTTGACAACCTTTTCACCCATCTATGGCGACATCCATAATGAGGTGTATCCTTCTTCTATAAAGGCAAAAAAATGTTCATAGTTCCAAGTGAGTAAGATCTTTTCTGCATGGGAATTGCATTCATGATCGAAGCAAAGTGGCCCCTGGAAATTTTTACCGTTATATCATCTTCATAGTAACAGAAACGATGATATTCTTTGTCAGGCGCTGTAATTTGATCTGTATATATAATTTCAGAAAGAGGCAGGAGTATGCTTTGAACAGGGGCGAAAATATGCCAGCAGGAAGCATACTGAATTATTTAGTTTGATCTTCTGCTCATCCATCAACAGGCAACCTGTAAATGCAATGATGAAGACAGCTATGCCTGTAAGGATACCTACCTATAAATGGAACTAATCGTAAATGCTTCTAAAGCGTTTTTTTGCTGCCATGATGAACGGAATTTCGCTTGCAGAACTTTATAATGATGAGCGGCAGCGCGTATTGGCAGTTGTTTTTCCCCAGGACTGAAAATGCAAATTGATCCGCTATAAATGTAAAAAAATATAAATATTAGATTACATTTGTCCAGAGGGGAACGCCAACTTTTAGGAGCAACACTACAACCCTGAATCTTAATCAGATAACTAATGTCCAAACTAAAGATCCTGTGCCTGGGGATGATTATTGCATTGTTTCCTGCGCAAGCGGCTTATTCTTTCAATCGTATTTATGTAAACGTAAATAACCCTACACCGGGTACCGGAAGTAGCTGGGCAACGGCATACAATGACCTGGCGGCTGCATTAGCTGCGGGAAACCAGGCAGATACATTCTGGGTGGCGCAGGGTACCTACCTGCCTACAACTACGGGAGACAGAACTATTGCTTTTGCACCCAAACCATCGCAGGTTATTTATGGAGGATTTGTTGGTACAGAGGTATTGCTTTCGCAGCGGAACTGGAAAACAAATGTGACGATCCTGAGTGGTGATATCGGGGCTGCGGGTATGGCGGGTGATAACTCTTACAACGTGGTGCGTATCATCAACGCACTTGTAGATGGTGTGACGATCAGGGATGGTCAGGCAGATTATGGCTTTCCAACGTTGACGCCTAACCAGTATAACACAGGTGCTGGTGTAAGTTTGTTTACAGATGCTTCGGTATCTGCGGCCACTACTGTGGCGGCGACTGTTGTAAACTGTACGTTTACAAATAACTATGCGATATACGGTGCCGGTTTTGGCGCTTTGGGGATAGCTGCTACCGGGGTTCAGCCTTATTTAGGTACCAGGGTATCAAAATGTATTTTTATTGAAAATACTGCTAATACTGCGGGTGGTGCAATTGCTATTTGTTACCATGGAGCATGTGTGGGGAATGACTATACCGACAATAGTATTTTCATCGGGAATAAGGCAACTTCAGGGCATGGTGCTGTGATCGCCAATATACTGGATGGTACTACTACCCAGCACAGACCCTGGATGGATAACGTAGTATTCTGGGAAAATGGAGAAGACCTGGTGTATAACTCACTTGCAAATGGTGCAACGGGCGGGCCTTATATAGAGTTTGCGATCATTTGGAGATTGGGGGCAAAGTATGGTGCTTCAAATTTCAGCGATGCAAATATTACCTGGCATGATAGTGATATTTATGTGGATGATGCCAATCTACCTGCCACGAATATTAACACTGATCCGCAGTTTGCAGATGGACCAGGATATGATTTTCATGTGGCTGCCTGTTCACCTGTGATAGATGCGACGATCCTGACTGCTGTGGGTAGCAGTTCAACGGATTATGACGGGAATCCCCGTGTGGTGAAGACGGTGGATATGGGGATCTATGAATCGACAAAGACGATATCAGTAGCGCCGACGGTGGCTACACAATACTTTTGTCAGAATATGACTGCCACGCCGCTGGTGGCTACGGGAACTTCATTGCTGTGGTATACTTCAGCTTCCGGTGGAACAGGATCTGCTACAGCGCCTACGCCTTTGACAACTGCAGCCGGGGATACTTATTACTATGTAACGCAAACGCTTATTGGAGAATGTGAGAGTGTCCGTTCACCATTGATGGTAACGGTAACACCGGCATCTGCTGCACCTGTTGCAACAGATGTAACCTATTGTACCGGTGCAACAGCAGTAGCCCTTACGGCTACAGGTACGAACCTGAAATGGTATACTTCTGCTTCCGGCGGAACGGCACTGGCCGTGGCACCTACGCCGGCTACTGCTGTGAATGGAAATACTTATTACTACGTGACGCAAACGGAGGCGGGTAGTTGTGAAAGTGCACGTACACCCTTGTTGGTAACGGTAACGAATAATCCGCCTTTACCGGTGGTTGCGGATGTGACTTATTGTGAGGGCTCACTGACAGTGCCTTTGACAGCCGTAGGAACATCTTTGCTTTGGTATAATACACCTACAGGGAATACGGGCGTGAGTGCAGCGCCTACGCCGCTGACAAATGCGGTGGGAACGACGACCTATTATGTGTCGCAGAATGTGGGATGCGAAAGTGGTCGTGCTGCATTGAATGTAATTGTGAATGCGATACCAGCTGCACCAGTGGCAGCGGATATTACTTATTGTATGGGGTCAACGGCAGCACCGCTGACAGCTACAGGTACTAACCTGATGTGGTATACCTCCATAGCAGCGGCTACAGGTACTTCGGTAGCACCGACACCATCTACAGCTGCGAATGGTACGACTACTTATTATGTGTCTCAAAATACAGTGTGTGAAAGTGATCGTGCAGCCCTCAACGTGACTATAGGTAGCCAGGCAACACCGCCTGTTACACATGATCTGACTTATTGCCAGAATGCAGTGGCCAGTATGTTGTCTGCATCAGGCACGAATTTACTTTGGTATACCACGGCTACAGGTGGAACGGGAACTTCGGTGGCACCGACGCCATCTACGGTAGCGGTTGGTGCGACTACTTATTATGTTACGCAGCAGGATGCAGGTGGTTGTGAGAGCAATCGTGCGGCCCTGACCGTAACAGTGAATGCACAGCCTGCAATACCTGTAGTATCGGATATAGCTTATTGTCTGAATGAAACGGTGCCACCATTAACGGCAACGGGTACGGCATTGAAGTGGTATACCGCGGCTGCCGGTGGAACAGGATCTGCTTCCGCGCCGATACCTGTTACATTAGCGACCGGGTCTACTACTTACTATGTAACGCAGACAGCGGGATGTGAGAGTGAGCGTGCGGCACTGACGGTAACGATAAATACTTCGACTTCGCCGGTGGTGAGTCCGTTGACGCTTTGTCAATATGCAACGGCGACGCCACTGGAAGCAGGTGGAACTTCATTGATGTGGTATACAACGGCTACGGGAGGTACAGGATCTGCTGCAGCACCTACCCCTTCAACGCTGGTAACTGGAACGACTATTTATTATGTAAGTCAGACGGATGGGTGTGAGAGTGCCAGGGCACCATTGGTGGTGACGGTGGTGAAGACTCCGCAGCCAGATTTTACAACGAAGGGCGGATGTGCGGGTTCACCGATGACGGTGACCCTGTTGCCGGACGGCTCAAGCACCGCGATTTACACATGGAATTTCTATAATGCGATAGCGGTAACGGGAAATGATCCGGGGCCTTATAAGGTGTTGTGGAGAGATCCGGGAACCTATACGGTTACATTGACGACTTATGACGGGGCTTGTGAATCGAAGGTAGAGAAACTGGTGTCTGTGGGGTTGGCACCGGAGATAACGGTGACGCCGGTGACGGGGAATTATTGTATCAATGATACGGTTACACTGAGAGCGGCGGGAGCGGAGACGTATGAGTGGAGTCCGGCGGGGTATTTATCTTCCGGTAAGGGAGATCGTGTGACGGCGACGTTTAGAGGGGATATGAAATATACAGTGACGGGAACGGATGGAAATGGTTGTGTGGGAACTGCGGATGTGTATCTTGGATTAAGTCCGGATTGTAAGATCTATTATATACTGCCTACGGCATTTTCACCGAATGGGGATGGGTTGAATGATGTGTTTAGGGTGAAGACATCGGATATCCCGCTGGCATTTGTGATGAGGGTATTTAACAGGGTGGGGCAGCTGGTGTTTGAAAGTCATGATATTGGTGAGGGATGGAATGGGGTGCAGAAGGGGCAGCAGGCACCATTGGGGGCCTATGTGTATATGATTAGTGCGGTAACATCGGAGGGTAAGCATGTGGAGCAGAGTGGTAGTGTGGTGGTGACGAGGTAGTAAATTCTAAAAGGCTGTATCGGGGGGCAAAGCTGATACCGTCTTTTTGCATGGAAAGCAGGTAATGTGCCATTTTTGAATTTTAAATATCAATCTCTTCAGATGGATCCCAGAAGATCTTTCTAAAGTTTACCACTTTATCATTCTTCACTTCCACGCCTTCTTTCTCTAATAGTTTTTTCCTGTTGGCAATACCGCCTGGATCACCGGTTAATTGCCCCTGGCTGTTTACAACTCTCTGAAAGGGTACGGGTGGTTTTTCTCCGTGTATTAATCCCATGGCCCGGCCTACCATGCGGGAAAGGTTGCCTTTACCGAGGGCTTTGGCAATAGCGCCATAGGAGGTGACACGGCCTTTGGGAATGGAGCGGGCGATGTCGAAGACGAGTTTGTTGAAGTCCGGATCGTTTTGCATTTTTCAAATGTAGGAAACATGAGGGAAATCATGGGGGTTATTGGCAGTAAATGAGATATAAGATGTTTTTATTATTTGATGTTTCATGCTGCGCAGTGTAGGCAAACAAAACCTGGAATTCATTCATTATGCAGCAAGCAACCCTTACCCCGGAATTTCATTCAGGATACTGCAGGCAACCCTTACCTGGAATTTTATTCATTATGCAGCAGGCAACCCTTACCCCGGAATTTCATTCAGTGTCAACCGTTGATCAATTCATTCAAATCCCCAATCACTAAATTGATTTCTTCAATCCCATTTTTAATTGTAAATTATACAATTAATTCTCACGTTTATGAAAACCAAATTAGCCTTCATTGCGAGTGCAATGCTCGCCTTTGCCTGCAATAAAGAGCAGGCAGATCTGTCGTCACTCAAAATGTCTAACTCCGCTGCTGTTGTAGCTGTTGCTGTCACCTCCGGTGATTTCAAAGGTGTAAACTGGGCGGATAGCAGAGACAACTTTGCCGATGATGCACTGATCCTTTCCGGCACGGTATCCACAGAAACCTACGCCAGTATGCAAACCAAGGCCGACTACATCCTCAATGGCTTTGTCGCTGCCGGTGCAAACACCGTCCGGTTACCGGTCAATCCATCAACAGTTAACAGTACTTTCTGGTCTACTTACAAAGGTGCAATTGACAAAGCTGTTTCCAAAAATATGAAGGTGCTTTTAGGCTACTGGGAAGGGTCTTCCTCCCGCGATGGCCTTATTGACAATACGACTACATTCTGGCGGATGTGGGATACGATTGTTGCGAATTACAGGTCAAATACACTGGTGTATTTTGAGTTTTTCAATGAACCGCACGGGTATAGTGCAACTGATTTGAAAACACTTTACAACACCTTTGTGAACCGCTATCCTGGTTTGCCTAAAAACAGGTTTGTATTAGATGGAACGGGCTATTCTTCTGACGTAAATACGATTGGAGCAGATGCACGTTTTGATAGTTGTCTATTATCATTCCACGATTACACCTGGTTTGAAAGCAGCAAAACAACGACAGCAGATTGGGAGCAGCCGGTGAAATCCTTGTCTTATCCTACAAGAACGATTGTGACGGAATTTGGTACTGTGATGACGGATGGAACGAATTATACGGGGGCACCTGGTTCTAATGTGAATAACACTTATTTGCAGGGAATGACGAATACCTTGCATGATCTGGGGGTGGGATGTGTATACTGGCCGGGCTTAAGAACGGGGGATACTTATAGTATGTTCACTGCTACAGGTTCTGCATTGACAACAAATAATACGTCTGGTTTGACCAGGCTGAAATATGCGTGGGGTACAGGAACGATTACACCGCCGTATGCATCTTTTACAGCGGGTACTTATTACAAGGTGATTAATAAGAACAGTGGCAAATCACTGGAGGTGTATAATCAGTCTACCGCGAATAGTGCGGCAATTGATCAGTGGGATTATTGGGGTGGCACCAACCAGCAGTGGACGTTTAATGCGTTGGGGAGTAATTATCAGTCTGTGATTAACAGGAATAGTGCAAAGGCTTTGGATGTGAATGGGGCGTCTGCGACAGCGGGTGCGGGCCTTATACAGTATGATTATTCAGGTGGTACGAACCAGCAGTGGCAGGTGATTGATATTGGGTTTGGGTATTATAAGGTGTTGAATAGAAATAGTGGGTTTGCGCTGGATGTGAATGCGGCGTCTACGGCGAATGGGGCAGGAATGATACAGTGGAATTGGAATAGCGGGGGGAACCAGCAGTGGCAGATAACGGCTTTGTAAATATATCTGCATCCTGTCGGAGCATTACTGACGGGATGCAGGTTTATTGTGGATAGCACTAGTAAGTAATAAGTAACATGTTTTATAAAAAAAAATGTAATAGTGTTTTTTGGAAGGAGAAATGGGTATGAGGTACCAGGTATAATGCAATTTCTTTGTTTTTGTTATGCAAATACCTAAATTGTAATTATAATTTAGAAACTGCTGTGGCTTAAATTCTTTAATTGCTATTAAGCTGGTTCCCTATTATAGAATAGAATGCAATAATCCCTAAAAGAATAGCGACCTCAGATATATTGTTCGAGTATATTATATTTCTTTTTACTACAAAACACGAGCGTTTATGAAACTACTCAGTATCCTGGAAAGTTACGACACCGCATCGTTAGACCAACTTTCCTCCGATAAAATAGATGAAGCGATTAGCCTTAGATTACCTCAATCAGTCATTGTTCAGGAAATTATTTCGGCCCTCAGTTCCCAATCATATATATCAGACAAGATATTATATTCCAGGCCTCCGGCTTTTGCTATATTGAACCTTATTCTTCAATCACCATCATTTATGATGGATATTGAAGACTTCAGGTCTAAGGTGTTAATTCATGTTAAGGAGTTATCTGCCAGAGCTGATCAGGATACCTCCCTTGCGGATAAAAATCCTAAGCTATATATTAAAATATTGAAACGTGCATGGGAAAATGATGGGTTAATTGATAAAAGTGAGGCGAATATTCTGGAACTGGTAAAATCGGAGCTTGGTGTTTGGGACCGCGAGCATTTTGTGCTTATGCATCATACATCCATACTTGATCTCTGGAATATTGAGCAGGAGTATTTTGCCGCGAGAAACTTTTTACTAACTACGGGCATAGTCCTTACACATGATAACAAATATGTGATAGCTGATGATGTTGCTATTCCAATCAGGAAGACATTCGGTATTGAGTTGATGGATGAACCTTACAAGCGATTACTTAATTGTTTTAAACGGGAGGACCTGGCTTTGCTATTAGGTCATTATCAGTTGAATGTTGGTGGAACTAAAGATATATTGATTGGTCGGATCCTGGGTAGTCTCATTCCTGTGTCTGACGTATTGGGTTATTTTAATCTTGAAGAACTTAGGGAAATATGCAGACATGAAAATATTCCTGTGGCAGGATCAAAAAGTACAGTCATTGCGAATATTATTCGGTTCTTCGATGATGAAATGGATTTAAAGTTACAAGAATTGGAGACTGTGGCTCCAGGGGCTCCTCCTGAGTATGAACCAAGAGAAATGATGCAGGAGGTATATGCAAAGATGTTAAATGTTCTGACCATTCAGCAATTGTATGATATTCTTCGGCAGAATGATTTGATGACAAGTGGTTCGAAAGAAGAGAAGATCAAGCGTGTGATGGATAGCTATATGTCTGAGCGATCAATTTTTAGTCTTTTAAGGAAAGAAGATTTGAGTCAACTGTGCCGCAAATTTAATCTGGCGGTAACCGGATCAAAGCAGGAACTGGTTGGTCGCTTATTGGATTATGTGCCTGTAGTGGCTATTACAACTAATGAATTACCTGTCGTAATAAATGAAGTACCCGCATTAGTTACAAATACAATTGGTTCATTTATACCGGTTTCAAATAGTGAACCAGTAGCGTTACCTATAGCATGGGATGAGGTTAACAGTAAATTCCCCAATTATTCATATGGAGAAAAAATAGTACTGGCCATTTTGAAAGACGCTAAATCCATTACAGAACAGGATTTAACCAGAATAGTGCAAAAGCACCGGTTGGGTTGGTTTCTTCATAAAGCCCACATGGCAGAGTTGATTGCTAAATTGAGAAGAGATAATAAGCAATATATCCAAATTAAGAGCATACAGAATAACAATATTTATCAATGGACGGCAAATGATATTGCCGATAGCCAGATTTTAGAAAAGAAGTCAGCCCGTGATATTATTGATGCTTTACGTCATGGTGTAGTACCTAAACATAATTTAGATCTTTTGATGGTAGGACAGCAGACTGCAAGAAAGCATCTCTCAGATATACTCATGGAAGTAAATGCTAATAAAACTCATTTTAAATTTATAAAGGGCCAGTATGGCTCAGGTAAAACGTTTCTTTGCTCATGGTTAAGAGAGTTTGCACTAAACAATGAGTTTGCTGTATCATTTATGAATATTAGTCATGATCAGCCATTGTCTGATCTCCCTATATTTTTTTCAGGGGTAATAAATGGACTTCGAACACCCGAAAAAACGGACTCAGGTGCCTTGGTAGATATTCTGGAATCCTGGTTATTAAACGTACATAACAAGACCGCTAGAATAGAAGGAATTGATATCTCTAACGGGGATAATTCTGAGAAACTAATTAAGATTGTAGAAAAGTCTATTGAAGTCGAGTTAGCGAATCTAAATGATATTGAACCTGGATTTTCACAAGCATTGCGAGCCTTCTATGAAGGTAAAGTAACCGGAAATTTGGAGTTAGTGTCAAATGCGGTTGCATGGATAATGGGGAGCAGATCTCTCTCAGCCCAAGCGCTTAGGGATATAGGGGTAAAGGGTATACTTGAATCAAACAATGTTTTCCCGAGAATGCGTGCCTTATTGGAGATAATAAATGGTGCTAGCTACAAGGGGTTGTTATTACTTGTTGATGAGTTGGAACTGGTAAGAAAGTTCCCGCAGGCAAGGCAGCGTGAGATGGCTTTAGAAACACTTCGACTCCTCATTGACGAGGCCGGAAGGAATGCACTTCCTGGTTGTCTTATTATATTTACCGGTACAGATGAGTTCTTTGAAGATGAAAGATTTGGAATTAAGAGCTATGAAGCATTAGCAGAACGGGTATTACCTCTTTATACACATGACAAACTGGTGGCAATGCGCCAGCCTATTATTAGCCTTGAGGCCCTGGATTCAGAACGTTTATCCCATGTAATATTTAAAATCCGGGATTTATACGGTATCGCATATGGATGGGATGCGAATCACTATGCAGATGACACATCAATTCTGAAACTGATTGAGGAGTGGACCATGTTTGGAGGAGAAAGTATTGATAGAAAGCCAAGGCCCATATTAAGAGAGTTTATTCAGATGCTCGACCTATGTGAAGAAAATAAAGGAGTTTATTTATCACAGTTTTTGAAAAAAAACATTTTTGATTCTGCGTTGGTAGATTCTGTTAATTCAAATTGAGGAGATGGCATTTCATAAATTACATCCAAGGTTGCAGGATTTTGTTAAGGATAAAAAATGGCCCGATTTAACCGATATCCAGAAAGCAGCATTTGACCCTATTTATAACAAAGAGAGTTGTACAATTGAAGCACCGACTTCCGGAGGGAAAACGGAGGCGGTGCTATTCCCATTACTTACTAGATTATCAGGACAACGAAAGGTTGGATTTAGGGTCTTATATATAGCCCCATTGAAAGCGTTATTGAATGATTTGGCCCTGAGGGTAATCCCTTATGCGAAGCGTTGTTATTTGGATGCTTTTAAATGGCATGGAGATGTAAGTCAAGCCGATAAAATTCAGCAAATATTGTTTCCTGCTGATATATTATTAACTACTCCGGAATCATTAGAAGCAATTTTATTAAGAAAAGCGAACAAGGCTGATATTTTTTCCAGTTTGGAAACGATTGTAATAGATGAAGCGCACTATTTTGCGTTAACAGAAAGAGGATCACATTTACTTTCCTTACTGGAAAGAATATGTGCCTATACTGATGAGGATCCTCAGCGAATTGCAGTCACCGCTACTATTGGTAATCCTGAAGGATTATTACAGTGGATGATGGGCGATCGCTTAGGAGGTAGGAGTATCAAAGTAGCCGGAAATAATTCGAAAGAAAGAGATTTTAAGCTTCACTTTTTTATGGATGATGGGAGCGGCATGCAGGACCATCTTTATAATTTACTTATAAGAAAGAAGTCTATTGTTTTTGAGCGATCCAGAACCCTGTGTGAAGATACTGCTGCCCGAATTAATGAAAGAAATATCCGCTTACAATCCAGATTTCCTGTTAGAGTGAAAACGCATCATTCTTCTGTTAGTAAGGATCTAAGAGAGGAGGCTGAGAATTCGATAAAGAGTAAGGATTTGGAAACGCTAGATGCCATTATCAGTACTTCCACATTGGAACTCGGAATTGATATAGGAGACCTGGATCAAGTAATTCAAATTGGCGATTTGACCAGTTCCGGATCTTTTTTGCAAAGGGTTGGTAGAACCGGCAGACGACCAGGCAAAGCACAATTTTTCAGAGGATTGTGTGCTGATCAGGAGCAATTGCCAATTATCATTGGTTGCATCTCGCTTGGACTAAAACGTAACTCTGAAGCTATATTATTTCCAACGAAGGCATTTCATATTTTGGCACACCAATTTATTTGCTATATTCTTCAAAACCACGGCGCTACTGCGGATCAGATGTGGTCTGTGTTTACAAGGGTACATTCGTTTAGTAAGATTACAAAGGAGGAGTTACAGACCCTGATAGACTATATGATAACAGAAGATTATCTGAGGGTGGTTCAGGGGAATATTTTATTAACCAGTGAGAAAACGGAGAAGCAGTTTCTACGGGCAAACTGGAAGCGTTTATTTGCAATATTTGATACAGGCCCAATGTACACTGTAGTGGACGGGAAAAGGGTTATAGGTACACTGGACTCCGGATTCGCAAGGAATCAACCAATGCCCTTTATTTTTGTTCTAGGTGGGCAGGAATGGGATACAATCAAGATTGATCATGAAACACAACAGGTATCTGTAAAGAGAAATGAGACGGGTATTGCTCCTAAATGGAAGACAATCAGTAGTTTTGATGTTCCGTTTGAATTGGCGCAGGAAATTGGAAAATTGCTGATGGGTGAGGATGACCTTGAATTTTTAGATGTACAGGCAAAAAGAATGTTTGATGCGCAAAGAAACACTTATAAAGAGTTGGAATGGGAAAAAGGACATTGGATAATGGACGTTTCAGAAGAGTTGGGAAGAGTATATTTATGGAATTTTTCAGGGGATAAGATTAATAGAGCTGTACATACATATCTGCTGTCAGAAATTGATGGTACTGTGAGCTACGATTATAGGTATCTGGTGATAACTGCTAAGGAGCATTTGGCTAGTTTGAGTGAAAAGGTGTATGAGCTGATGATTGGAATATTGAATAAGTCTGAAATTGAAGTAAGATCTCAAATAGAAGCTAATCTAAATCCCAAATGGTTTTCGAAATTTTCCGAATGTCTTTCTGATGATCTGAAGAAGCGAACTATTATCGAAAAGGATATGGATGTTGCGGGCCTGATAAGGGAGTTGAATTTGGGCGTAATAGATTATTAAATAAGTAAATAAAAGAAGTCCATTGGTGAAGATGGACTTCTTTTATTTCATCACATTCATAATAGGCTTTACCAGGCACTTCGCCTTCTCTCCATCCACTGATTTTACCGATCAAAATACCACCTTATCCGCATAATTAAGCACCGTGCTTCCTCTCTCCGGTATCAATTTATCCGTAAATTTCAAGCACCGCAAATTCTGCGCAGTAGTCTTTAACCCATTAATATCAATCCTCGGGTTTGCCGTATCCACGCCAGATAAATCAATATTCCCCAAAAGTAAAATCTATGAATTTATTCCTCCCGGTCATACAATTTCACCCACTTCCTCAATCGCTTTATTTCCTTCTTCTTAAATTCCCCCGGCAGCATTCTCCACTTCCAGTTTTTATGACTACCGGAAGGATGATTCATTCGGGCATTTGCAGGTAATTCCAACACATCCTGCATAGGAAGTATCACAATATTCGCTACCGAAGCATATGCCATCCTGCCCAGGATCCGGGGCACTTTTTTACCTGTTATCTGTATGCCTGTATATTGCCCTAAGTTTAACCTTGTATTGCGATCAGCATCTTCTTCATACCACCCACGGGTAGTATTATTATCATGCGTACCCGTTACCGCTACTACATTGCTAACGAAATGATGGGGAACATGATCACTTTTAGCCATGTCATCACCAAAACCGAATTGTAATACACGCATGCCTTTTAAATTGAACTGTTCCTGCAAGGCTCTTACCGGTTCATCGATAGTTCCCAGGTCTTCCGCAATGAAAGGCATAGCAGGGAACAGCTTTTGAAATTCATTAAACAAGTTTGCACCAGGACCTGGTTTCCATTGGCCATTAACTGCCGTGGTCTCGCCGGCTGGGATTTCCCAATAAGCAGAGAAGGCACGGAAATGATCCAGGCGAAGGAGATCGAATCGTGTCAGGTTGCGTTGAATCCTGCGGATCCACCAGCTGTAATTGTCTGCTTTGAGCGCATCCCAGTTATAGACAGGCACATTCCAGCATTGACCTTTTTCGCTGAAGTAATCCGGTGGCACGCCGCCGGTACCATTGAGATTAAAGAATCCAGGATGTGATTTTACATCCACAGCATCGCCATGCATGTAAAAAGGGAGGTCGCCAAAGAGGAGGATCCCTTTCTCATTGCAATACGATTTGAGCGCAGACCATTGCTGATCAAATTTGAACTGGTACCATTTCTCTCTTGGATGGCCTGTAAATTCATTGAGCCAGTGGGCTTCCTGCTGGCAGTAATGTTCAAAAGCTGCCTGATCTTCCGATTGGGAAAAGTTCAGGTAAGCGATTTCCAGGAGCGCGGCCTTGATGGGGATAGCCTTTTCGAAATTAGCTTTGTCCGATATAGGCAGGTGGCATTTGTTGAGTTGGGCTGGGGTAAGGAGACCTTCCCGGGCGAGGAGTTCCGGGCTAATCAATAGGGGTTCGCCTGCCATACTGCTGGTTGGGCTGTATGGTGACAGGTGCTCAGGGTGGAGGGTATTGACAGGTAATACCTGCCAGTAGCGTTGCTTTGCAAGGTGGAGCTGATCTGCAAAGTGATAGGCAGATGGGCCTAAGTCGCCGGTGCCAAAGGGCCCGGGTAGTGAGGTGATATGGAGGAGTATGCCGGCACTACGTTGTGAAAAAGTTGTCATATGCGAATGTACAGCTACTTCTGTGCCAGTCCGGTTAAGAGCGTATTATCAAAATGGGAAAGTTTCAAAGGCGGGGAAAAATAACATGCGTATCTCCGTGACAGCGCTATTAGACAAAAGCCTGTCATTTTATGAACCTGATTTTTTATCCTGGGTAGAAAGGTAAAATGACCTTTATAACGTGAACCCTTGTGAAATTTGGTATAAACCGCGTATCTGATTGGAGACTGCTTATCTGTATAAACCGTTTACCTAATTACAAACTGCTTATCTAATAATTATAGACCGCTTACCTGTATAAACCGCTTATCTAATTATAAACCGCCTATTAATATAACAGTCTATTAAATACAGTCACTTATTTAGTATAAACCGCCGGATCAAACTTATACAAATGTGGCGCTTTATGTGCTCCCCCTGTCTTAGCCTCCCCTTGTTTAATGAGGATATTCTCCTTCATAATCTTCCTGTAAAAATTCCCCCTGTTAAACTTCTGATTCATAATCTTCTCGTACAGGGCTTGCAGTTGTGGCAAGGTGAAGATCTCCGGTAGCAGGTTAAAACCAATCGGTTTATGATAAAGCTGATCCCGCAACTTTTCCAGGGCCTTATCAATGATCTGCCTATGGTCCATCACCATCTCAGGCAAGTCATAAACTGGCATCCATTCACAGGCATCGCTGAACATATCAGGCACCGGTGTTACCTGCGACTGGTCTATTACAGCATAGTAACCAATCGTAACAAACCGCATTTTATGCCAGAGGTTGTCTTCGTATTCTACAAAATAATCTTCCGAACGGTTCGGCTCACCGAACACCCCAAACACTTCGAGAAACACTTTCTCTGCACCACTTCGTTCGAAGAGGATCCGCTTGGCCGCATCGTCAATAGATTCTGTTTTCTGAATATAACCCCCGGGGAGTATCCAGCTGTTGTCTCCCTTCATTTTTGCCAGTAGTACATTGAAACTGCCCTGGTGATAGCCAAAAACTACGCAGTCGACAGATAGGTGAGGTAGGGCATTTTTCCATAACGCCTCGCTGGCTTTTTCAATCTCAGTATTCCGCATAGGACAAAGATAAATAGATTTAACATTAGTGATGATTCCGCCCGGGGAATTGACTGATTCTCGTTCTCATGGCAGGGAAACTTATATGATTTTGAAAGTTTTTGTCTTTTTTTTTGAGAAAGTATATTCAGATAGGTGTATGTTTGTGTTTTGCCAACTTTAACAATGAAACGTAAGTCCGGGTTATGAACAATCACAAGAAAGGAAACAATGCAATTCCACTGATCACGATCACGTTATTGTTTTTTATGTGGGGATTTATCACGTGTATGAACGATATTTTGATCCCTTACCTGAAGGAGCTGTTTCAGCTCACCTTCTTTAAATCAATGCTGGTTCAGTTTGCGTTCTTCGGTGCATATTTTATCGGTTCGCTGATCTATTTCATTATTTCCTATTACAACGGGGACCCTGTGAACAAAGTGGGGTACAAGAAAGGGATAATCTTTGGTATTATCCTCTCAGCGCTGGGCTGCGTTTTATTCCTGCCAGCTGCTACTTTTGGTGTGTATGGCCTGTTTCTGAGCGCATTGTTCGTGCTCGGTCTGGGCTTTACCGTATTGCAGATTACCGCGAACGCCTATGTGTCTCTGCTGGGTCCGGAAGACTCCGCTTCCAGCAGGTTGAACCTCACCCAGGCGTTTAATTCATTCGGTACTACGATTGCGCCTATATTAGGTGGTCACCTGATATTTGAGCTGTTTAAGGATCCAAGTGGTGGTTTCAGTGCTGCTGCAACAAGAATTCCTTACCTGATCTTTGCAGGTATCCTCTTGCTGGTAGCCCTGTTGATCTGGCGTGTAAAACTGCCTAATTTTGCGCAGGACGATGAAAACCAGCCGAAAGGACTGGGTGTATTAAAGTTCCCTCATCTGACAAGAGGTATCCTTACTGTTTTCTGCTACGTAGGTGGAGAAGTAGCGGTAGGTAGCTTTATGATCAGTTTCCTGGGGCTGCATGATGTTGCAGGACTGGGTGAAGGTGAAGCCAAGAAATACCTGGCGATCTATTGGGGTGGTGCGATGATAGGCCGTTTCGTAGGTGCTATCTCCCTGAGCCATTCTATGAGCCAGGCAAGGAAATCAGTATATATGCTGGTGACTGCACTTGGGGTGTTCGGGGTGATCTACCTGCTGGTAGGTATGCCATTTGAACAGATTAGCTTCTTCCTGATCTTCATTGCACTGAACTTTGTAGGATTCCTGGTAGGTCGTTCCGCTCCTGCACGTACATTGGTGATCTTCTCCCTGATCAATATGTTCCTGCTGGCAAGTGCCATCATCAACAAGGGCGAAGTTGCAATGTTTAGTATTGTAGGTATCGGTATCTTCAACTCTATCATGTTCTCTAATATCTATACACTGGCGATTGCCAAACTGGGTACCTATACCAGCCAGGGTTCATCTCTGCTGGTGATGGCGATTCTGGGTGGTGCGATTATGCCTGTGATACAGGGAGCGCTGGCAGACCAGATTGGGGTGCAACATGCACTAATAGTTCCGTTGATCTGCTATAGTGTGGTCCTGTATTTCGGATTCTATTGTATGAAGCGGTTTAAAAACCTGGAAATGACTTCTGTGAAGTCAGGGCATTAGTTGGGGCGTGAATGTGAGAGAAAACTGATCATGAATGAATGTGAAGTTTGAAAATACTGATCATTAAAGGATGTGAAGGTTAGAGAAAATCAACTGTCAATGGATGTAAAAGTTCTTGATAGAAACTGATCATCAAATGAAACAGTTTACGGAACATTAATTACCAACAGGAAATATTCAATTCCGGTATCAAGATATAAAAAAGCGTTCCTCGTTCGGAGGAACGCTTTTTTTATGATGATGCAATTGCTGCAAAGTATAATAAACAATCCCAAACATTCCCCCAAAACCTATACTAAACGCCCATGCACCCAAATGATTGTATGGTTTCAACACATGCCCCGCAATCGTAAACAACAATGCCTCCGGATTTGTCACTGCATCCCAGCTATTAAACCGCAGGAAACGCCCAATATACACCCCATATCCACACAACACGAAACTCAATACCACTATCGCTTTCACCCAGGGCCCCTTCAGGTGCCGCACCAGGAATTGCTCTACCTGCATTAATGAAATAATACCCAATAAAAGCCCATTCCACGCTGCTGATGATACAATAAGGAGGTCATACCACAAGGGTACGGGCGTCTTTTCACCGAAATGAAAAAGGTCCGTGATCATATAAGGCGCATTGGGGAAAAATACCAGCCAGCAAGCCAGGACAAGTATAGAACGCAGGTTGATGCCCGATAAGCGAGCCAGTTTGCGGCTAAAATATAAAGGCAGTACCCCTAAGAACGTGTTCCAGATATAGAATAAATAAAGATGATCATGATAACGGAGTACACGAATGAGCAGCAATGTCATCGTGAAAGCAATGGCCACAGCCAGCATTTTTTCGAGCGGAGATATTTTTTTTAACATAATGGTCAGGCTTTTCAGCATCTCAATTTAAGGTTTTTGGCTGCAATGGTGGAACATCGGCAAGCCTGGCTAGTGTAATGATTAATTTGTCCGGAATTGTATGGCTGGATCCCGCCTGCCGCTAACTACAATGCGACCTTAAACCGCGGATGGGGAACCGGAGAACTCACCCTGGCAATAGTCTTATGATATTTATAAGTCATTTTATCAATATAGGATGTAAATGTATTCCCTCCCGCTCTGAATAATTTACGATGACCGAACCACACCACCAGTGCAATGGAGAAAAAAGAAAACTTGTAAAAAAAACGCCAGAAAGGGCGATAAAGCACAAACTTTTCCCGGAATAGTATGAAAAGCCGCTCTGCCTGGAATGCTATATGAGGTGCTTCGTCAATAAGGATATCCGTACAGATTTGTTTAAGCAGGGTACAATTGCTGGCATCTTTGAGCGATTGGTAAAAGATCTGGGCGGCGCTCTCTACCGTGAGTACGGTCAATGTCCAGAAATCCATACGGGTATTGAAATACCGGCACTTCCTGAACAGGGTATCGCCCCAGTCAGATTTTAAACGGGGTTGATGAATCGCATCCAGGTAGCGGCCAAGGTTGTTGCCATGCTTCTGTTCCTCTTTGATAAAGAGATTAACAGCACTGATATAGTCCGGATCCTTTATCCTGTTAGCATAGTTGGACGCTATGCGCAACAGGTGACTACCGTCAGAAGTCTCCCCCAGCTGCCAGGCCTGAAGAGAACGAAGGAGCGGGGCCAGTTCTTCCGGGGTAATATCCGGAGGAATGGACCAATCGATCCTGTGTTGGGTGGCATTGAGCTCAAAATGAGCAACCCATTGGGTACTTGTCTTCATGGTGTGAAAGTGCTTTGTGTTACAAAGTAAATGGTTTTTATTTTAAGCAGGCAAAAAAAATTGCTCCTGCCCATGCCTGCCACGTTTTTTTAACAAAGCTTTTAAATAGGACATCAGTAGATGGATGAAAGCGTGATAATTCCAGATTTCTTTTACTTTTGTTCACTATGAGCTTTTTAACAGTAACAGGGATTCGTACACAGGTGAATGGCGAATGGGTATTGAAGGGTATTGATTTTTCGCAGCAAAAGCACCAGCAGATTGCAATTGTGGGTGCCTCAGGTTCCGGGAAAAGTACCTTACTGAAGGTGATAGGTGGGCTGATGCAAACTGACGAAGGGGAAGTACGATTTGAAGGACAGCGGGTAAAAGGCCCACACGAAAGACTACTCCCGGGTGAACCTGGTATTGCCTACCTGAGCCAGCACTATGAACTGAGATTGAACTATAGGGTAGAGCAGGTGCTGGAATACGCGAATAAAATGACGGATGATGAAGCGGATGAGCTCTATCGCATCTGCAGGATCGATCACCTGATGAAAAGAAAAACTGATCAGCTCTCGGGTGGGGAAAAGCAACGTGTGGCCATGGCCCGTTTGTTAATCGGCAACCCCAGCCTGTTCCTGCTCGATGAACCTTTCTCCAACCTGGACTATTCACATAAACAGATATTAAAAACAGTGCTCAGTGAAATCGGTGAAAAACTCGATCTCACCTGCCTGCTGGTATCACATGATCCGCAGGATACATTGTCCTGGGCAGATGAAATATTGGTGGTGAAAGATGGATGGATTGTGCAGAAAGGCACGCCCGTGGATGTTTATAATCATCCAGTGGATGAATATACAGCGGCGCTTTTTGGGCCTTATAACCTGGTGGATGCGAAAGTGCTGGAGCTGGAAAGTGAAAAAAAAGTATTCGTCCGCCCGGAGAATTTATACTTTGGATATAAAGCTGGTATTAAAGGCCTTGTAGAAGAAGTAAACTATATGGGCAGTGCATATGAGATTCGTGTAAAGCTGCCCGGGGGCGCGGTGCTGGTAAGGGCTGTTGATATAACTCCCTTACCGAAAAAAGGGAACACTGTATATATAGCTATTAAACCCGATAGTATATGGCATCTATAGACAAGTTTAACTCCAAAGAGAGATTTTCCGACAGGGTAGACAACTATAAGAAATATCGTCCTGGTTATCCTGATTCTTTAATTGAATTCCTAGCCGCAAGGGTTGGACTGAGTGGTGATTCAGCTGTGGCAGATATTGGCTCCGGTACAGGAATTCTCACTGAGTTGTTATTAAAAGAAGGCTGGACGGTATATGCTATTGAACCTAATGCAAAGATGCGTGAGGCGGCAGAAACGCAGCTGGGAGCTTATGCTAATTTTTCTTCTATCAATGGTTCAGGTGAGACCACTGGTTTACCTGATCAGTCAGTGCAGCTGATTACCGTTGCACAGGCTTTTCACTGGATTGATCCTGTGCTGGCGCGTAAAGAGTTTGACAGGATCTTATTACCAGGGGGGCATATTGCTTTGCTGTGGAATTTGCGTACGCTGGAGTCTCCTTTTGATAAAGGGTATGAGCAGATAAAGGCAACTTATGGTACGGATTATCATGAGATCCGAAAGGCGCATGAACCGGAATTGACAGAATTTTTTGCACCGGCAGTGATGGAAGTGCATTATTTCAGGCATAGCCAGCAGCTTGATTTTGAAGGATTGAAAGGGCAGGTGTTGAGTTCTTCTTATATGCCGCAGCCGGGGCAGAAAAATTATGAGGAAATGATGCAGGCGCTGACGACATTGTTTGAAGAGAATCAGGAAAATGGGGAGGTGACGATTACTTATGATGCGAAATTGTACATCAATAAATAGCAGGAGGAATTTATCTGGGGAAATGAAACCTGTTACCAGGAAATAAGAAGTACAAAATTGTACATCAACAGTGGCATTCTTCCCTGGCTAATGAAAATCCTGTTCAGAGAAATTCTCCGGCAGTAATAAGAACTACATTCGGAAAATAAAGAGCCTGCCACAGGAGAACCTGCAGCAGGCATTGCATCTTTTAACGCTCTTCTTTTAAAGACCAGCCGGTCTTTAATCCAATTACAAAAATCACCAGCAGGGATTCACCCGCTGCCAGCAATATATCGCCTGGTACTCTTAACCAGCGCAGTATCTGCATCGTATCTGTATGCATAAACTCCGCAGATCTCGCATACCAGTATCCATGCTGTATAGAAGCGATTGCCTGTAGTATGCCCATTGGCAACATACTTATAGTTACCATCACGAGCAGGCCTATATTAGTCAGCCAGAAAGACCATCCCAGCAATTTATCATTCCACTGTCTTTCAGGATACAAACCTCTCAGCACAAACAGCATCAGCCCAATACCCAGTATACCATACACACCAAACAGCGCCGCATGACCATGTACTGCCGTTGTATTCAGGCCCTGGATATAATACAGTGCAATCGGCGGATTGATAGCAAACCCAAAGATACCAGCACCTAAGAAGTTCCAGAAGCACATGGCTACCAGGCAGTAGATCGGCCATTTATAAGCTTTGATCCACGGTGTGGATTTACTCAGTGTATAGTTATGATACGCTTCGTAACCAATCACCACCAGCGGTACGATTTCCAGCGCACTGAATGTAGCACCCAGCGCCAGTACAGACACCGGTGTAGCACTGAAGTACAGGTGATGGAATGTACCAATGATACCGCCAAAGAGGAAGATGATGGTAGAGAAGAGTACTGCTGTAGTTGCATGTTTGATCTCTAACAATCCCAGGCGGCAGAAAAGGAAAGCCCCCACCACTGTAGCGAATACTTCAAAGAATCCTTCAACCCACAGATGCACTACCCACCAGCGCCAGTACTCAGCAACAGCCATGTGTGTCTGTCTGCCATACATCAATCCTGCAGCATAGAACACAGCAATTGCTATGGATGCAATCACGAAGAGGGTGAGCAGGTGGCGGCTTTCATCTTTCTTCCGCAATGCAGGCAACAATGCTCTCAGCATCAATACCAAC
The DNA here is from genome assembly GCF_034424315.1 of Chitinophaga sancti. Taxonomy (GTDB): domain Bacteria; phylum Bacteroidota; class Bacteroidia; order Chitinophagales; family Chitinophagaceae; genus Chitinophaga; species Chitinophaga sancti. Next base: position 7,192,710 of record NZ_CP139972.1, read on the forward strand.
CATATCACCAATCCGGCGAGCAAGAGTATTTGCCATATTCTTCCCAGTTCTATATATTCATAACCCTGATGACCCCAGAGGAAATTGTCTACCAATCCTAATTTTTGCATAACACCCAGCCATTGCCCGATAAGAGAACCTACCACTACTACCAGCAATGCACCAAATAAGATATTTACACCCAGGCGCTGGAACTTAGGCTCATAGCCTGATACAGCCGGTGCAATGTATAGCCCTGTAGCCAGCCAGGATGTAGCGATCCAGAAGATAGCTAACTGTACGTGCCAGCTGCGGGATACAGACGCAGGCAGGAATTTATCCAGGGGTAATCCGTAGAATGCATTTCCTTCCACGCCATAGTGAGCCGTGATTACACCTGCCAGCATCTGTACAATGATGAGGGCACTTACAATCCAGAAGTACTTTAAGGTTGCCTTCATGGAGGGTGTAATCACGGTATGGCGCAGGGGATCTTCATTCGGTAGGATAGTGGTTGTTTCTTCTGCGTTGCGTGCATGGTATAATATCAGCAGACCCGTGCATGCCAGTAAGAGTAATACACTAAATCCTGACCAGAGGTGCAGGGAGGAAGAAGGTACATTACCCACGGTTTCATCGCCGGGCCAGTTATTGGTATAGCTCACTGTTCCACCAGGACGTTCTGTTATACATACCCAGGTAGACCATGCGAAAAATGCATTCATTTTGCGCATGCGTTCAGGGTCTTTAATAGTATTACCCGGAATGGCATATTGTTCACGCAGTTTTGCGAATGCAGGATCGCCTTCGCGCATAAACAGGTTGCCATAATAGGTAGAGAGCTCATTGAACGCAGCTACCCTGGCAGGTGTAAATACGATGGCGTTGGTCGCCGCATCGAAAGTATTTTTACGGATGCTGCTTTTAAGCCGTTGTTGGTACATAGCCTGGATATCATCAGGCTGTTGTGCATAGTCTTTCTGATCTGCAGTTGCGAGAGCATGCAGCATGATGGTTGATTCGCGGTGCAGGTAGTCTGCCGTCCAGTCGGGGGCAATATAACTACCATGGCCCCAGATGCTGCCTACGGTTTGGCCGCCGATGGATTGCCACACGTTTTGTCCGTCGCGGATGTCCTGTCCGGTGAAGAGTACATTGCCTGATTCATCCGTTACTTTATCCGGGATAGGAGGAAGTTGGTGATAAATGTCTTTGCCGAACCAGATTAATACGGCAAAGCTGGATACTAAGACCATAGCAAGGCCTATCCATAGTTTTCGTACGGTCATTTTAGTGAATTTTGATAAGAATAGATTTGGTTTTATGCCGGTCGCGTCACTACATGTTGCATGACGGTCGATATTTTCTGTGCCCTGTTTTTGGCTGCCTGGGCGGTTTCACCGTCAAACAGGTCATCTATGGTTTTATTAAAGATGGTGAGCCAGGTGTTGAAATGCACTGTATCGATAGCCATACCACGGTGTACACTCATCGGATCACCCTCATACGTTTTTGTATAGAGCAATAGTGTACTCCAGAAGTTACATAGTTTCTGCAGGTGGGTATCCCAGTCTTTGATGCGGGAGTTGAAGATGGGACCTATGGTATCATCTTCTCTTACCCTGGCATAAAAGGTATGCACCATGAGTTTTATGTCTGCTTCTGTAGCGATATCGGTTAGCATAATTTAATACCTTTTTATCTTTTATTAGTATAAAAAAAATGTCAGCGTTTCAGGAACCCAATGTCTTTGGCAATTTTTTCGTGAAACTCATCCAGTTTGGTATTGTTCAGCATATCAGAGATGTCTCCCCTGATTTTCTTGAACTCGTGGTGGATAGGGCAGGGCTTGATTTCTGAGCAGTAATCCAGGCCGAGTCCGCAACCGGAAAAGATCTTGTCACCGTCGATGGCCCTTACAATATCAGCAATAGAGCATTGAAGGGCTTTGTCATCCAGGTAGAAGCCACCGGTGGGGCCTTTGAAGGAGAGGAGTAAGCCCTTTCTGGTGAGTTCCTGCAGGATTTTGGCAATGAAGTATTCAGGGGAGTTGATACCCGCAGCAATGTCCCTAACGCCTACTTTGACGTTGTTTTTGGACTGCTGTGCAATGTAGATCATTGCCCTGATGCCGTATTCGCAGGTTTTTGAGAACATAGGGCAAAGATAGGGGGAATTAATAAAAGACAAAAAAGTATTTTATTCATTTTGAATTTAACCAGGTTGGCTGCCGGCTATTTTTGAATCCCCCCGGAAGATCCGGGTAATTTTTGGGGTAATAAGAAATTGAATGGAGATGATTAACCGGGGATTTTATTTCTGTATTTTTAAGTGTAGCGTTTACAATCAATTCCATGTTATATAGACTTTTGTTATCCTGTTTACTACTTAATTGTTTACAAACGAATGCCCAGCTTGTGTGGACAAGCCAAAGCCTGCATGCAGGGGAATCGATGCCCTGCGGTGGGGGAGATATCGGTTTGAATGTATGGGTAGAAAAAGGAGATCTCCTTTTTTATTTATCCCGTAGCGGCACCTTTGATGAGAATAATGCCATGCTGAAAATGGGCAGGGTAAGGGTGCATGTAGACGGACAACCTTTTGATAAAGGGGATTTTCGCCAGGAATTGCATTTGCAGGATGGGAGTGTGATTGTAAGTGGTGGCGGCGTGAAGATGGTATTGTGGGTGGATGTATTTCACCCGGTGGTGCATGTGAATATGACGAGTAAAACTGCCCTGCGGATGAGTGCAACGTATGAATCGTGGAGATATGAAGATCATGTGATCACTGATGCGGTGGAGTGCAGGGCAAATTCATATAAAGTGTTGCAGGCATTTCCAATTACAACTTACAAAGACAGTATTTCTTTTGTGGGGAACAGGGTACAGTTTTATCATCGTAACAGGGATGACCAGGAAGATATTTTTGATTATACCGTGCGCATGGAAGGCATGTCTTCCGTGAAGGATCAGTTATATAATCCCATACGGCATAATACTTTTGGCGGCAGCATGCAGGGAAATGGGATGATAGCAGGCGGTCATACCCATGGGCAGTATGCGGATACGAAATATCGTGGCTGGGAATTAAGAACTGCCAGGCCGGTGAAATCACAGGAAATAACTGTTGGATTGCATGTAGCACAGACACCTACAATAGCAGCGTGGGAAAAAGAGTTGCGGGCATTGACAAAGGAACCTGTGTATACACCGGAGCCGGTATCAATAACAATATCAAATGCCCCTGCTCTGGAGCAGCGAAGTAGTATCAAATGGTGGCAACAATTCTGGCAGCGTAGTTATGTTCATTGTGATTCGCTCGGTGCAAATTATGAGTTATTCCGGTACCTGTTAGCCTGCAATGCATTTGGGAAATGGCCGACTAAATTCAATGGTGGCCTGTTCACTTTTGATCCCTGTTATGTAGATAGTACGAAACATTTTTCCCCTGATTTCAGGGCATGGGGTGGGGGCACGATGACTGCACAAAACCAGCGGCTTGTGTATTTCCCTATGTTGAAAAACGGAGATGGGGAAATGCTGAAAGCACAATTTGATTTTTATCTGCGCATGCTGCACAATGCATCTTTGCGTAGCAGGGTATACTGGAACCATGGCGGGGCCTGCTTTACGGAGCAGATAGAAAATTTCGGTCTGCCGAATGTAACCGAGTATCATCCTAAACGGCCTGCGGGTACTGATCCCGGGGTAGAGTACAATAAGTGGCTGGAGTACGAATGGGAAACTGTATTTGAATTTTGCCTGATGATGCTGGACCAGCAGCAATATGAGGGGCTGGGGATCCGGCCATATCTTCCTTTTATAGATAGTTGTCTATCATTTTACGATGCACATTATCACAACTTTGATGCACAGGGGCATTATATTTTTTATCCTACTTCTGCAGCGGAAACCTATAAGCTGACTTATAATTCTACGACGGTGATTGCAGCGATGCAAACCATTTTGAAAAGATTGCAGGTTGTTGCTGCCCATCCAAAATGGGATACAATGCTGGCGCATTTACCACCTGTTCCTTTAGGAGAATATGAAGGGCATACGATTATCCTGCCTGCAGAGAAATGGGATCGTATTCAAAACAGGGAAACGCCACAACTCTATCCTGTTTTTCCCTGGGGCATTTATGGCATTGGCAAACCCGGGCTGGATATTGCTATCAATACTTACAGGTACGATCCACAAGCCAAAGCACAATGGGATTACGCCGGCTGGAAGCAGTATTCCATTTTCGCTGCCAGGCTGGGATTGACAGCAGATGCTGCCAGCTTAAGTGCACTGAAACTCAAAGCCGGGCTGCATCGTTTTCCTGCCTTCTGGGGGCCGGGTTTTGACTGGACACCGGATCATAACTGGGGAGGATCGGCCATGATTGGGGTACAGGAAATGCTGCTACAAACTGATGACAGGAAGATCTATTTATTACCCGCATGGCCAAAGGAATGGGATGTCTCTTTCAAATTGCATGCACCCTATCAGACAACGGTGGAGGCTGTCGTGAAAGGCGGAAAGGTACTTTCCCTAAAGGTGAGACCAGCAGCAAGGGCAAAAGATGTGATCTATCCAAACTGGGGTGGCATATGATTTGATTTATCCCAGTTATCCCCAAATGGATAGCACTAATATGCAAAACGGTACGATGATCCAGTATTTCCACTGGTATACTCCCGCAGATGGTAGTTTATGGAAAGAAGTGAAGAACAATGCAAAGGCCCTTGCAGCTATGGGCATCAATGCGGTATGGTTACCCCCGGCTTATAAGGGCGCAGATGGCGCGAACAGCCATGGTTACGATGTGTATGATAAGTACGACCTGGGCGAATTTGACCAGAAAGGATCGGTACGCACCCGCTTTGGTACCAAAGATGAATACCTTGCTGCTGCCAAAGCGATCCAGGAAGCAGGTATGCAGCTATACATCGATGTAGTGGCTAATCACCTGATAGGTGCGGATGAAACGGAGAAAGTAATGGTACGGAAAGTAGACCCTGAGAACCGGAATGAGTTCATATCTGAACCATACGAAATAGAAGCTTACACTAAATTCACCTTTCCCGGCAGGAAAGGTACATATTCACAGTTTATATGGGATCACCGTTGTTTTACGGGTATTGACTATGCTGCAGACACGCAGGAGACGGGGATCTTTACCATCCAGAATGAATATGGCGAAGGCTGGGAAGATGTGGTGGATAATGAAAAAGGCAATTTCGATTACCTGATGGGAGCAGATGTGGAATTCAGGAATCCCGAAGTGAGGGAAGAGTTTAGAAGATGGGGAGAATGGTATTATAATACGGTGAAATTTGATGGTTTCAGGCTGGATGCGGTGAAGCATATTACCCCTCATTTTTTCAGGGAATGGCTGGAGCAGATGCGGGCGCATACAGGCCAGGAAATGTTTGCTGTAGGGGAGTACTGGGCTCCCGGGCAATTGGAACTCTTACTGAAATATATAGATGCGACAGCCGGTAAGATGTCATTGTTTGATTCTTCCCTGCATCACAACCTGCACCAGGCATCAAAGAGTGGAAAGGATTATGACCTGAGTAAGATACTGGATGATTCACTGGTAGCCTGCAAGCCTTTCCTGGCAGTAACGGTAGCAGGTAATCATGATACACAGCCATTGCAGGCACTGGAGGCACCGCTGGACGACTGGTTTAAGCCACTGGCTTATGCATTGATCCTGCTGAGAGAGCATGGGTATCCCTGTGTGTTCTATGCGGATTTATATGGCGCAGAATACACTGATAAGGACCGGGAGGGTAATGACTGTCATATCCTGATTGCGCCCGTTTTAGGGCTGGATAAATTGATTTCTGCGAGGGATAAATATGCATATGGTATGCAGCGTGATTATTTCGACCATCCGAATTGTATAGGGTGGACAAGAGAAGGAGATGATGAACACGCAGGTTCGGGATGTGCGGTGGTGATGAGTAACGGAGAGGAAGGCAATAAGCACATGGAGATAGGAAAGCGGCATGCTGGTAAGAAATTTCGGGATATTACGGGTAGCAGGGAAGAGGAAATTACTGTGAATGAAGAAGGATGGGCGGAGTTTACTTGTGGGGCAGGGTCGGTAGCAGTGTGGGCGGAGGCGCAGTAAAGGTGCTGTGTGGAACTGCATTAAAAATCGTTCAAGAGGAATGGGATCTTTCTTAATCAGGGGGGTAAATAGGGTGCCTGCATAATTGGGGAAAGAGCGGTAATTGGATGGAAGGTAATAGGCAGCGGCTAAAACTTTTTATCTTTACGCTCTCTAAACCTGAATTATGACCAAAATCCTTTGTCTCTCTTTGGTGCTGTCATGCAGCATACTCAGCCAATTAAAAGCACAGAATAAAGAATTTAAAAACGATGCACCGGTGTCTCCCAGCCGGATCCTGAAAATTGATTCTGCCGTTGTTACTCATCATGAAGTTACTATCAAAGGGCAGCGCGTACCTTATGCAGCGACTGCGGGTAGTATGCCTATATGGGATGAAGAGGGGCGCCCGGTAGCTGGTGTGTTTTATACTTATTACGAAAGAGAAGATATCCGGGATAAGTCAGACCGCCCATTGGTGATCTCTTTTAATGGTGGTCCCGGTACGCCTTCTGTTTGGATGGAAATAGGGTATACGGGACCCCGGTTGCTCAACATCGATGATGAAGGGTACCCGGTGCAGCCTTTTGGAATGCGTGACAATCCGAATTCTATCCTGGATGTTGCAGACATTGTATATGTGGATCCTGTGAATACTGGCTATTCCCGCCCGGTGAGCAAAGAAGTTCCCGGTTCCCGCTTTTACGGTGTGAATGCGGATATTAAATACCTCGCGGAGTGGATCAATACTTTCGTAACCCGCAAGGGCCGCTGGGCTTCTCCTAAATTCCTGATCGGGGAGAGCTATGGTACTACCCGTGTATCGGGTTTAGCTCTGGAACTGCAGGATGAACAATGGATGTACCTGAATGGGGTGATCCTGGTGTCTCCAACCGAGTTGGGTATTGAACGTAGTGGACCATTGGACCAGGCGCTAAGCCTGCCTTACTATGCAGCGACTGCATGGTATCATAAAAAACTCCCTGCCGATCTGCAATCCAAAGACCTGAATGATGTATTGCCTGAAGTAGAAAACTTTACAATCAACGAACTGGTACCCGCTATTTCAAGGGGTGGTTCCCTGGAGGATGCACAGCGCAAGGCACTGGCGCAACGCATGAGCCGCTACAGTGGCTTGTCTGCACAGGTGTTTATGGAAAATAACCTGGTGGTTCCTTTTAATTTATTCTGGAAAGAGCTGCTGCGTGAGCAGGGCTTTACCATTGGTCGCCTGGATTCAAGGTATAAGGGATTGGATAAACAGAATGCAGGGAATAAGCCTGATTACAATGCGGAACTGACTGCATGGTTACAGGCGTTTACACCGGCTATCAACATTTACCTGCGCGATGAGCTGGCGTATAAAACAGACCTGAAGTATAACATGTTCGGACAGGTATGGCCATGGGATAACCAGAATAATAAGACGGGGGAAAACCTGCGCCAGGCCATAGCACAGAATCCTTTCCTGCATCTGCTGGTACAATCCGGTTATTATGACGGGGCTTGTGACTACTTTAATGCAAAGTATAGCATCTGGCAACTGGATCCTGGTGGTAAGCTGAAGAACCGTATTAAATGGGAGGGTTACAGAAGCGGCCATATGATGTACCTGCGCAAGGATGATCTGGCTACAGCTACTGAGAATCTCAGGAAGTTTATTAAAGAGGCGACACCAGCAAAGGGTACGCCGGCAAAATATGAGTAAATCCTTCAGGGGTGCCTCAAAAGTAAATTGTAACCTGGTTTCTGACTGTTAACAATTTACTTTTGAGATACCCTTTTCCTTTTTATAACACTATGGAAAGACTGCTACAACATGTACAACGTTATGTAGAATTAGACAGCGAAGAACAGGAGTTGTTATTGTCCTGCATGCGCTATGTAGAGGTGAGGAAGAAAACACATTTGCTGAAACAGGGTAAGATTTGCACGGCAAGATATTTTGTATTGAAGGGATTGTTGCGCCAGTATATCATTGGTGAAAACGGGGCGGAGCAAATCACGCATTTTGCCCTGGAGAACTGGTGGGTGGCGGATTATGATAGCCTGGACAGGCAACAGCCTTCGGAGTTTTGCATACAGGCAGTAGAGCCGTCTGAATTGCTGGTATTGGATAAGGAGATGGAAGAAGAATTATTTAAGAAATTGCCTAAGATGGAGCGGTATTTCAGGCTGGTATTACAGCGGTCATATGCTGCTTCGATGATGCGGATCAAGTATATTTTTACGACGGGCGGGGAGGAGAGATATAATCATTTTAATAGTTTGTTTCCTGAATTTATACAACGTATACCCCAATATATGTTAGCTTCCTACCTGGGTTTCAGTGCCGAGTTTCTAAGTAAAATAAGGGCTAAGCGATCTTGAACTAGTTCAAGAATTTCAGGGGTGATCCTGATGCAACTTTGTGTTAACAACAAAAACATAAAGAAATGCAAAACAGAATTAACCTTGGTAAAGTAGAACCTGAAGCGTATAAAGTCATGATGGCTTTTGAGAATTATTTACTTGGTACGAAACTGACTCTTATTCAGCGTGAATTAATTAAGATCAGGGCTTCACAGATAAATGGGTGTGCATATTGCCTGGATATGCATGCGAAGGATGCGCGTAATCTGGGTGAAACGGAGCAGCGAATCTATACTTTGTCTGCCTGGAGAGAAACGCCGTTTTTTACTGCGGAAGAGAGGGCTATACTGGCGCTGGTGGAGGAAGTGACAGAGATCAGCAAGGGGCATGTGAAGGATGAGACGTATGCGGCGGCAGCGAAGGTGTTGGATGAACAGACGATTGCACAGGTGATTATGGCAACGATTGTGATAAATAGCTGGAACAGGATTGGGATTTCAACGAATATGCAGCCAGAATAAAAATATGCACGAAAATGCCCATTCTGCCTTTGGTGGAATGGGCATTTTCGTGCGTATTGCAATTTCAGTTAGCGGCCGGATGGCATTATTTTATTAAGCATCCGGCAGGGGGTAGTTGCTTTTGATCTTTGAGCCGGGGGGCTGAGTTCAGAAGGGAATGGGTAGGCGGTCACCGCTTCCATGGTGTAATGTTGGCCATATACCATGGATGCGAAGCACAGATAAACGCTGTTAGTAAAGATGGTTTGTGCAGGCATTATCTGGTTTACAATGGTGGCCAGGATGGCGGCGGGGCTAAGATAATGTCAATTCTCAAAGAATGCAGCTAAACATCGCTGAGGCATGATACGTCAGCGGTGTTTAGTTGTGGACCTGCATTAATTAATCAAAAACCAATTACTGTGGAATTAAGATTTTTGTTGCTGGATAATGTTCCTGATCACGAATTCGGTGAGTGCGTTACGGCCGGCAACACCTAGTTTACCGGCAATTCTGTAGCGATGATTCTCGATTGTGCGGATAGACACGCCCAGTTCTTCTGCCATTTGCCTGGTACTTTTACCTTCAGCGATCATTTTGATGATTCTGTTCTCAGCTTTACCCAATCTGTGATACAAGGTTTGTTGTGCAGTGTTGGGATTAGCCAGTGAGACGGTACTAGTTTCTTCAGGTGGTCTGACATGGTTAAATTTAGCGAAGCGGCCCAGGCGGGAACGGATACTGAGGAGTAGATCCCGTTTTCGGAAGGGTCTGGCCAGGTAGTCGTCGGCGCCCAGGTTCATGGCCATACGCATCTCCTGCCGGTTGTCCCGCAAGCTGATGAATATGAGCGGGATGTGATCATAGGCCGGATCATTTCTGAGGGCCATGATAAAATGGTGGCCTCCGGTACCGCGTAAGTGGGCACCACAAATGATAAGGTCTGGTTGATGTTGTTGACAGATGATGATCCCTTCTTCCTCAGACGCGGCTGTATATGTGTCATATGATTGTGATACAAGCAACTGACGCGTTTGTCTTACAAATACCTGGTCTTCATCTACAAGTAATATTTTATAGACTGCAGTGTTCATTAGAAAAGTTGATATACAGGTATGAAAAATTTAACAAGCGCAACGTTCAAAGTATTGCCTGCTCATGCCTGGGTAAATAAATGGGGACTGGAACTGAGTCTTGATAGCGCATAACGCCCGAAAAAAACGGTGTAATCGTGTACATCTTTTACTTGGTTAATATTAAGATTTTTACTTCTGGTGACATGCAGAAAAAAACGGGCAATTTTTGGGTGCCTGTAACAGTCTGCCTCCATCAGTTGATATAGTCAGGTTTCTTATAAAAAAGATATGGGAGTGGTCTTTCTTCTGCGTAAATATGTGTGAAATAACGGGTGTGACTTCAAGGAATACTATTGCATACCTGTAAAATAAGCGCTAGTACTCAAAAACAGATGTGCTGATACTCATTTTAAACAATAGCCAAACGTAAGAATTCCGCTTCCAGCTTGATTTAACAACTTTGCCAGGCGCTCAAAATAAGCACACCAATATCCTTATGACCACTCACCGGCCTGGTCTACCTGAGTACGCCAGGCTTTGTTTTATAACCTTCCTCATTTTCTTGTTGCTATGGGAACATAGCCTTTATCTACTTCACAGAAATTAGACCATTTGCTTATAAACCAGTTCATTATCGAATAAGCGGGCCACAAATGCATTAGTAAATATACTAATTTTTAAAGTTCTCAGTCAATGATCTGTAATTATAAAAGTATGTTAAAATAATATCATATTAAAGATTCACATTCTTTTGGACCCCTTGTTTTATAAAAAAAGTTATCCACATTGTACGCATTTCCTAAAGGGGCAAATTGGGTATAATTCTGCCCTTAAAACTGATATATACTTACTCTTATGCCTATCCGAAAAACTATAGAGCGGAACATATTATAATTTCCAGCAATCCTTTACGGGGATTACTTATTGGGCTAAAAGGTGGTGATGAGTACTACTCATTTAATATAATTATAGACATGATTTTTATTGGAACCCTACCTGGTATGAGGAGTGAATAAATCTGTAATAGTTTGATTTATAATAATCAAATGGGGGTATTTATGGGGCATTAATTTTCTAAAAAATATTGTTTTATCAATAAATATAGATATTTTTATATTCGAATTAACTATATCCTTGACATTCGGGAATTTATAGTAAAAAAACCATAACCAATGATAAACGCTGCATTATATCAGATCTGGACCGCTCTGAACGAGTTGCTGAGGGGGCCATCTAACCGCCTCAGACCTGTGCGGGTACATTACATATATAATAAGGAGAGGGAGCAACGTCGGTTCATGTAACTGAGCAATCATTGGGACAAAGCATTCGAAACTTACCACTAGTTTATAGTAATCCTATGCCTATGCGCAAACATTACAATTCCGCTCGTTTTACCCTGCCGGTTCACAGGCAGCAGCGAGTAGGTCTGATTCACACTGGCGTTAAAAATATCACAGATTATTGTCTGGCTCTGTTCCTGCTTTTTGCGGGTCTGGCCTGGATACCTGCCAGTGCAGCTACTACTGTAGCGAAAAATAGCGGCCGCCCTACAGCTGGTACCGTTTCCACCTACATTACGGCAACCCCAGCCAGTACTCCAACGGGAGCAGGTGGAACTTATGCAAGCGGTAACAACATTACTTATACCGTTTATGTAACTAACAACGGTGCTGCTCCCCTCACCAATGTGACTGTAGTAGACTCTGTGCCAGCAAACACTTCATATTATGGAGGTCTGAACGGTGTAACACCGGATGCTAATGGCAAGATTACCTTTACCATTCCAAGCATAGCTGCGAACGGTACGGGTGTTGTTTACTTTACCGTAACGGTTGGCTCCAATCTTACCGGTGTTGCATACATTAATAATACGGCTTATGTAGATGCAAATGATGGGAATGGGTTATTACCAACCCCGGGTACTAAGAATGGTACTTATACCGGTTGGCCTGCAGTTGCCTCAGCAGTAGATAATGGTGCTAACTCCGTAGCATGGTTAAGTGTTACGTCTTCCAGTTCTGCTGCCTCAGTTACTGCCAATGATGTACTCACTTATACTGTACACATCCGTAACACCGGTACTGTCAACCTGAGCAACCTGGTGATTTACGCTTATGTACCAGCTTATACCACTTTTGTAGACGCCGATGGAGGTGTGACTGAAGGTGCGGGTGGTTTGGTTACATGGACAATACCAAGTCTGCTGGTAAATAGTGCAGATGTGATAAAGTCATTCCGGGTAAAAGTATCTTCTGACCTCACGGGTGCTTCTGCCATTACGAATACAGCAGCTGTAGACAATGGAAATGGTAAGGGCAAAATAAATACTTATCCTGCTGCAGCAGGTGATGCCGGCAATCCGAATACTACTTCTAACCTTGGTAATTCTACTTCATTATCAATTTCTACCTCATCCAAGTTTGAAACATGGATGGTGGTTTTGAACGAAAACCTGAATAGTTACGTATCCGCCGGCGATGTACTGACATATTATATATATACACGCAATACGGGAACTGTTACTATTCCAAAATTACAGATCAACGTATTGGTGCCAGAGGGAACAACCTATACACAGGGTTATGATGGTGCTACGCACCCGCAGAACACTGATGTTCAAACCGTGTACTGGACCGTCACTAACCTGATAGCCGCTAATATTAGTTATGTGCGCTATACTGTTACTGCCCAAAATGATCTTTCAAAAATTAAAGCCATCACAAGTACTGCAACAGTTAACAACGGTGATACCATTAAAAAAACAATGAACTGTGACCCTGCTGAAAGTGGTTGTGAAGGGAAGACAGTTACAAGTATCACTGTACAGGGTACCACGCCGGGTTTGTTTGTAAGTAATGTGGTGACAGCAAATAGCGATGGTAAGAACGATTACTTCTATATCAGAAACCTTGACGATTATCCTGGCTCCAGGCTGTATATCTTCAACCGCTGGGGTGCGCAGGTTTATTACTCCAATAACTATCAGAACGACTGGAAAGGAACAGGGCTAGCAGAAGGAACCTATTATTATAAAATTGAATTACACACCCCCGCTACTGCAACTGGTGGAGTTGATACTTATACCACCTACAAGGGTTGGGTCATGATTATTAGATAATTGAATGAACTGTATTTCTAAAAGTGCAAACATGTACACAAGAAAAAATTGGTTTACTGTAGTATTATTACTTTGTCTGGGAGCAGGCGCCAAGGCACAACAAAGTGTTCAGTTCAGCCAGTATATCTTTAATGGCCTGTCAGTAAACCCTGCCTACGCCGGTTATAAAGATGTAATGTATCTGAATGCAACCTACCGCGATCAGTGGAGTGGTTATCCGGGTGCACCTAAAACGGGAATGGTATCCCTGGATGGACCGCTGAAGCGTCCGAACAGAGATGCAAACGTTGGTTTAGGTGTGCAGGTTATGATGGATAAACTGGGTCCTCAGAATGCTATTTCCCTGTATGGATCTTATTCTTACCGTATTCGCCTGGACGATGAAGATACCAAGCGTATCTGCTTCGGTATCGGTGTGGGAGCTACCCAGTATAGCCTGGATGGTAACCAGCTCCAATACCTAGACCAGGGTGACCGTATAGTTCCTGATGGGGTTGCAAAAGAGACTGCTCCTGACGCACGTGTAGGTATTTACTATTATTCTCCTACCTTCTATTTTGGTGTATCTGCACTGGATCTGTTCTCCAAATTTACCAGTAGTGGTTATAAATGGAGAGGGTATACTTATGAGAGCATTCGTAGAAGACAGTCTATTTACCTGACTGCCGGATATATGTATAGCCTGTCTGAACAGGTATCATTGAAACCTTCTGTGATGTTTAAGAGTGACTTCGCAGGTCCTGCGGGTTTAGACCTGAACCTGATGATGTACATCGATAATCTGCTGTGGATCGGCGGATCTTACAGAACGAACGTAGGCGTATTAACAAACAAGGCGATTACTGCCGCTACACCGGTAGAATCAAACAACGCTGCAAGTGCTATATTAGAGTACTACATTACGAGCAAATACCGCATCGGCTATTCCTATGATATGACTTTAAATAAACTGGCTGGTATGCAAAGCGGCAGCCATGAGATTTCAATCGGCATCCTATTTAATTCTAAGCAATACAGTACTTCCAATCCCCGGTATTTTTAATCTTAAGATCATCGAATTAATATGTTACGTTGTTACGCAATTTTATTATGCACACTCCTGGTCGTTCCAGCCGCACTCTTTGGGCAGGAATCAAAGAGTGTGCGTGAGTTGGCTGACGAGGCTTACGAGCGGCAGGAATTTGCCACTGCAGGCTCCTTATATTCGAAAATGGCTAATAAGCAACGTAATAAGAATAACATCGAGTTGCTGCAAAAAATTTCAATGTGTTACCGTGAGGTAGGCTACTATGAAGAAGCTGCCAACTGGTTCAAAAAACTCGATGCTTTACCTAATTGTCCTAACGTTGCACATCTGTTGTATGGAGAAACACTAAAAAACCTGCAGAAATATGAGCAGGCAAAAGTACAGCTAGCAAAATTTATTACCACAAAGCCAGATAGCCTACGATTGAAGAATGTAATGATGGCAGGCTGTGATAGCGCCATTATGTGGAAAGCGGATCGTGTTGATATGGCGATGGAAGACATTAAAGAATTGAGCTCCTCCGGCTCCGACTACGTAAGCGGGGTAACCAGGCAGGGGCTTTTGCTTGTATCAAATGGTTACCGGAAAATGGCGATCTCCAATGCTCCGGAAAAAGCGCCACAGATTGATACACGCACAGGGCAGCCTTATTTTAAAGCATACCTTTTTAAACAGTATGCACAGGGTGTTGCCAACACATATGTAGAAGAGATCTTACCGGAACTGCTGGGCAAAATACCTTATCACGTAGGCCCTGTATGTTTTAATCCAAGAGAAGATACAGTGTATGTAACACTGAACTCCTGGCAGCAGGATATCGCTAACAAAACAAAGCGTGGTCCTGTAAACGGTGAGCGTGTGATGATCGTATTCTGGTCTTATAAAACAGGTGATAGCTGGGCTCCGCTGGAACCACTGAAAGAAATTAACGCGCCAGGGTTTTCCTCCGGTCACGTTGCACTGAGCCGCGATGGCCAGCTGATGTATTTCACTTCTGACAGGAAAGGTAGTGTGGGTGGTTACGATATCTGGTATAGTGAGAAACAAAAGAATGGTAAATGGGGCAAGCCTAAGAACTGTGGTCCTATTCTCAATACACCGTTTGACGAAGCATTCCCTACTTACAATGAAGCGGGCATGCTCTACTTCTCCAGTAAAGGACATCCGGGTATGGGAGGTTTTGACATTTTCCGTGCAACAGGTGTGGGAAGTAACTGGACCAAGCTGCAGAACCTGCGCTGGCCGTTTAACTCCGGTGGTGATGACCTGGGTTTCATCATGAAAGCGAATATGTATGAAGGCTACTTCGCCTCTAACCGTCCTGGTGGCGGCGGTAGCGATGATATTTACCGCTTCATGGATACTCACTTTGCTGAGCGCTTCAATAACGAAGGAGGTATGGCTCCATACCAGGCACCTGCCCCAGGTTCAGAGCCAGCACCAACACCTGTAATGCTTGCCGCTGCAGATCCTGTAGTGAAGCCTGAGGATGTAAAGACTGAAACGAAGAAAGATAACAAGAAAGAATCTAAGAAGGATGCTCCTAAAGAAGAAAAGGAGAAACCTTCCAAACATAGCAGGGGAGAAAAAGAGAAAGGAAAATCAGTGCCTGTACCTGTGCCAGTACCGGTACCAGTACCAGTACCAGTACCTTCCACGCCAACTCCTGCGCCAACAGTATCAACGCCTCCTCCTAAGGAAGAACCAGTGGTAACCAGTCCGATGCAACAGGTAACTGTTCCATATACTCAACCAACGGTTACTCCTTCTACACAAACACCGGACCCTGCACCAGCACCAGCAGAACCAGTGAAGGAAGAGCCGAAGAAAACTGACACTAAAAGGCCGGCTACCAAACAGTCAACGCCTAAGCGTCCTGTAAGGCCTGAACCAAGGGCAACACTGCCTGAACCCAAGCCAGAGCCGGTTACACCAGTTGCAGAACCAGTACCAGCTCCGACAACAACGCCAGCGGCGGATGAGGAACAACCATTCACTGAAATGGATAACGCGATTATCGATAAGCTGGAAAAACTGATGTTCTTCTACGACTATAACAGTGCGATTTTGACTACCAAGTCAAGAGATATGCTGGATAGGGTAGCAGTGGTGCTGAACCAGTTCCCTGCCTGGAAGCTGAAGATCACTTCTTATACTGATAGCCGTGGTTCTGATGCTTATAATAAGGACCTGTCTGCCATGAGATGTTATGCGGTGATTGATTACCTGATTAAGAAAGGTGTAGCCAGTAGCAGGCTGTATTATGAAAACATTGGTAAGGATCCGAACGATCCTTGTAAGGGCTCAAACTGTACCGAAGAGCAGTATAAGTTTAGCAGACGTACCATGTTGAAGATCATTCGTAAGAATTAAGATAGACATAAAGGAGAAAATCCCCGCCGGCACTCCGCCGGCGGGGATTTTTATTTTTTTTAATTTTTGATAGTACCATTTACCCCATCGCCCGACTTCTATATTGTGACTTTATAACCATATTCATTAAGAGAAGATATTATACCAGGTATAAGTAGATTGCTTCACCTACCGAACAACCCGGTATTATTATCAAAAACAATCATTCTATTCTGTGAAACACCGGCTTTATTGCCCTGCTATTACAGCTCCCGAAAAACCTAGAAAATCCGGTACTGTAATTACAATAAAGCATCATCGTCAGAGAGTCAGACGTGTGCCTATACCCGCTACTGCCATTTCAGCCTGAGTGGATCCCTCCCACCAGAGAGCAAGCAGGTAGATAATGTGAGTGGCGCAGTCCTATCCATATCGTCTACAAAAATCCAGCGATAATGAAAGTAAACTTTACCTTTCGCAATGCATGGCTATGCACCTATGCAAGACATGCAATTCTTTTCCTCCTGCTAATAACCGGCCTCGGTAAGGCCAGGGCACAAGTAAGCCCTTCTGTAACTGCTACTACCAAGAACCACAAAAAACAGGTGATAGGTTATATCACCCAGTGGGATGCATGGAAAGAAGTATCGGGTATTGTTCCCAAAGGTGGTTACAACCAATTGAATGTGGATTATTCCCAGTACACCATTCTCAACTTCTCCTTCTTTGGGGTTGCTAAAGATGGGTCTCTCCACAGCGGAGATTTCCGCAACAAGAACATTTACCAGGTAGGTGCCGTTCAGGAACCCGGCGCCCTGCTAAATGAAGACATTTACAGCAGCTGGGATCTGTACCTCCTGAAAGGAGAACTGGATGCTCCGCTTTATTATATCTCAGATGGCAGCTATGCCTATACACTGGGATATCGTAATTCCGGCTCCGGGTGGACTAACGTGAACACCGGCGCTTCCGGCGCTTTCCCGTTAAGCGTTCCTAAACAGGGTGGTGCACCGGGTCTCATCGACCTTTGTCACCAGAAAGGCATTAAAGTAATGGCCTCTATCGGTGGCTGGAGTATGTGTAAACATTACCCTTCTACTGCCGCCAGTGCAACCATGCGTGCTAAATTTGTAGCCAACTGTGTTGACCTGATCAACATGGGGTTTGATGGTATCGACTTCGACTGGGAATATCCTAACGGAGCTGGTATGAACATCGAAAACTACAGCACTGCTGACTATGCTAACTTCGCTACGTTTGTAGAAGCAGTAAGAACGGCTATCGGCAGCAGCAAACTGATTACTGCAGCCTTCTCTGCTGTTCCTTCCAAATTGTCAGGTTTTGACTGGACCCGCCTGAACAAATCCATGGACTACTTCAACCTGATGACCTACGACTATAATGGTGGCTGGTCAAACATCGCAGGACACAATGCTCCTTTGTATGATTATCCAGGTGCTGAATATTCAGGATTCTCTATCGATGCGACTGTTAAAGGTGTGAAAGCGCTGGGTGTAAACATGGCTAAGGTGAACATTGGTGCACCTTTCTATGGCCGTGGTGTAGTATGTACCGGTACAGCTGCGCTGAATGGTGCTACTACCAAGCGTGCTGAAACGGTACAGCCGGATGGCCCTATTTCCACCTGTGCGGACTTTACCAACTGGGCACTGAACCTGTGGGATGGTACACCAAACTATAGCTACATCCTGCAGCAAACCGGCTCCGGCTCTGGTTGGACTGACCACTGGGATGATAACGCGAAGGTGCCTTACATGACGAAAGGCAACTACTTCCTGAGCTATGATAATGAAAAGTCTATTGGACTCAAGGCTCAATACATCAATGACAACGGTCTGGCTGGTGTGATTGTATGGCAGGTATTCGGAGACATGCTGAATATGACCAGCAGCACTACTGCAAAAGGTAAACTGATCTATTGCCCTAATACTACTTCTCCGCTTGTAAATAAGCTGAATGCTGTTTTTGCAAACGGTACAGGTAGTACTAACCAGTCACCCACCGTAAGCATCACTTCTCCTGCTGGCGGGGCTTCTTACACTGCTGGTGGTGCTATCACCATCACAGCTTCTGCTGCTGATGCCGATGGTGCTGTGAGCAAAGTAGTATTCTATAATGGTGCTACTGTATTAGGTACTGTTACTGCTGCTCCGTATACTTATACCTGGAGCAATGTAAGTGCAGGTAGCTATTCCATCACTGCCGTTGCTACCGACAATGCTGGCGCTACTACCACTTCTACCGCAGTAGCTGTGACCGTTAAATCATCTTCCAACAATAATTCTTCCGGTAAGGTATTGGTGGGTTACTGGCAAGACTGGAACCTGGCATCTGCTCCTTACATCCGTTTGAAAGATGTAGATTCAAGATACAATGTAATTGAAGTTGCATTTGCTACTACAGGTAGTGACTACGCTACAGTAAGTTTCACACCTGATGCAAGTCTTACTTCTGAAAGTGAAATCAAATCTGACATTGCTACTTTACAGGCACAGGGTAGAAAGGTTTTACTGTCTGTCGGCGGTGAAAACGGTACCCTGTTGCTGTCTTCTGCTACAGCTAAAGCCAGCTTCATCTCCAGCATGAAAGCTGTGTTAGACAATTATAACTTCGATGGTTTCGACCTGGATATCGAAGGTGGTACTTCCCTCCAGCTGGATAATGGAGATAACAACTTTACAGCGCCTACTACCGCGAAAGTGGTAAACCTGATTGCTGCATGTAAAGAAATTATTTCTTACCGTACAGCACAGGGTAAAAACTGTTTGCTGACGATGGCACCTGAAACATATTATGTTCAGACTGCTTATGGTGCTACTTATTCTCCACTGGTAGGTGCTTACCTGCCTATCATTTATGGTTTGAAGGATCAGCTGTCCTGGATTCAGCCACAGCTGTACAATACTGGTTCAGTAACTGCCCTGGATAATAAAGTTTACAGCTCTGCTACAGCTGACTTTATCGTATCTATGACAGAAATGCTGATGACAGGTTTCCCTGTTGCCGGCACCAGCCAGACCTTCCCTGCATTGCGTCCTGACCAGGTAGCCTTTGGTCTGCCAGCGGCTCCGGGTGCAGCAGGTAGCGGATACACTGCTCCTTCAGCTGTATTGAAAGCATTGAATTATTTAGTAAAAGGTCAGTCCTATGGTGGTACATATACCTTACGTAACAGTGCTGGTTATTCCGGTCTGCGTGGTATCATGACCTGGTCTATCAACTGGGATGCGGTGAATAGCAAAGAATTCGCCAGCAACTATTATCCATTCTTCTTTGGTTCTACCGGCGGTAATCAGTCACCAACTGTGAGCATCACTTCTCCGGCTGCGAATGCTTCATTTACAGCACCGGCTTCTGTGACTATCACAGCTGCTGCTACCGATGCCGATGGTTCTATTGCCAAAGTTGAATTCTACAACGGTTCAACACTGTTGGGTACATCTACTACCAGTCCCTATACCTATACATGGAGTAGTGTAGCAGCAGGCAGCTATTCCCTGATTGCAAAGGCGACAGACAACGCCGGCGCAACAACGACTTCTGCTGCTGTTACAATTGTAGTAACCAGTAGCACAGGTGGTAATACTTGCGACGGTATTGCTGCCTGGACTGCTACTGGTATCTATACCGGTGGCACCAAGGTGGTGTATAACAGCAAGATCTACACTGCGAAATGGTGGACACAGAACGAACAGCCTGATACCCACACCGGCGATGGCCAGGTTTGGACATATACAGGTGATTGCTCTGGTGGTAATACAGGTGGCGGTTCTGCTCCAACTGTAAGCATCACTTCTCCATCTGCAGGTGCTTCTTACACTGCCCCTGCTGCTGTTTCTATCACTGCTGCTGCATCTGATGCTGATGGCACTATCGCGAGCGTTGCATTCTATAATGGTTCTACCCTGCTGGGTACTGTGACTGCTTCACCTTACACTTACAGCTGGACCAGCGTAGCTGCAGGTACTTATTCTCTGACTGCAAAAGCAACTGACAACAGTGGTAATTCCACTACCAGCGCTGCAGTAAGCATTACTGTAAGTGGTTCATCTAACACTGGCAACTGTGCAGGTGTGGCTACTTACCAGCCTTATCCTGCCGTGTACAATGCAGGTGATAAAGTAGTATATAACGGTTACCTGTATGTGAGCCTTGCAAATGGCCTGTACAACGTAACGCCGGGTACTGCTGACTACTGGTGGCAACCACTGGGTGCTTGTACAGCTTCTGCTGCAAGAACTACCAATACTACTGTAGTTGCTGCAGAAACAACTGCCAAAGATCAGATCCTCGTGTTCCCTAACCCGGTAACAGGTAATAACCTGCAGGTAAGCGTCACTGCTGCTGCCGGTGAAAAGATCTGGGTTGAACTGTGGAGCATCAATGGCAGCACTCCTGCAATCAGAAAGGAATATGTAGCTGGTGCTAAAGGTGCACAGGTGATTACACTGGATGTAAGCCGTTTACCTCAGGGTACATGGATACTGAAAACATCCAATGCGAAAACCGGCCGCAATGGTGCTGCGAAAGTGATTAAAATGTAATTGACTGAGCGGACACACGCTCCATCGATCCTTTTATAAATTAGGAACTGCGGGTGATTAAAAACCCGTAGTTCCTAATTCTGGTTTGAAAAACTACCGCAGTAAGGTTTTTTACTTTTCCCTCACCGCAGGAACCGCCCTCATAGCGGGGCGGTCTCCGATGCGGCTTTATTCACTCTTTAAAATTGAACTTGCATGAATTGAATCTTTACACTCCTACCATTTTATCCTCCATTTTTTTCCACGTTAATGCACATTTATAAGGTCGTGTAAGCCTTTCATTAAGCACCGGTATTTCCACGCTGTATCAAAACAAGCCTGCAGCCGGTCTGATGAAAGTTAAAGTAATACACCACCATTTATTAACAGGCTAAAATCATTCTTTTATGGATGTTAAGAACTGTATCTTACTGCTGCTTGTAGCGCTATTGAGCCATGCTGCGCTCTTTGCTCAATCAGGTATTTATGCTGGTGGACCTGTCTATAAAAACAGGAGCTACTCCATCAGTGAACTCAAAAATTCTGGTTTTACATATGTAGTGGTATGGACCATACATATCGATGCCAGCGGCAATTTTAATTTCAATGCCGAATTCCCCTTGGTGCAAAATGGATCTTATGTCGGTGCCAGCACCTATCCTAATTTTGCAAATGATATTGCCCTGCTCAAGTCTGCTCCCACTACTATTAACAGGGTTGAGTTTTGTATCAGCGCATGGGGCTCCGGCACCTTTGCAAATATTAAAAGCCTGATTGCCTCACAGGGTACCGGTAGTACCAGTATCCTGTACAAGAATTTCCAGGCGTTGAAGAATGCAATTCCTGCTGTAGATGCCATTGCTTTCGATGATGAAAGTACGTATGATATCAGTTCCTCTACTGCACTGGCAGTCATGCTGGGCAACCTGGGATATAAGGTTACACTGGTACCGTATACCAATGCAAGTTACTGGACCAGCGTAGCTAGTAATACAAACAGCCAGAAGGCAGGCACCGTGACCCGTGTAGACCTGCAATGTTATTCCGGAGGAGCAGGCAACAGCCCCTGCAGCAGTACCTGGAGCTTTGGTGCTATTCCTATTTATGCAGGTCTGTGGGATTCAGAAAAATCTACATCCCAGGTGACCAGTACTTTGAACGGTTGGAAGAGTAGCTGCAGCAGCAAACTGGGTGGTGGTTTTATCTGGCTGTATGATGATATTGATAATTCCAGTTCTACTGCCGGTTATGCAGCTGCTGTAAACAGTGTCTTTGGTGGAGGGAGTAAGAATACGGCGGCCGCTACTTTTTACAAAGATTGTAATTACAGTGGTTTGGGCATTAGCCTGCCTGCAGGTAATTATACACTTTCCCAGCTCCTATCACATGGTATCCTGAATGATGATATTTCTTCTGTACAGGTAGCCAGCGGATACCAGACGACTGTTTATTCAGACGATAATTATGGTGGTAGTTCACTGTTGGTGAATGCGAATAATTCCTGCCTGGTGAATAACAGCTTTAACGATATTGTTAGCTCGCTAAAAATATCTGCTGCCACTTCTGCTACTACCAATATAATACAGGCAGAGAACTACAGTTCTATGTCAGGCGTGCAGACAGAGAGTACCACTGATACAGATGGTGGTATGGGTGTAGGGTACATTGATACCGGTGACTGGATGGCGTACTCAAATATTACAATTCCTGCAACCGGTACTTATCGTATCGATTATCGGGTGGCCAGTGAATCAACCGGTGGTCAGATCTCGCTGGATCTGAATGCGGGTGCAACCGTACTGGGGTACCAGGCCGTTCCCGTAACTGGTGGCTGGCAAACCTGGCAAACCATATCACAAACGGTGAGTATCACTGTCGGTACTTATGCCTTTGGAATTTATGCACAATCCGGCGGCTGGAACCTGAACTGGTGGAGTATCACTCCTGTATCTACAGCCAGGATGGTGGAGTCAAAATCAGTTGCCACAACTTCTACTGTAAGCGCTGCTGATATGCATGAGAGCAGCGTATTTATATACCCTAATCCTGTAGCAACCGATCTGCACCTGAGAGGGGTGTACACCCAACCAGGCGGTTACCTCACTGTTTACGACCTGAATGGCAAGCAGGTTTTAAATGTAAAGAGTGGGGTACAGCAGATCGCGGTAGCAGGCTTACCAGCGGGTACTTACCTGTTGATGTATACAAATGGTGAGAAGCGAATCACCCGGACCTTTGTAAAACAATAATTCCAGCACTCATTTCATACCTATTTATGGAATGAATGTTAGTTATATACCATATCGATTTTTTATTAACCATTTAAAACCAAAACCCTCAATTATGATTCGATCCTTGAAATTCCCTCTATTGTTAACCGCTATGCTCGCGCTCACAGGTAGCGCAGCCATGGCACAAAACTGGCAACTGGTGTGGGCCGACGAGTTCACCAGCAGCATTGGCCCTGACTGGGTATTCGAAACAGGCGCCGGCGGCTGGGGCAACAGCGAGCTGGAATACTACCGGGCAGAAAATGCCAGTATCGAGAATGGACAGCTGGTGATTACCGCAAAGAACGAGAGCTACGGCGGTGCCAGCTACACTTCCACCCGTATGAAGACTCAGGGCAAAAAATCATGGACCTACGGCAAAATTGAAGCCCGTATTGCAATGCCCTCATTTTCAGGATCATGGCCTGCATTCTGGATGCTGGGCGATAATATCAATCCTGTAGGCTGGCCAGCCTGCGGCGAAATCGATATCATGGAGCACATTAATACTGACCCTAATGTGTACGGAACTGTACACTGGGTGGGTACCAATGGTGGCCAGGCTGACTATGGCAGCAACACGCCTGTATCCGTGACCGGTTACCACGTTTATTCCATCGAATGGACCCCTACTTATATTAAGTGGTTCGTAGATGGTGCTCAGTTCAATGAAATCAATATCGCTAACAATGTAGGCAGTACTGAAGAATTCCAGAAAGCATTCTTCATCATCCTGAACTTTGCTGTTGGCGGTAACTGGCCAGGTTTCACCATCAACAATGCTGCATTCCCTGCCAAGATGTACGTGGATTATGTAAGAGTATATCAAGATGGTGGTGGTACCAGCACATTTACCAAACAGGTAGAAGCAGAATCTTACAGCTCTATGTCTGGTGTACAAACTGAAACTACTACTGATACCAATGGTGGTTCAAATGTTGGTTACATCGACACTGGTGACTGGATGGCTTACAACAGCATCACTATTCCTACTACCGGTACTTACAAAATTGAATACCGGGTAGCCTCCCAGAGTGGTGGTGGTCGTCTCTCTCTTGACCTGAATGCAGGTTCTACCGTTTTAGGGTACCTGGATATTCCATCTACAGGTGGCTGGCAGAACTGGACTACGGTTTCCCATACCGTAACTATCAATGCCGGTACTTACAACTTCGGTATTTACGCCCAAACCGGAGGCTGGAATCTGAACTGGTTCAAGATTACAAAATTGTAAAAGAGCATTCGTTTAATCTATCAACGTAAACCCTTATGAGCACAATTGTAAAATTTCTATCTGGCGCAACCATGCTGATGATGTCGGCGGCACTTGCTTTCGGGCAACAACAACCTTATCGCTTAGGCTCCCCTGCGGGCCTTCGTGATGATATCAGAGCACAGGCAAAATCTTCTAATGCACGCCTGACCAGCGCTGCAGAGTTAAAAGTAGGTCCAAATACTGTATTGACTGGTAAAGTAAATGCACGTCGTACAGACAATAAAACGGAGGAATTCGTGGCTGGCGAAATTGATGGTGTAGCAGGTTCTTCTTTCTACCTGGAAGTAAAAGGTGAAGAAGTACGCGGTTTCGTAATTCTTCGTAAAACAAAAACAAGCTATAAATACTATACTGAAAACGGTACCGCCTATGTGAAACAGGTACCTATTGATTCAGTACTTTGTATTGACTACACACCAGCACCTGCTCCACAGGGAAACGCTAAGGTGGCATCTGCTACTGCAACCAGCAGTGTAGCCGCACTGGGTTCACTGCAAAGTTTGCCAAACGCGAATGGCGTGGTACTACTGGATTTCGATGGTCAGGTTGTAACCAGTTCCTACTGGAACAGTGGTGTAACTATCAATGCTGCTGCTGCCAACCTGAGCGATGCTCAACAGCTGGAAGTATGGGAGCTGGTAAGTGAAGATTACCGCCCATTCCAACTGAACATCACCAACGATGAAGCTGTGTACAATACATATCCTGCAAACAGAAGAATGCGTTGCATTTTCACTCCTACAAACACAGCTGCTCCTGGCAGTGGTGGTGTGGCTTACATCGGTTCATTCAACTGGGGTAATGAAACACCATGCTGGGTTTTCAACGGAGGTGTAAAAGGTGCCGGTGATGCAGCTTCCCATGAAATAGGCCATACATTTGGCCTGGGGCATGATGGTCGTACTACTCCTTCTGAAGGTTACTATTTAGGTAATGGTACCTGGGCGCCAATTATGGGGGCTGGTTACTATGTACCGGTTTGCCAGTGGAGCAAAGGTGAATACCAGTATGCGAACAACACTGAAGATGATCTGGCTAAGATCTCCAGCGCTACTTATGGTGTAGGCTACCGGGCAGATGATTATGGTGGCTCCATTGCTACTGCATCTTCACTGGGTGCAAGTGCTACCGGTGCGGTGAATAAAAGTGGTGTAATTGAGCGTACAGGCGATCTGGACTTTTTCTCATTCACCACAGGTGGCGGTGCACTGTCTTTGAGCATTGCGACACCTACCCGTCAGCCAGACCTGGACATCCTCGCTACCTTGTACAACAGCAGTGGCAGCGTAGTAGCGACCGGTAATCCTTCAGGTTTGCCATCCACCCTGAGTACAACACTGTCTGCAGGCACCTATTATTTATCTATTACAGGTACCGGTTACCTGGATCCTGCTACTACCGGTTACTCTAATTATGGTTCACTGGGTAGCTACCAGATCACAGGTACTGTGCCTAGCCCTTCTACAGGTGCGGCTACGATCTATAAAGATTGTAACTATGGTGGCTACGCCATTACCCTGGGTGTAGGCAGCTACAATATGGCTGACCTGGTTGCACTGGGTGCAGTGAATGATGATGTTTCCTCTATGAAGATTGCAAGTGGTTATGAAGTTATCCTGTACAAGGATATCAACTTCTCCGGCGATGCATATTTGTTCAGTGGAAACTGGTCCTGCCTGGTATCTGTAGGCCTGTCTGACGGTTCTACTGTAAACCTGAATGACTGGACTACTTCCCTGATAGTTCGTGCTTCAACAGCATCAGCTGCCCGTACCACCGCTACTCCTGCTGCTTCTGCAGAGAAAGTACAGGAAGGTGTAACGGAAGAGGCTAAACTACAAACTTCACTCACTGTAACGCCTAATCCAACGGCTAATGAAGTACAGGTAAAAGCACCTTCTAAAAACGGCTACCTGTATGTAAGCATCTATACATTGGATGGTAAGACTGTCGTAGCGCCAAAACGTATTGTAAGCGGCGATAAGGTAGATCTGTCCAAAGTAGCTCCGGGTGTTTATCTTGTGAGAGTGTTCAATGGCCAGGAAACAGCAACAAAAAAGATTGTAAAATACTGATGATGAATTGCTAAGCAAAAAAGGCCTGGAAAGCAGTTGCAGCGTAGCTGCGTTGTGACCAGCAAACCCTGCCAAAAAGTAAAACCACCGGTTACATTTGTTAACTGGTGGTTTTGCTTTTTAATACGTACATTACTTTGCATCGATGTTACAAGGCTAAATACATTTCAAATAGTTCTAATTTAATTTTTTATTATAAAATAGTGCACAATAAAAAGAAATGTTACTATTTTATCAATCGGATTGATGGAGCCATTGTTTTGAAACCCGGACCCATTAAACAGCCATATAACTTGTATTACAAAAACACGGGTTATATAAATGTCGTGATATGAATACACAAGATGCCGAGTTAGTAGTATTGTTACAACAGGACGATGTTAGTGCATTTGATTCGCTGTACTGGAAATACCACCAGGCAGTGTACCGTAACATTTTCAAGTTTGTAAAGGAACCTATTGGAACTGAGGATATTCTCCAGGAGGTGTTTACCCGGTTGTGGGAGAAGAGAAAGGAAATTAATGCTACCCAATCGGTGGCCGGATGGTTATTTGTAATCAGCTTTAATTTATCGGTAGATTATGTAAGGCGTAAGCTGCGTGAACAAACCATTCACAAGGAGCTATATAATATAAATCCGGAGGAAGACTTCGGACTGGAGAATAAAAATGTATATGAAGAGCAGTATCAGTTGCTCGAAGAAGCGATCGCGCAGTTATCTCCCAGGAAAAGAAAGATTGTAACCATGTGTAAACTGGAAGGAAAGACGTATGATGAGGTAGCGGCAGAAATGAATATTTCCCGTAATACGGTGAAGGAACATCTGTCTATAGCGATGGCTAAACTAAATGAATATATTCAAAAAAACAAAGAACATAAATACATAGTATTATTCCTCCTATTCCTGAATTATCACGACTAGGAAGAGCTTTACCCGGTTCTGATCAGGCCCTCTTTACAGGAGGGCCTTCTTTTTTCGTATATACCCGCGTCAAAAGATACCGTTATTTCTGCAATTTACAACTGTATCTTTTCACAATTCTATTCGTCCAACATATTAGCATTAAGAATATGTAAATTTTTTTCTAAAACCACCCACCCACATTTACTAACTGCACGTATTTAGTATAAATAAGCAATCAAAATAGTGCAGAACAGGAAGGAATACTTCAAACATCTGTTGCATAATAGAAGCTGGACACAGGAAGACAGAGCGTGGTTTCTGCAATATTTGGATGAAAAAGATCTTACGGAATTACAGGACTACGCCGCAGAGGAATTCAATGCGGACCTGAATGCCGCCGGGCCGATATTGGCCCGGGAGGATTCTGAGAGGATATTGAACAATATCCATCAGCGCATCGCAGCAAAACCACAACCTGTAGTGAGAAAGCTATGGTGGAAGGTAGCTGCCGCAGCGATGCTGGTATTGGCGGCAGGGATCGGGTATTACAAAATATCACATCCGCCCCTGAGAGAATTGATTGTATTATCAGGAGAGCAACGAAAGCAAGTGACGTTGCCGGATGGGTCGAAGGTGTTGCTGGAGCCCGGATCCTCATTAAAATATAAAGGAGATTTTGGAAAAGCGGAGCGCGAGGTTGCATTGGAAGGGGAGGCGCTGTTTGATGTACAGCACGACAATGCACATCCTTTCGTGGTTGCGTCGCCGCTAATAAACACACGGGTACTGGGTACTTCTTTTAATATAGAAGCCAGGGATGCCAGGGAAGCAAAAGTGGTGGTTTTGACAGGAATGGTACAGGTACAGGCCATAGATGGAAATCGTAAAGATGGGCAGGAACTAATCCTCACCGCCAATAAAAGGGCCGTTTACAACAAAACTACCGACCAACTGCAAATGTCAGAAGCTTCCGATGATGCGAGATTTTATTTACAGAAGCAACAGGGCCGATTTATGTACGAAGGCACTGAAATTATGAAAGTGGTAAACGACCTGCAAAGGTATTACAATATAAATGTTACAGTAGAAAAACGCTTACAGCATTGCGCCTTCTATGGTGATTTCAACACTATTGATGAACCGGAGAAAGCCCTGAACGTAATTGCTTTATCGTTGAACGCCAGGATCAATAAAGACAGCACCGGAAACGGATTCACCATCAGTGGAGGTAGCTGCAGGTAGAAAAAAGTCGGAAAAAGAGACACAAACAGTTAACCGAGACAACCTTATGAGAGGAGAGAACTAGCATTTTTGTACTGTGAAGGTGCGCCTTGCCAGGGTTTTGTACGCAACCCTGCTACAGGCTGGCCGCCTGACCCTGTACTGCATGATTACAAGTGGCCTATTGTGATCGCTGTGAAACCCAACCGAGGTTAGCCTTTTACTGTGAAACGCAAACATTGCAACAACCAAAATGAATCGCAAAAACATGACGAAATCTAAACGCACGCCGTCCGGGTAACCATTTTCAAAAAATCGGTTAATCCATAAAAAACTATGTTCTGCACCGCAGCAGGTGCTGCTATTGCCCTGGCTTCACAAGAGCCGGAATGGGCATTCTATTTCCTGAAACGCACAAAACAATTTATGACCAATGCTTAAAAAGGCGACCCTATTCCTTCAACTAACCGTGTTGGTGTCACTGTTATCCATACACGCTTCCGGTTTTGGTATACAGGATGCACTTGAAAAGAAAATATCCCTTGAGTTAAAAGACGTGTTGCTCAAAGAAGCATTGGACAAGATCGGGAATCTCGCTGACGTATCATTTATATACGCCGGCAACTCTGTCACAGCCATCGACAAGGTCGATGTGAATGCTCATAATGAAAAGGTGGGAATGCTCCTCAATAGATTATTAAAACCTTATTCTCTGTCGTATACCGTATTGTATGATCGTATCATCATCCGCCAGGCAGAAAAGAAGATCAATTCAAGTGTCATCAATACCGGCCATGCCGTGGCCTTCCGCACACAGGACATTAAAGGTGTGGTACTCACCATCAACAACGAACCACTGCCAGGTGTAGCAGTGATGATCAAAGGGACTACAAGGGGAACAACTACCAATGATAATGGTGTGTTCGAGTTAAAAAATATTCCGGCTAATGCCGTCCTCGTTATCAATCTTACCGGTTATGAATCGCAGGAGATTTCACTGGCTACTATCAAAAGAGATCAGTTGACCGTTATACTGAAAGAAAAAACAACCAAGCTACAGGAGGTAGTTGTTACCGGATTTCAAAACATTGATAAAAATAAGTTTTCTGGTGCTGCTACCCGTATTAAAATGGAGGATGCGAAGATAGACGGTATGGCCGATGTAAGCCGCATGCTGGAAGGCCGCGTAGCCGGTGTGTCTATTCAAAACGTATCCAGCACATTCGGTTCTGCTCCTAAGATCCGTGTACGTGGCGCAACCTCTATTAATGGTGATAATAAACCATTGTGGGTAGTAGACGGTGTTGTACTTGAAGATGTAGTGAACATCAGCAATGATCAGCTGTCCAGTGGAGACCCTACCACGCTGATGGGCTCCTCTGTTGCCGGTCTGAACCCGAACGATATAGAGAGCTTCGATATTCTGAAAGATGCTGCCGCTACAGCTTTGTATGGTGCCCGTGCTATGAATGGGGTAGTGGTGATCACTACCAAAAAAGGTAGGGTAGGTAAACCATCTGTTGTATACAGCGGCAATTTCAGCACCCAGCTGAAACCCAACTATGGTAATTATAATATCATGAATTCAGGCCAGCAAATGTCCGTACTGGCAGAACTGGAGCGCAAAGGCGCGCTGACTTCAGATATTCTTTCCCGTGCTGATAACGGGGTCTATGGAAAGATGTATGAGCAGCTGAATGCAGATGAAAATGGCAACTTCCCATTAGAAAATACACCGGCGGCAAAGCGTAAGTTTTTGCTTAGATATGCTTCTGCCAATACTGACTGGTTCAACATCCTGTTCCGTACCAGTTTTATCCAGGAGCACTCCCTCAGTATTTCCTCCGGTACAGACAAGTCTCAGTCCTATTTCTCCACCAGCTTTTATCACGATAAAGGCTGGACAGTCGCCGACAGGGTAAGCCGGTACACACTCAACTTCCGGAACAACTATAAGTTGTCCGACAAGATCTCGGCCGGCTTCTCTGTCTTAGGCTCTGTACGTCAGCAGAAAGCACCCGGTGCCCTGAGCCGTACCAGCAATCCTGTAGAAGGGCAGTATGACCGTGATTTTGACATCAACCCGTTCAGCTATGCACTGAACACCAGCCGTACGCTGACAGCCTTTGATGAAAGTGGAAAGAGAGAATACTTCAGAAGGAATTTTGCACCGTTCAACATTCTCACGGAAGTAGAAAATAATTACCTCAAAATAAACATGATGGACCTTCGCCTGCAGGGAGACTTTTCCTGGAAGCTCGCGAAGAACCTTCGCTATGAACTGGTAGGTGCACTGCGCTATGTAAAGTCATCACGCGAACACCAGATCACAGAGAACAGTAATATGGCGAATGCTTACCGTGCAAACGGGAATTCTACCATTGCAGAAAACAATAAGTTCCTCTACCGTGATCCGGACAATCCCGACGCATTGCCACAGGTGGTATTGCCTTATGGTGGTTTTTACAACCGTACGGAAGACCTGCTGGTCAACTACGATTTCCGTAACAGTTTGAACTACTCTCTCAATGTGGCAGACAGGCATAACCTGAATGTACTGGTAGGACAGCAGGTAAAGTATGCTGACAGGCAGAACTCGTCGAACACCGGTTATGGTTACCAGTATGAAAACGGTGGTGTAGCCTTCACTGATCCCCGTATCCTGAAGCAAACTATCGAGAGCAATTTTCCATACTATGGTATGAGCCAGGACTACGACCGCTTTGCAGCATTCTATGCCAGTGCCACATATGCTTTCAAAGAGAAGTATAACCTGACAGGTACTACCCGCTATGATGGGTCGAACAAACTGGGTCGTTCTAAGAATGCACGCTGGTTACCTACCTGGAGTATATCGGGCAGCTGGAACATAGACAAAGAAGCATTTATGAAACAGGCGTCGTGGGTAGATTATCTTGCTTTACGCGCCAGCTATGGTCTGACAGCCAGCATGGGCCCTGCTACCAACTCCAACATTGTTTACCAGACTGTGAACACAAACCGCGGTCACCTCGATGAAGTAGAATCAGTTATTAAGATCGCACACCTGCAGAACGATGACCTTACCTGGGAGAAGATGTACACCACTAACATTGGGCTGGATGGTACCTTCTTCGACAGACGCTTCAATTTCTCTATCGATGCATACAACAAAAAAAGCTTTGACCTGATCAGCCTGATCAAAACATCCGGTATAGGTGGTGAACTGTATAAGGCGGCTAACTATGCGGACATGACTTCAAAAGGGATCGAAGTAATGGTAGGCGGTGACATCGTGCGCACTAAAGACTGGGGCTGGAAAGCAAATGTGACCTTCGGTTACAATACCAACAAGATCACTAATGCAAAGAACATCCCTTCCATCTTTGACCTGGTAGTACCGGAAGGTGGTAATAAAGAAGGATATCCTGTCAGAGGCCTGTTCTCTATTAAATATGAAGGCCTGGATCCAAAGAATGGTTATCCCCGTTTCCTGAACCAGAGTGGTAATAGCAGCCCGGATGTATACCTGCAGGATCTGAATACCTCTCACCTGGTATATGAAGGCCCTGTAGATCCTCCTGCCAATGGTGGTCTGTCCAATACTTTCCGATACAAGAATTTATCCCTGAATGTATTTGTCACTTACCAGTGGGGCAACAAGATCAGGCTGTACCCTGCCTTTAAAACAGCGTACTCTGACCTGGATGCAATGCCCAAAGAGTTCTATGACCGTTGGGTAATGCCGGGCGAAGAGACCGTGACAAGAACACCTTCTATTCTCGATGCCCTGGAGCAAAATGTGATTTACGGCACTTATCCATATAACAACTATAACTATTCGACCGATAGAGTGGCCAAAGGAGATATGATCCGTTTGAAGACAGTATCCCTCACATATCAGCTGCCGCAACACCTGACCAGGAAAGCTGGTTTAAGTAACCTGTCTGTTACCGGTGCTGCCATCAATCCATGGCTGATTTATGCAGACAGTAAGCTGAGAGGACAGGATCCTGAATTCTTCAATACAGGAGGTGTAGCTCAACCTATTCAAAAGCAATTCACCCTTTCATTAAAAGTAGGACTCTAAAAAGAAGAAGACTAACATGAAAAATTTTACACGGGTATCATTGATCAGTCTGGGCCTGCTTACTATGAGTAGCTGCAGTAAATATCTGGACCAATCTCCTGATAGTACCTGGACAGAATTAAATACACCGCAAAAGGTATCCCAGTTATTAGGTACAGCTTATCCGCAGGCTAACTATATCGTGTTTGCTGAAGCGATGTCTGACAACGTAACAGACAAAGGTGCCGGGGTTATAGAAAGGACAAATGAAGATCCATATTTCTTCAATGATGTAAACGACATTAAAGAAGATTCTCCTGAGTGGTACTGGACAGCATGCTACAAAGCGATTGCCGCCTGTAACAATGCACTCAAGGCGTGTGAGAACGCGCCTGATTCTTCCCGGTATCGGGCACAAAAGGGAGAAGCGCTGGTAGCAAGAGCATATGCACACTTTATGCTGGTGAACTTCTTCTCGAAATTTTACAATGCTGCCACAGCCGCTACTGATCCGGGTATCCCATATGTAATAGAACCTGAGACAGTAGTATTCGAGCAATACAACCGTGGTACGGTTGCTGAAGTGTATGATAAAATTGAAAAAGATCTGCTGGCTGGCATTCCCCTGATCAACGACGAAAAATACGAGGTTCCTCATTACCACTTCAATAAATCAGCGGCTCACGCCTTTGCCACCAGGTTCTACCTGTTTAAGAAAGATTATGCAAAGGTGGTGGAGTTTGCCAACAAAACATTCCCAAACAATGACCTGGCCAGTTACATGCGTCCATGGAATACGACCTACAGAACAATGACCCCGTCTATGCTGTGGGAAACTTATGCCAGGGCTACTGAAAAGTGCAATCTGCTCCTCGTGGAAACACAGTCCACTTACGGCAGAAATCTGGCACGATACCGTTTTGGCCTGGACAATAACATTGAAACTTCCGTACTGTCGAAGAATGTGGCAGGTGGTAATTACTCCTATCCAATATACTACTATGGTACCCGCGATTACTTTGTACCAAAGCTGACAGAATACTTTGTAAAGGCATCTGTGAACGCGACAATCGGAGATCCTTATGTAATGGTACCCCTGTTTACTACAGAAGAAGTTTTGTTCAACAGGGCCGAGGCGAACCTTTACCTGGGCAATACTGCTGATGTGCTCTCCGATCTGAACCTGTTTGCCAGCAAGCGTATCGTGAATTATGATGCCGGCAGGCATGCGGTAAGCGTTGCCAAAGCACAGACGTTTTACAACACATCAAATAGTAACAATGCACTCCTGAATACCATTCTTGATTTTAAGAGAGCAGAGTTTTTACAGGAAGGGCATCGCTGGTTTGATTTACAACGGTATGGCGTCACCATCACCCACTACGACATCTATGGTAATAAGACAACTGTAGCTGCTGATGATAACCGCCGTGTATTGCAGTTGCCATTGTCTGCCCAGACAGCAGGTCTCGCTTTAAATCCAAGATAACAACCAAAAAATATTTGCATATATGAAACCGTTAAACGCATTCTTTTTCTTTCTGCTGGTGATCGCACTGGCGGCTTGTTCGAAAGAAAACGATGATCTAAGTGGTGTGCAAGATATCCCCGGCCTGGGTGGCGACACCTGGGTCGAGGATTCTTTAGACAAATGGCTGCATGATTCCCTCACCGTGCCTTACAACATAGAGGTGAAATACAAATGGGATCAGTTTGAATTTGATGTGACAAAAACTTTAGTGCCACCCAAAGAAGAAGTGGTGGTTCCTGCTATGCAGGCAATCAGG
This sequence comes from Chitinophaga sancti, assembly GCF_034424315.1. GTDB lineage: Bacteria > Bacteroidota > Bacteroidia > Chitinophagales > Chitinophagaceae > Chitinophaga > Chitinophaga sancti. Next base: position 7,227,353 of record NZ_CP139972.1, read on the forward strand.
AAGGTTTGGATAGATAATTATATCAGATATGCCGGAGAACTTTTCTTCAAAAAGTATTCTCCCAAATTTTTCATCCTCTCAGGTAGTGCCAGCTGGAATGACAATGGTACCATCACCCTGGGTACTGCCGAAGGAGGCCGCAAGGTGGTCATGTACCTGCTGAACGAATTCCGTACCAAAGGAATGGATGGCTACCGGCTGGGTGATACCGCCAACGTGAAACAGATCTTTCACGTAATAGAGCACGAATTCGGGCACATCCTGCACCAGAATGTTATGTATCCAAGCGAGTTCAAAAAGATCAGTGTAGGGCTTTATACGGCCAACTGGAATAATATCTACGATTCCGATGCGCACCAGGATGGCTTTGTAACCCCCTATGCCATGAGCAGCGAAAATGAGGATTTCGTAGAAATGATCGCCACCATGCTGATTGAAGGGAAGGAGGGATTTGACAGGATTGTAAACAGTGTGCAGAACAGGACCAGTGACAACGGCACGACCCAGGCACAGGCAGTAGCTGCCCTGCGGCAAAAAGAAGCGATGGTCGTGAACTATTACAAGTCCGCTTACGACGTGGATTTCTACGCCTTGCAAAAAGCCACCAGGAATAGTATTAACGCACTTTTTTATTGATGCGCACCAAAATCTAAATGCAATATGAGAACAAATTTATCTCTGTATATATTACTTACTGCATTATTATTTGCCGCCTGTAAAAAGGAGGATGATAACGTATTTAAAAAATCGCCCGATGAAAGGCTCAATGAGGTACTTAGTACCTATAGTACTGCACTTACCAGCGCCCCTTACGGATGGAAGGCACTGGTATATCCCTCGGGTTTTCCTACCCTGCCATTTAGTTTCTATTTTAAGTTCGATACTGCGAACCGGGTACGAATGTATTCGGACTGGGATACAAGCACACTGACCAATGCCCGTGAAAGTAGTTATCGGCTAAAAGCCCTGCAGCAACCTTGTTTATTATTTGATACCTACAGTTACATTCATATACTCTGCGATCCCGATGCCAGCGTTAACGGCGGATATTATGGCAGCGGTCTGCTGTCTGATTTCGAGTTTATACTGGATGGTATGAGCAGCAATGGTGATACTATTAAACTTACAGGACGTCAGCATGCCAGCAAGGCCGTGCTCGTCAAAGCTACCTCCAAAGAGGCACAGGATTATTACGATAGAAAACGGAACTGGGACTTTAACTATTCTTCCCGGTTTCTTACTTATTTTAAAAAGCTGCACACTGGTAAAGGAGATTATGATATCTACATTAACCACAGCTTCAAACGCGTACGTATTGTAAACGCCAACGTAAAATTCAGTGCCGGTTTTTACCTGACACCCACAGGTGTCGCATTTGATAAACCCTTTACAGACGCCGGAGAAACCATTTATGGATTTGATGATGTCATCTGGTCAGAAAACAATCAGCTCATGAGCCTCAAGGTCAATGGCAGAGCTGCAACCATCAACAGTGATAAGAAGCCTTATATCGTGGACAGTACTGCCGGCAGCCGCTGGTACAATACCGCCCTGAATGCGGCCACCTACTTTATCGCGCCCAATGGCATTCATGTAGATGGCCAGGATGATTATTACAATTTAGCATCTGTTCCGGGTTTTACCTACCTGTTTTACTATCCGAATTTCGGACAGAGCGGGTATGACTTCAATGGACTAATGGAGAAGTCCTACTATGGGCCTGCCTATAAAGCGAAGTTCAGTACTGCAGGGATTACCACCTTCACCTATGGAGGCACTTTCTACACCATCCCTGACTACAGTACCACCGCTATATCTAACATCGTCACCAAATTCACAGAAAGCGCCGGTTACTACTTTGTACAAACCAGTGACAACAATACCTATGATATGGTGAATGTAAAAGATGCCCGTAGCTGGATCAGCTGGCAATTGTACTAATGCATTAACCCTAAATAATAGAAAAAGAGAACCATATGAGAACCAAGCCTGTTTCTGTACGCCCCGGGGCTATCTTATACCTGTTATTGTTGTTGCTGCCGGCCATTGGCCTGCATGCACAGACTGATATTACCATCGGTCTGGGCAACGGTAGCAACGGTAATACATCCTACCCGTGTCCTATACAACACTGGTACCAGGCCTCCCGGGCCCAATACCTTTATCGCGCTTCAGAGCTGACTGCCAAAGGCATGGGCCCTGGTATGATCAATGCGGTGAAATTCAATGCTACCTCTGTAGGTAGCGATGTTACTGCTTCAGAACAATATGCTATCAAGATAGGCGGCACTACGGTGAGCACACTGTCTGATTCATATTATGAACCTGTAGGTAATAATTTTTATGGGCCCCTTGATTATTTGCCCGTGGTTGGGAATAACTCCTTTGCCATTCCTTCCGGTTTCTTCTGGAATGGTACGGACAATATCCTGGTAGAAGTATGTAATGGTGGATCCGGCGAGTATTCACATCATGCTGTATTTCCTTACACAACAGGTCTTGCGTTCAATGGATCTCATACCTATTATCAGGATGCGGGCGCCACTCTTTGCGGCACCAGTTCTGTGAACTCTGCATCAACTACCCGCCCCGATATTATTTTCAACTGGACTCCTGCAGCTGCGTGTACCGGCACTCCTACCGCCGGTACTGCAGCCAGCAGTGCTTCCAGCGTATGCCTGAACGAAAGCTTTACCCTTTCTCTCAGCGGTACCACAGTCGCTTCCGGTCTTAAGTACCAGTGGCAATCATCTACAGACAATAGCACATGGACAAATATTCCAAATGATACATTGTCATCACTTACTACCACACAGGCTGTGTCCAAATATTATCGTTGTGTGGTTACCTGTTCTGCCAGCGGTAATGCGGCGAACACTACAAGCGTACATGTCACAAGTCCGTCTTTAGTGCATGGTACTTTTACTATTAATAAAGCATTGCCTACAGGTGCAGGCAACTTCGCCTCATTCAATGATGCTTACAATTATATTAAATGCGGTATCGACGGCGCTGTGATCTTTAATGTAGTTGCGAATGCTGCTTCCGCTTACAATGAGCAGCTGATCATGACACCAGTGCCTGGTGCATCGGCCACCAATACCGTCACCTTCAATGGTAACAATGATACGATCGCTTACCTCAGCACGACAAGTGCAGAGAGAGCTGTGATCAAACTGAATGGCGCAGATTATATTACTTTCAATGATCTCGTGATTCAGGCCAAAGGCAGTACCTCCAGCCAATATGGCTTTGGTGTACAATTGATGAACGATGCAGACTTCAATACCATCAATAATTGTAAGATCCTCGTCAATACCACTTCCTCCTCATCTGATTATGCAGGTATCGTGGTCAGTTCTTCTGCTACCTCAGCTACCGGTAGCGGTGCCACCAATTCAGACAATAACACCATCAGCAATAATACCATCATAGGCGGCTACTACAGTATTACACTGGTAGCCAGCGCTACGAACTCAAATGGCAGCAATAAGATCATCAACAACAAACTGCAGGACTTCTACTACTATGGTATCTATATCCTGGGTGCGTACAACCTGACATTTGAAAAGAATACCATCAGCCGTCCTACACGTACTTCTGTAGATAACTTCTATGGCGTGTATGCAACGGGCCTCAACACCAAACTGAACATCAATGCCAACAGGATCACAAACCCATTCGGTGGAAATCCTGCCAGCACCAGCACATTCTACGGTGTTTACTTTACCGGCGTAGATGCATTGAATACGCTGGAAAACGTAGTGAGCAATAACCTGATCGCCAACCTCACAGGTAGTGGTTCAGTGTACGGCTTCTACAACAGTTCTTCTGATAACGTTTTCTATTATCATAATACCCTTTCACTGGATGGATCTGCAACACCAGGCACATCGTACGTGACAAGAGGTTTCTATCAAACTTCGCAGGCAGCAGGTATTTACCTTCGAGATAACATGATCACCATTAATCGTGGTGGTCAGAATGCGAAACACGGTATTTACTTCTCGACCACATCAAGCGATATTGTATCTAACTACAACAATATTTTCCTGGCCTCAACAGTGGCCAATGCCTATACCGGATACTATTCGGCTAACAGGGCAACACTTACAGACTGGAAAACTGCTGCTTCACAGGATGCGAACTCACTGGCTGCAAATCCTATTTACAAGGACAGCACCAATGGCAACTATGCACCCAGCAGCCAGACCGTGAACGACAGAGGTATACCTGTAGGCATTACTGCCGATATCAACAGCAATACCCGCAGTACTTCCACTCCGGATATGGGTGCTTATGAATTCACCCCTGATCCATGTACTGCACCACCTGTACCAGGCACTTCTACTGTGAATAAAAACCCGGTATGTGTGGGTACGAGCGTAGGCCTGGGGCTTACCGGAAATAGCAATGGTCTCACACAAACCTATCAGTGGCAATATGCTGCTGCCGCTGCAGGACCATGGACAAACCTGGGTGCATCACTCAATTATCCTGATACAGTCATTGTTTCTACAGCTACCTTATACTACCGTACAGCAGTGACCTGTAGTGGTAATACGGCCTACTCAGCACCTGTGTTGCTGACCGTGAACCCCGCACTGCCGCCAAATACCTATACGGTAGATAAAAATTCACCAGCCAGCGCGACCAACTATCAGAGCTTTGCAGCGGTGAAAGTAGCACTGGAATGCGGTATCTCCGGCCCTGTGGTATTCAATGTAGTGGCAGGTCGTACACCTTATGAAGAAAAGTTCTCGCTGGATTCGGTCAGAGGTACGTCTGCGATCAATACGATCACCTTCCTTGGTAATGGTAACACTATTCACTATAGTTCCAATACCACCGATGAGCGTGCGGTTATTAAGCTGAAGCACACAGACCATATCATCTTCGATAGTCTGACCATCGATGCAACTGGTACTGGTACCTATGGCTATGGTGTACAGTTGATAGACCATGCGGATAGCAACGTGGTAAGGCACTGTACTGTCATCTCAAATACTACTGAAAGTTACAATACAAACTTCGCGGGTATCGTTATCAGTGCATCGGATTCAGATCCGGTTTCATCCGGAGCGACCCGTTGCACCGGCAACCTGATTGACAACAACAAGGTAACGGGTGGTTTCTACAGCGTAACTGTAGTAGGTGACGATGGTGATCCGGTATATCTGAACTCCATCACTAACAACGTTCTGCAGGACTTCTATTACTATGGTATCTACCTGGAATCTACTTCCGGTACCACAGTGAAAGGCAATACCATACAACGTCCTACCCGTACTAATGTGAGTTACTACTATGGTTTGTATGCATATGGTGAAAACACCAACCTGAAAGTTCTGGAAAACAGGTTCACCAATCCATTTGGCGGTGCACCTACCTCCACCAGTTATTTCTATGGCATATATTTCAGCAACGTGTCTGCCAATAATATGACACCGATTCTGGTTGCGAACAATATCATGTACAAGACCACAGGTGCGGGATACCAGTATGGTATTTACAACTATAGCTCGCCCAATATTAATTACTACCACAATACTATTTCGTTGGATAATACTGGTGGTAGCGCTTCTTATTATTCAAGAGGCTATTATCAGTCCAGTACCACAACTGGTATTAATTTCAAGAATAACATCATTACAATCAATAATACCGGTGCTAACTATAAATATGCAGTCTACCTGTCATCAACCGGAACAGAGTTCTTCGCTGATCACAACGACTACTATGTAGCGGGCGGTGGTAGCAATAAATACATCGGTTACAGCAATAATAACCTGGCAACCCTGGCAGACTGGAGAGGAACCACCGGTCAGGATGCCGCTACCATCAGTATAGACCCTATCTATGCCGATGCACCAAATGGAAACCTTACACCTGTGATCTATCCGCTGGATAATACAGGTATCCCATTAGGTATCACCAACGATATCGTACATAAAACAAGAAGTACAACTACACCTGATATCGGTGCTTATGAAATAGACATCGTACCATGTGTATCTCCACTGAATCCGGGTACTGCAGTAGTTACCCCTAACAGTAACATCTGTATGGGTACCCAGATCAGCCTCGATCTCACCAGCAATACACCTGGTGGCCGCATGACCTACCAGTGGCAGGCATCTTATACAAACAATGGTCCATGGATCAATGTATCTGATACCCTGTATGTATCTCAGTACAAGATGGAACTGGGCATGCTGAATTACTTCCGTTGTAAGATCGTATGTAGCGGTACTGACAGTGCCTTCTCGACAGTGGCTGTCGTAAATATGAATGCACCACTGGTAAAAGGATTGTACACCATCGATCCGGCAGGTTCAGGTACCCGCAACTTCACTTCCTTCCAACAGGCTGTAACAGCACTGGAATGTGGTATCGCAGGATGGGTCATCTTCGATGTAGTGCCTGGCACTTACACAGAACGGATCCGTATGCACAAAATTCCTGGTGCGTCAGATACCAGCCGTATTACCTTCCGTAGCCAGAATGGTGCCCCCGCATCTGTAACGCTGACAACAGCACCAACTGCTGCGAATAACTATGTGCTGAAACTGGATAGCGCAAGCTTTATAACTTATAAGAATATTACCATTAAAGCAACCGGATCTACCTATGCAAGAGTAGTAGAACTGGCTGGTACCACCGCGTACGATAGCTTACTTACCAACAATCTGGTGATGCCGGCAACGACTTCGAACAGTACAAATATGACAGGTGTGTATGCAGGTAGCTTTAAAGGAAACAATAATGCAATTGTCGGGAATACCATCACAAATGGCGCCAGTGGTATCTATTTTACAGGAACCGGTACAAGCGAAATGGCAACGTCCATCGTGATAGACAGTAATACGGTAACTGGTTCCTATGTGAATGGTATCTACACGTCTTATGTAGATAGTATTGTGATCACACGCAATAATGTGAAACTCGCAGCGCCACTGGCCAGCTCTGCATATGGTATTTATAGCTATTATGATGACGGTGCGTTCAAAATAAACCACAACATCGTGAAGATCGGCAGTGCTACCACTACTACCTATGGTATCTATACCTATAGTTGTGATGCATCGCAGGCTGATACTGCACAGATAGATGGTAACAAGGTGATTGCCACCACAGGGAATACAGGTAGCATGTACGGTCTGTACAACCAGTATTCAACCTATGTGAATAACGTAAACAATGTGATCAACATCGCGACATCAGGTAGCAGCTCCTACGGTTTGTACAGCAGCAGTGATGCGAATAGTGTGTACTACAACAATACAGTACAGAGTGCCGCCACTTCTGCTACCAACAACGTGGCTGCTTACCTGGGACATGCTTCTGCCGGATACAGCAATGTATTCTTCAGAAATAACATCTTCTCTCATACAGGCGGCGGTTATGCCATGTATGTGACCGGTGTGGAGTATCATAACAGTGATTACAACACATTGTATACTTCAGGTACGAACCTGGTTAGAAACGCTAACCTCGCAGTAAACTATACATCGCTGAATGCCTTCGTGACAGCTGCCGATCAGGACATACATTCTATCGTGTACAAACCAGCATTCGAAGCAGGTAATGATAATCTGCTACCAGATCTGAATAACCCTGAAGTATGGGCTATCCATGGTCGTGGTGTACAGGTAAGAGGTAATAAGCATGACTTCAATGGTGCTTACCGTCCGCAGACACTGGCAGAAGGTGTGCCTGATATGGGTGCGTACGAGTTCCTGCCAGCGGTAGAACCAGTGTTGTTAACACCAATACCGGCTGCTCCGTCTCCGGGCATTACCCAGACATTCATGTTCGGAACAGATACTGTAGCGAAAATCACATGGGCATCTTCCGGTGCCGTACCAGCTTCCCTGACGCTGAAACGCTACTCAGGTATCAAACCGCCAAACCTGACGCCGACACAGGAATTCATGTACTTCTATTCAGACGTGGATGCCAGTGGTGCATACAGCAACTTCGATTACAAACAATACTATGTGCCTTCATGGCAGGGTACATTCACCAATGAAAAATCCATTCACCTCGGTAGAACAAACGCCGATTCTGCATGGATCGTAAATGACAGCAGTAAGATCGATACTGACTTAAAGATCATCTCTGAAAATCATTTATCCTATCTCGACAGATATACCGGTCTCAAAGGCAGCGAGCCTGATGTACCAAGCTTCCCTGCATTGCCGGATAGTTCTAACAGGGGTACCCGCTTCTGGGTGGGCTATGGCCACCAGTACTACATGAATCAGGATAACTCACAGAACATGGTGCTGTACCTGAGTGCACAACAACCTGCACATGTGGTGGTGAAGATCCATGGTACCAGCTACAGAAAAGAATACACGGTAGCAGCCAACTCAGTATTGGCTACAGACATCATTCCTAAAGCAGGTCTGAGTGATGCCCGCCTGTTAGGTGAAGGTCTGTACGAACAAGGTATCAGTATAGAAAGTGACGTGCCTATCGTAGCCTATGCCCACATTTATAGCTCTGCTTCTTCTGGTGCAACCATGCTGTTGCCTGTAGGAACTTACGGCTATGAATACTATGCGCTGACTTCCCGTCAGAATTATAGCTCCACTTCTTATTCGTGGTTCTATGTCATCGCAGACAATGATAATACAGTAGTTGAGATTACACCATCTGTACCAACACTGGCAGGTAAACCGGCCAAGGTGCCATTCACGGTGACATTGAACAAAGGCCAGGTGTACCAGGTACTGGGTGCGATCATGAGTGGATCGGAAGGATATGACCTGTCTGGTAGTAAGGTGAGATCTATCACCAACGCAGCTGGTAAATGTTATCCGGTAGCTGTCTTCTCTGGTAACAGCCGTACTTCCTTAGGTTGTGATGGCTCGGTGGGTTCTTCCGGTGACAACGCCATTCAGCAAAACTTCCCGTCACAGGCATGGGGTATGCATTATCTCACAGCGCCTACTTCCAGTTCTGATGATCCGGCTACACTTTCTACGAACATCTTCCGTGTAATGGTGAAAGACACCAATACCGTTGTGAAACTGAATAACGTGCCACTGACAGGTCTGATCAATGGTCGTTACTATCAATACCAGAGCAATACTGCCGATTACCTGGAGGCTAATAAGCCGGTCATGGTAGCACAGTACATGTCTTCTGAAGGTGCTTGTCCGAATACCGGTTCATTAGGTGATCCTGAAATGTTCTATATCAGTCCGCTTGAACAGGGTATCAATGCTGTAGGTCTGTACCGCAACGTGGTAGATGACATCGAGGTGAACTATCTCACACTGATCATTCCTACAGGTGGTGTACCATCACTCCTGATTGATAACAGTAACCTCTTCGACTATACTTATGCACATCCTAATAAACCAGGATATACAGTAGTCGTGAAGACTTGGCCCGCAGCATCTGCACAGTGTATAGTGACCAGTGACTCCGCCTTTACTGCGGTGACCTACGGTATGGGTAGTGTGGAAAGTTATGGTTTCAACGCCGGTACACTGGTAAGAAACCTGAATGCGACAACTTCCTTTAACAATAACTATGGCACCGGCGCCAGCTCTAATTATACCTGTGCCGGTACGCCGTTCCATTTCACAGCCATGCTGCCAATCAAACCAGTCTCCATCACATGGGAACTGAGTCAGGTCAGCAATCTGTTGCCGGCAGGAGATGTTACTCAGACAAACCCTGCAGCACTCGATAGCATTGTAGCCAATGGCAAGACTTATTATAAATATGATCTCACAGGCGATTACATGTTCACTGCGCCAGGTACTTATTACATCCCGATGAAGATGCAACATCCTGAAATCGAAAGCTGTGACAACAGTTCGGAAGTAGTACTTACCATCAAGGTGATCAGAAAACCTGTAGTGGATTATAGTATCGATTACTCCGGTTGTGTGGCAGACATCGCTGAACTGACAGGTACTGTTACCACTGAAAACAACGCTGCGATCAATACCTGGAAATGGAATTTCGCAGATGGTACGACTGCCGCTACACAAAAGGTAACCAAACAATATCCTGCAGCCGGTACCTATGTCGAAGAGCTGCACATCATCACATCAGAAGGTTGTATCGGTGATACTTCGAAAGAAGTGGTAGCGAATGAACCTACTGCTGCAAAACTGGTAACAGACAGCTTCACTGTATGCTACAATTCATCTGTCACCTTCACCGTGAAAGATCCGGAAGCAGGTGTAACCTATAGCTGGTTCAACGCGAAAACTGGTGGGGCACGCCTGGATACGGGCAAGACCTTTACCATCAACCCGGTGACAACTCCTGGTATCTACTATGTAGAGGCGATGAAGAATGGTTGTGTAAGCACATCCCGTACCGCAGCGAAAGTAACCGTACTGCCACAACTGACAGCACCGGTTGTAGAAGTGGACAGCATTGGTGTGAACACCATCCGCTTCAAATGGAATGCGATACCTGGTGCTACCGGTTACGCAGTAAGTATCGACAATGGTAATACCTGGTCTGATCCATCATCCGGACCGCAGGGTACAGAGCATATGATCACAGGCCTGAGACCTGTACAGGAAGTAACGCTGATCGTGAAAGTAAAAGGTTGTGAAGACAAGCTCTCTCTGCCTGTATCAGCTATCACCCTGACCGATGGTATCTATATTCCAAATGCATTCTCTCCAAATGGTGACGGGTTGAACGATGTGCTGAAAGTATATGGCGCTGTGATCCGCGAAGTACACTTTATGGTGTTCAACCAGTGGGGTGAGAAGGTATTCGAATCAAATGACCAGTCATTAGGCTGGGATGGTTTCTACAAGAATAAGGCGCAGCCTTCAGGTGTATACATCTATGTAGTGAAACTGAAACTGATAGATGGTAGTGCAATAGATCGCAAGGGTTCTGTGAACCTGATCCGGTAAGCCTAATAAATAGTTATCCCATGAAGTATCCTGTTTTAAATAGTACTGCTTGCTATTGCTCTCCACCTAAGGGTGGGGGCAACAGCGGCAGCTTACAACGGCCCCTGTGGCTCGCATTGCTCTCGTTGTTCATGATGGCGGTATCAGGTCATGCACAAAATCTTTCCAACAAGGGAACGGAATTCTGGACAGCATATGGACACCATCAATTCATGGAACCAGGACAGCCCAACTCGCAGGAAATGGTATTGTACCTGAGTGCAGAGCAACCGGCAGTCGTAACAGTGTCAGTAGACAGCCTCGGCTGGAGCCGCACTTATTCCATTCCTGCCAATACGGTGATTGCCACTGATTATATCCCTAAAGGAGGTACTTATGATGCGCGTTTGTATTCCGTGCCGCCAGGCTTTGGTGGTACAGGTGGTGAAGGTGTGTTCAGGTACAAAGGTATTCATATTGTGAGCGATGTACCCATTGTTGCGTATGGCCATATATTTGGTTCAGCTTCATCAGGTGCCACCACGCTGTTGCCTGTCAATACCTGGGGGTATTATTATGTATCGCTGAATAGTGAGCAGAATTATGGTTCAGATTGTTTTTCCTGGATGTATGTGATAGCGAGTCACGATAGCACGGTCGTTGAAATAACACCTTCTGCGCTGACCCGTAATGGACGCCCTGCCAATGTGCCTTTCACAGTGACATTGAATAAAGGACAGATCTATCAGGTAGTAGGTACTACGAATGGCAGCTCAGGCCCTGAATTGACGGGTACCAAAGTTCGCTCCATTGCAAATCCGGGCGACACGTGCTATCCTATTGCCGTATTCTCTGGTAGTAGCCGTACAGCTATTACCTGTACACCTGGAGGTAGCGGCAGTGGGGATAACAATATGCAGCAGGTATTTCCATCGCAGGCATGGGGTAAGCGTTATCTGCTGGCACCTACCAGTACTGATAACAGTCCTTCTACCTTCATGACCAATATTTATAAGGTAGTGGTGAAAGACCCCGCCACAGTCGTGAAGAGAAATGGGGTTGTATTGACGGGGTTGATAGGTAATAGTTACTACCGCTTTACAAGTGGTACAGCAGATTATATAGAATCAGATAAACCGGTATTGGTTGCACAATTTATGTCCTCTTCAGGCTCATGCCCCAATACAGGAGGTCTGGGTGATCCTGAAATGGTGTACCTCAGCCCTATAGAACAGGCTATTAAAAATATCGGTTTCTATAGGAATAACAGGGAGTCCATTAACGTAAATTACCTTACCCTGATCATCCCAACTTTAGGCGTGCAATCCTTGAAAATAGACGGGCAGAACAATGCGTGGAATTATACTTATGCACATCCCGCCCTGCCTGGTTATTCAGTAGTCATCAAGCGTTGGTCTGCAGCCCAGGCACAATGTCTCGTATCGAGTGACTCGGCTTTTACAGCAGTTACCTATGGGTTAGGTTCTGTAGAGAGTTATGGCTACAATGCAGGTACACTCATCAACAACCTGAATGCAGTTGGTACTATTCACAACCAGTATGATACTGCCAAATCAAAGAATGATTTTACATGCACGAATACACCTGTAGAATTGTCTGTATTACTGGCATATCATCCCACAAAGATGGTGTGGCAAATCAGTCAGCTGGGTAGTGCGATCACACCTAACGCCGATGTTGTGATAACGAACCCGGTAAGTACAGGTCAGGAAATTGTAAATGGTGTGCCTTATTTCAAATACACCCTTCCTGGCACCTACCAGTTCAGTAATACAGGCACTTACAATATCACAATTACAAACACCAACCCTGAGATTGAAAAATGTGATCATACCGAACAGGTGAAAATCTCTGTGACCGTTAAGAAGAAACCTTTTGCAAAGTTTACTTATACACATACTGGTTGTACAAAAGACTCTGTTTACTTTACAGGAGACACCAGCGCGAGCGGATATGATGTTAATCGCTGGAAGTGGACATTCGCAGGACCTGTGTTGGATAGTGGTCAGCATGTAACACATGCATTTGCTCCCGGCCAGCAGAATATTAAGCTCAGTGTGATCACGGAAGAAGGTTGTGTGGCTGATACGACCGCATCTATTACTATCTATCCAAGACCAACAGCCAATTTCAATACCAATGTGCAGAGTGTATGTGAAGGCAGTAATGTGACCCTCACGGATCAGTCAACCTTTGGTGGCAGTGGACCTCTCGTAGGCTGGTACTGGGATGAAGGCAATGGAACAACGAATAACAACACCACTGCTGCGGCACAAACAGCGCATTACGATGCATATGGTACTTATAATATCAGGCATGTTGTAAAGGTGAGTGACCTTTGTGTGAGCGATACTGCCACAAAAACAGTTACGGTGTATGCAAAACCGGTGCCTTCCTTTACCTATCCTGACAATTGTCTGGCTGTAGATGGTATTGTACAATTCACCAGTACTACAACAGTACCGGATGCACAGACGCTGAGCTCTTACACCTGGGATTTCGGAGATGCTGCTGCTACACCTGCTAATCCAAATACAAGTACAGCCGCTAATCCACAACATACATATACTTCCTTTGGTACTTATACGATTAAATATAGTGCCACCACTGCCAATGGTTGTACCAAAGACACAACGGTGACAGCCATCTTTAAGCTGAAACCAAAACTCAATTTTACAAAACTCGATTCTGTCTGCGTAAACCAGAAAGGTACGCTCGATATCGCAAAAGCTGCGGTGACGAATGGGGTAACAGGTACAGGTGTGTATAAAGGTCCGGGAACAAATGCTGCCGGGGTGTTCAGTCCAACAACCGCAGGAGCTGGCACACACACTATCTGGTATGTATTTACAACTAAGAGTGGTTGTATAGATTCTATTTCTGCCACTATCAAAGTAAATCCAAAACCAGCTGCGGCCTTCACAGCCAATGATGTATGCCTCGGCGCGCCTGTGGCGATCAGTGACCAGTCAACGATTTCGGCGGGTACAATCAGTTCCTGGAGCTGGAGCTTTGGTGATGGCAACAGCGAAACGCATACCAATAATACAACCTTCAACAAAACATATACTGCCTGGAAGACCTACACTGTGAAACTGGTAGCGGTCAGCGATAATGGTTGCACGAGCGATACCGCTACCAACACAGTGGCTGTACACCCGAACCCGACTACCGACTATACACTGCCTGCGCATATCTGTATGCCGGAGGGTATTGCTGCATTCACCAACAACACTTCTACACCTGATAGATCGGCGATGACTTATCAGTGGAATTTTGGTGACGGCACAGCCAACAGCACTACATCTTCTCCTACGCATGTGTATCAGCAGGCAGGCAGCTATACGGTGATGCTGACCGCTACTACCAAATTTGGTTGTACAAGCAGTAAAGACAAGGTGCTGAGTGCCTTCTTTACACAGCCGGTGGCTAAGTTCTCCGTATCGCCTGATACGCTTTGCCAGGGTACAGAAAGTGTATTCACTGATCAGAGTACAGATGCCAGCAATAACATTACTACCTGGAGCTGGACATTCGGTGATGGCAGTAGTTCTACCAGCCGCAATCCGGTGAAGGAATACACTACGCCGGGAGAATACACAGTTCAGCTTACCGTCACCAACGGTGCAGGTTGTGTATCCACTACGGCCAGTGACCAGGTAGTGGTCTACCTGCAACCCGTAATCGATGCAGGCGATGACTTTGTCGTACCACAGGGTACCCTCATTCAATTCAATGCGACTGCTAACGATAGTACCCAACTGGTATTCCGCTGGTCACCGGGCGAAGGGCTGTCATCTGCCAATGTGCTGAACCCATGGCTGGTGGCAATGGCAGACCAGGTATACACCCTCACTGCAATCGGCAAAGGTAGTTGTGGTGCACAGGACAAGATGACTGTAAAAGTGCTGAAACCGGTGAAAATACCGAATGCGTTTTCTCCTAACGGAGACGGCATGAACGACCGCTGGGTGATTTCCAATCTCGCAGATTACCCGGGAGCCAGCATCGAAGTATTTAACAGGTATGGACAAAGGGTATACTATTCTGTGGGCTACGAAACACCATGGGATGGTATGTGGAAAGGCAAGCTGCTACCGCTGGCTACATACTACTACATCATCAAACTGAAAAACGGGTTCGCACCTCTCACCGGGTACGTTACAATACTTCAATAAGCAAATATTAACTCGCAATGAAAAATATCATCACCTTCATCCTGCTTTGCCCGCTATTGTTTGTAATGGCTGATAAAGCGAATGCGCAATCTGATCCGCATTTTTCCCAGTACTATGTGTATCCCTCCTGGCTGAACCCCGCACTGACCGGTGCTTTTGATGGCGATTACAGGGTGTCAGCTATTTATCGTACCCAGTGGGGAAATATCAGCAGCCCCTTTGCTACCTATGGCGTAGCAGCTGATATTACCACTAATAAGCAATTCAATGTTGGCGCCAGTGTATTGAATCAATCCGCTGGTGATGGTGGATATAATTATACAACCGCTTATGCCAGCGCTTCTTATACAGGTGTGAAGTTCGGCGCTAACCAGACTCACAGGCTGGTATTCGGTATCCAGGCGGGTTTGATCCAGCGCCGTTTCGATGCTTCTAAACTCACCTTTGGTGATCAGTGGAACCCGGTGACTGGTTATAATCCAGGTACACCCAGTGCTGAGGTATTGGGCAGAACATCTGCCAGTTCATTCGATGCCGGTGCCGGTGTATTGTACTACGATGCAGAACCGGGCAAGAAATACAACATCTTTGGCGGTTTCGGTGTCAGCCATCTCACACGTCCTACCGATCAGTTCAGTGCCAGTGGAGACGCGCGTTTCCCTATGCGCTTTACCGGTCATGCTGGTGTGAAAATAGCGATCAATGAAACCTTTAGTATCACACCGAATTTATTGTACCTGCACCAGGGTAATGCAGAAGAGAAAATGATCGGTGCTTACGGGCAGATGTATGTAACACCGACTGTTGATTTCCTGCTGGGTGTGAACTACCGTTTCAAAGATGCAATTGCCCCTCATGCAGGCTTTACCTATGGCGGCTTTACCCTTGGTGCCAGCTATGATATCAATACTTCCGATCTGGGCAAAATAGCCAGGGGCTCTAACAGCTTCGAAATATCTCTCACCTGGATAGGCAGAAAACTCTTTAAAACACCTGAAGTAGAATTTGTGTGCCCACGTCTCTAACATCTAATAAAGAACCATGAAAAAGATCTTATTCACAGCAGCACTGTTAGGTGCAGTATTGGCAGGCAAAGCACAGTTTGCTTACAATTACCTCAAGGCTGCTGACTATTATTTCAGGAACGCGGACTATAATTCTGCTGCTCAGTATTATGAAAAATACCTGGCAGGTAACCGCTCCATCGTCAGCAATGCTGTATATAAACCCTACAATACACAACAGGTAGCAAGCAAAAAGCAATTGCCTGTAAGTTCTGAACACCAGGCTATCTATAAGCTGGCAGAGAGTTACCGCTTACTGCATGACTATAGCAAAGCAGTACCCTGGTATGCAGAAGCAATGGAGTTTGATAAATCAGAATATCCATTAGCACCTTATTACTATGCCGTGTCATTGCGTGCATTAAGTCGCTATGACCTGGCAGAAAAAGCATTCGCTTACTTCCTCGATACTTATCAGACTGCCGATAAATTCCGTGATGATGCAAAGCGTGAACAGGAGAACCTGCATTTCATTGTGGTACAGCTGGCGCGTCCTGATCTCTCCCTGTATACAATAGAGAAAGGCAATACCAACCTGAATCCTGAAGGCGCGAATTATGCACCTGCATGGCTTGGTGATACGCTGTTGTTATTTACCTCTACAAGACCTGATAATGGTGCTGCAAAGAATCATGTGTTTACCAACAGGGTGTATGGCGTGAAGTTCAATGGTGCTGTGCCGGACAGTATTTCCAGGTTTGCATTGCCGCAGCCTAAGAATGAAGAGCAGGGTGTGATCAGCATTAGCCCCGATGGCAATACACTCTTCCTCACAAGGTGGATAAAAAACAAAAAAGCCGCCATCTACAGTAGCCATAAAAATGGCGATAACTGGACTGAGCCTGTGCTCCTTGATTCTATTGTGAACGCAGCCGGCTATAGTGCACAGCAACCATTTGTAACAGCAGATGGTAAGCGCCTGTTATACGCCAGTGACAGGCCGGGTGGAGAAGGTGGACTGGACATATGGGAAGCACAGCTGAATGGTGATGGTACACCTTTCTTCACAAAGAACTTAGGTCCTGTGGTGAATACTGCTTCCAATGAACAGGCACCTTATTACCATGCAGCATCGGGTTTATTAGTCTTCTCTACAGATGGCAGGGTAGGCATGGGTGGTTATGATTTCTTCTATACAAAAGACAGCGCAGGCAACTATACTACTCCTGTTAATTTCGGTTACCCGGTGAACTCTGTGAAGGATGATATCTACTTCAGCAGTAAGGGTAGCAAAGACAATATCCTGGAAGGAGTGTGGTTATCATCTGACCGTTCAGCCAGTTGTTGCCTGGAATTGTTTACCCTGAACAAGCGTGTGCCACCTCCGCCTCCGCCACCACCACCAGTACCTGAAACCCCTGTAGCTGTGGCACCTCCGCCAGCTGAGGTACCAGTTGTACTGGACAATGTATACTACGATTTCAGCCAGTCATACCTGCAACCGGCTTCTTACCCTGCATTGGATAAACTGGTCGCCATGCTGCAGGCACATCCTGAAGTGAAAATAGAGCTGAGCGCACATACAGATAGCAAAGGTTCGGATGCGCTGAACCAGAAACTGTCTGACGCCCGTGCAAAGAGTTGCGTGGATTACCTCGTGAGCAAGGGAGTTGCAGCCGAACGTCTTACCTGGAAGGGATATGCGGCAACCATGCCGTTAGCACCTAATACCAATGCTGATGGATCTGATAATCCGGAAGGCAGGGCCAGGAACAGAAGGACGGAATTCAAAGTGATTAAATAGTAAACTATGAAAAGACTCTCACTGCTGTTGTTGCTGCTGGCGGGTTCCGCCAGCAGCAACGCACAGCAACAACCGCACTACACCCAGTATATTCTCAATACGTTTATCATCAACCCCGCTGTGGCAGGTATTGAAAACTACTGGGATGTAAAGGCGAGCCATCGCCATCAGTGGGCTGGATTGAATGGTGCGCCGGTTACTTCATACCTCACCATACACGGCCCTTTACGCAAGAGCGATTATCCTGAAGCGGGTATCACCGGTTTGACACCTCCGGGAGAGAATCCAAGGGGAAGAGCTTACTGGCAGCAGTATACCACACCTCCTGCACATGCAGGTGTAGGATTGACAATCCTGAATGATAAGACTGGTCCGCTGAACAGGTTTTCTATCACGGGTACTTATGCACACCATATTCCTATTTCAGCCCGTACCAGTGTGAGTGCAGGAATTTCAATAGGTATGCAGCAGATGTCGCTGGATGCATCGAAACTGGATTTTGAACAAGCGGGTGACCCGGTGATAGCAGCCAGTACACTGTTGAATAAGTGGCGGCCGGAAGTGAATGCAGGGTTGATGTTGTACAGCAGTAGTTATTACATCAGTGCGGCGGTGCAGAATATTATTCCGCAGGGAATTGCTTATGACAACGGAAAAGTGGTAGGCGATTCTTTGTACAGGGGTAAACTGGTACCGCATTTATTTCTCTCAGGTGGGTATCGTGCTTTTATCAATGAAGATCTGAGCGTGTTGCCTTCTGTGATGGTGAGAATGATTACGGCGGCACCTGTGAGTTTTGATCTGAATACAAAGTTTCAGTATAGAGACCGGATGTGGGTAGGGGCTTCATACCGCATACAGGATGGGTTTGCGGCTATGCTTGGAGTGAATATCAATTCAACAATCAATATCGGGTATTCGTATGATTATACTACATCATCATTGAATACGGTGAGTAAAGGAACGCATGAAGTATTGATTGGGTTCTTAATAGGGAACAGGTATGGAGATCTGTGTCCGCGCAATTTTTAATTACTAAGATGGAGATAAACGGTATTAAAAGGCATTAAAAAATCAAAAAATTCTATCAATAACAAACAATCAAAATTTAAATTATGAAAAAGGTTTTCGGTTATTTATTCGTTGCATGTATGTTCTCCCTTGCCATTGGAATGACTTCTTGTAAGAAAGGTGATGCAGGTCCTGTAGGTCCGAAGGGTGAGAAAGGTGATACAGGTGTAGCGGGTAATGCAGGTATCATTTATTCCGCCTGGAAAGATGCAGCTTTTACCCTTGCATCTGACAATGCAACTTACTTCGTAAATGTAGATGCTCCAAAGATCACTGCTGCTATCCTGAACAAAGGTGATGTAAAAGTATATACCCAATACTATACAAGTACTGGTGGACTGGTAGTAATGCCATTACCATACTTCAACGGCAATTACATTATCAACGTTAATCTCTTTGAAGGTGGATTCGAAATCTACAGCAATGCAGACTTCAGCACATCTACTGACGATAATGGAAAAAAATCTTTCCAATACAGATATGTGATCATTCCGGGTGGCCAGGCTGCTGCACGCAAGGCTGGGATCGACTGGAACAATTACGAACAGGTAAAAGCTTACCTGCATCTTAAGAACTAATTTACTAATGACTATCTCCATCAAAACCACAAGTAACAGGGCTGCTTTATCGAGGGCGGCCAATTTTTTCAACATCTAATAATCATACCATGAAAAGATATAGTGAATTGACAGATGAAGAATTAATAAAGCTTTACAGATCGGGAGACGATAGTGCTTTCTCGGTGCTGGTTTACAGGCATAAGAACAGGATCTTTACTACCATCATGCTGTTAGTAAAAGACCGTCACCTGGCAGAAGATATCTTCCAGGATGTATTTATCAAAATCATTAATGCGCTCAATGAAGGGCATTACCTGGACAACAGCCGCTTCATTGCCTGGGCAGTGAGGATTGCGCACAACTGCTGTATCAGCCATTTCCGTAAGAAGAATGCACGCCCGTCTTTTGCCCTCATTTACAATGATGATATTACCAGTGGGGATAGCCGTATGGACATGAGCCAGGAACAACTCATCATTATCAGGGAAACAAATACCGCAGTACAGGCATTGATGGACCGCCTGCCTGAAACACAGCGGGAAGCACTGATCCTGCGTTACTATGCAGATCTGAGTTTTAAGGAAATTGCGCAAACCGTCAATGTAGGCATCAACACGGCCTTGGGAAGGGTTCGTTATGCCATTATCAACATGCGGAAATTGATGGAGCGTGAGGCTGTGGAAGCAGTATTTTAACCAACAACACTATACGTTCAGGCGCGCACCTTTAACAACAGCTTGCCTTACAGGCTCACAGGGAAGTTCTACATAAAAGGTTGTTTCCTTACCAGGCACACTCTCAAACCACAAATGCCCATTGTGCATTTCTGCAATTTTTCTGGAGATGGATAACCCCAGTCCAAAGGACTGTTCACCGGCTGTACCGGGTCTTCCCGCAGAAGTATGCATCTCAAAGATCTTTTCCTTTAATTCCGGCGGAATACCAATGCCTTTATCCTTGATCATAATGGTAAAGGTATTGTCTGTCCGGGTAGCATTGATACTGATCACGGACTTCTCTGTACTGAACTTGATCGCATTGTCGATCAGGTTGGTAAAGAGCTGCCAGATCTTATCCCTGTCGAGATTGGAGATGCCTGCGGGTATGCGTCCTACCCTGATGCGCTGTCTTTTCTGGTGTGCTTTAAACTGCAGCAGATCTATACATTCCATCAAGAGGGGAGGGATATCGGTCAGTTCTGTTTTCAAACCGGCCAGTTGTCCTTTGTTTTTATTTTCCAGCAGCTGGTTGATGATTTCAAATGCCTGGTTACCGGCGTTGGCAATCATCTGGTACATGGCTTTGCGCTGCACCAGGTCGAATTCTTCACCATCCAGCAGCAGGCCTGCGATGGCGCCGATATTGCCCACCGGGTTTTTCAGGTCATGAATGATCACTTTGAGCAAGGCCGCATTTTCCTGGTCCCTGCTTTCCAGGTTACGAAGGGCATTGGTCAGCCTGTCGTTCTGTATGCCTACGAGTTGCAGGTTTTGCTTGGATTTTAGCCAGGTTCGCCAGATCAGGAACGAAATCGTGATGACAGAGGCGAGGAAGAGTGTGGTGATGACAAGCAAAATCGTCTTCAGGCGATCATCATTCTTGAGCGCAATGATTTCCTGCTGACGGGCAACGTTGTCAAATTCCCTGCTGATATCTGCCTCATGGATTTTCCGGTTGCGGCCATCCAGTGAATCTTTGATAGCCGTGAATTCCCTCAGGAAGGCATATGCTTTATCAGGCTGATTGTTTTGGGCATACCAGGTTTCTTCAGATTTAAGCCACCTGAGCCGCAGTTCCCTGTCTGGCGTTGCGATTGTATCCAGGGCTGATTTTATCTTTTTCAATACCTCGAATGCTTCGTTCATCCGGTTGGTATTGATATAAAGATTTGCAAGGCGCAACTGTGTATAAAGGGCATCGTCAATGGCATAACCAGGCTGGTTATTAATACTGATACTTTCAAGCAGTAGCGGTTCTACACTTGCAGTATCTCCTTTCTTAAGGTACATAAACGACTGATTGCCATATATAATACCCTTTGACATGGCCACATAGCGCTGCTGGTTAGCCACAGCAGAGAACCTGGCCTCGTTTGCAGAAATATAACTGAGTGCTTTCTGAAAATATAAACCGGCACTATCATAGTTACCGCTACGATCAAAGGCGAGCGCAGTATTATCAATATTTTCCTGGATAAAGGAAAATGCAGCAAAGTCCTGGCTCCCGCAAACCTGGCGTAAGTGAGTCGCAATTTTGAAATACCTGGCTGCTTCAGTAAACTTATCCTGCTTGTAGCAGATCATGCCCAGCTGATTGTAATATTCTGCCAGGAAAGCAGTGTCATGAGTGGTTTCACCAATTTGCTTAGCCTTGTAATAATATTCGAAAGCTTCAGTCAGCCGCTTCTGTGCCACCAGTACATCTCCTTTATTCAAAAGTGCGTTGACATAAAACTTTGTGTACTTTTTATTGTTTGCAAGATCTTTCATTACAGACAGCATGCTGTCGCAATAGATCATACTTTTTGAGTAGTCTTTGTCGTAATAATATCCTTTTTTGAACAGGTATTTACGATACAGATCGCTGGGACCTGCATGTTGGAAATGATTGTATACTGAATCCAGATAACGAAGTCCTCTTTCTCTGTCCAGGTCTGCACCCAGACTGTCGGCATGGTTGATGACAGCTTCGAAATATTTTGGATGATCAACCTCGTCCTGTTGACCGGGGGTACAGGCATTTGACTCTAAAAGCATGCACACAAACAACACATACCAGAACACTCGCCAGAGGGATAATTCTTTTATACTACAAATAAACATTACATCTTATAACGTTAATAATCGCTAAACTATTTTAGCAAAACATTTTGTAACAGGTACTGGTATTGTCCACCGTAGTGTAAGTTAAAGCGTTTTTTGCACTATGTATAACAGGGTGGGAAAAATTACATGTAAGTGGTATGTTGATATAAGGATTCATCTTCAGGTAAAAGGGAAATTTAATGTGATAAGGGGCAGGTGATGGCTTGTATTTGGGGAAAAACTGAGGACCACTTACGTGATCCTCAGCCATCATTTTATTATTTCTTTTCCAACAGTTTGAAGAACTGGTCCAGTTGCGGCAGAATCACAATCCTTGTCCTGCGGTTGGCAGCTCGTCCTTCCGGTGTGTCGTTAGATGATACAGGCACGTATTCGCTACGTCCGGCAGCAGTGATGCGTGCAGGGTTGATAGCATAATCGTTCTGTAATATGCGGGTTACGGCTGTTGCTCTCTTCACACTCAGGTCCCAGTTATCCAGCAATACACCTTTTTTGTAAGGGTTGGTATCGGTATGACCTTCTACCAGGAATTCGATGTTAGGCTGGTTGTTCAGCACCTTTGCCACCTTACCCAATACTTCTTTTGCACGGTTAGTGATGTCATAGCTACCACTTTCAAACAGCAGTTTGTCCGAGATGTCTATGTAAACCACGCCCTTATCAACTTTGATGTTAATATCCTGGTCATTCAGGTCGCCAATGGCTCCTTTCAGGTTCATGACCAGTGCCATGTTGAGGGAGTCTTTTTTAGCGATTGCTGATTGCAGATCCTGGATGTAGGCATCTTTTGCGCCGATGTTATCCAATGATTTCTTGATGCTTTCAGCCTGTGAACTACTGATCACAGACAGGTTTTTCAGCTGATCAAGCAACTCGTTGTTGTTCTTTTTCAGCCCTTCTGTACGTTCGTCTGCTACATTTCTGCGATGTTCAAAAGCAGCAGTGGAATCACGAAGATTACGCTGGCAATCCTGTAATTGTCCCTGCAGTGCTGCATATTTCTCACTCAGAGAAACATAGCGCGCTTCCGAAGCTTTATATTTCTTCGTACCAACGCAGGAAAACAATAATACAGGCAACGATACTGCCAAAAATATGATCCTTAGTTTCATATAAATTGTATTTTAATTAAATGACGTTCTATTTTATACCTGTAAAGTGCTATTATTCCAAAACCTTGCCATAATCTCTTTTAGCGGGGTGAAGCATACCTGTAAATTTGTTAAAATGATGAGATTGATGCGAATTTCACCAATTATGATAGTAGTTTACCCGGTAGGGTGTAGTGCGCGACGCTTATATTATATTGGATTTTATTCACCACGTATAGGTCTCATATGAAGAAACTATTCTTTTCCCGCTTACTGGCAGGCGTACTGTGTTTGTCACCAGCCATTTTA
The DNA here is from genome assembly GCF_034424315.1 of Chitinophaga sancti. GTDB lineage: Bacteria > Bacteroidota > Bacteroidia > Chitinophagales > Chitinophagaceae > Chitinophaga > Chitinophaga sancti. Next base: position 7,251,099 of record NZ_CP139972.1, read on the forward strand.
AGCGCACAATCAAAATCGTTATCCACACTTCAGCAACAATTTGTTGACCTGAGGTTTGGGATGTTCATCCACTTCAACATTCCAACATTCATGAACCAGGACTGGCCGGACCCTGAAACACCGGCTACTGCATTCAATCCCACTAAACTGGATTGTAACCAGTGGGCCAGCACGGCCAAAGCCGCGAATATGTCTTACGGTTGCCTGACCACCAAACATCATAGTGGTTTTTGTATATGGGATACGAAGACAACGGATTATAATGTTATGAATAGTCCACTGAAACGTGATGTCGTTAAAGAATATGTTACTGCGTTCAGGGCAAAAGGGCTGAAAGTAATGTTGTATTATTCTATCCTGGATACGCATCATAAACTTCGCCCCCATGGCATTACCCGGCAGGACATTGAAATGATCAAAGCACAGCTTACAGAATTGCTGACAAATTATGGAGAGATCACCGCATTGATTATTGATGGATGGGATGCCCCATGGTCACGTATTTCTTATGAAGATGTACCTTTTGATGATATTTATCACCTCGTGAAGACACTGCAACCTAACTGTCTGCTCATGGACCTGAATGCCGCTAAATATCCGACAGATGCACTCTTCTACACCGATATCAAATCTTATGAACAGGGCGCAGGTCAGCACATTTCAAAAGAAAGTAATCAACTGCCGGCATTGTCCTGTTTACCTATTAATCAGAACTGGTTCTGGAAAACAAGTTTCCCGACCACACCTGTGAAAGATCCCCTGAAACTGGTAAATGATAACTTGGTACAGTTGAATAAAGCATGGTGCAATTTTATTCTGAACGTAGCACCTAACAGGGAAGGTTTGATTGATGAGAATGCGGTAGCTGCCTTAACACAAATGGGTAAGCTGTGGAAAAATGCAGGCCCGCTGCCTGCGCTGCCAAAGGGAGAAGCGCCGATCACTGCACAGAATTTTGCAAAATACCAATACAGCAATTCCAGTTGGAGCGATGATATGAACATCATGGATTTTGCAAATGATGATAATTTCCGGACCAGCTGGCAGTCAAATGCTGTAGTGAAAAATCCATGGTATGAGGTGGATTTTGATCGTGAAAAGGATTTCAATATGGTGACGATTGTAGAAGATGGTGATCATATTAAACAATACAGGCTGGAATACAACGATGGTGGTGTATGGAAACCATTGCCAGGCGGTGTACAGCAGGGAAAAGTGCGCATCCATCGTTTTGATCGGGTGAGAGGTGGAAAAGTGAGAATACTCATTGATGAAAGTAATGCGGCACCGGCCATCGCGGAATTCGGTGTGTACAACGAACGGAAATGAATAACTTTTTTTAAAAAAGAGAAGGCGCTCTAAGGGGATGTGTCATAAGTAAAATGAAACCCCCGAGATTCGCTTAAAAAATTCTCTCTCCATCAGGAGGGGCTGCCGCAAAACTTTGCGACAGCCCTTTTTCTTTGAAAATGATTTTCATGCCCTTGGTGAATGCTCTTTCATGAATGTTTTATTCGAAGAAGTAAATCCAATAACTCCCCCGGTTAAAAAAACATAAAAATAATTACCTACTAATTTAGTAGACTTTGTATATTTGCCCCCGATTCGCTACTACTGCCACCAACTGTAGTACAAACAAACCCGCTGCTACCACCAATAGTAGTACTCCTTTTTTTACATGCAATTTTAACTGCTGCTATCGCCAACTATAGCAGTCGCCCATGCTTTTTACTTAATTAAACCGACTTCGAGATGCAAAAACAAGGAAGGCGCGGAATGGCTGTACTATTGCCATACCTGAGCTGTGTATTGATCCTGCTCAGCTGCTTACAATCCATTGCAGCAACGATCCCTATTTCAGGTAAAGTGACTGATGAAAAAGGACAAGCCCTACCCGGTGTAAGCGTACAGCTGAAAGGTACCGGTATAGGCACTTCTACCGGTACTGATGGTACTTTCAATATCAGTGTACCCGACGACCGGTACGCAGTATTGGTTTTCTCTTATGTAGGCTATGGCAGACAGGAAATACCTGTGGCTGGCCAGAAACATCTCAGCGTAAAACTCGCCTCTTCAGAAAGTGCACTGAGCGAAGTAGTGGTCGTAGGTTATGGTACCCAGCAAAAAGGGAACATCCTGGGCGCTGTTACCACTATGCCCACCGGCAACCTGATCGAAAAACCACTGGGTAGAGTAGAACAGGCGCTGGTAGGACAAATGCCAGGAGTACAGGTGAAACAACAAACTGGTATGCCCGGACAAGGTCTTAGCATCACTGTTCGTGGTGGTGGATCTGTCACCGCTGGTACCGAACCCCTTTATGTAGTAGATGGGTTCCCGTTAGACGTGGTGAGCAATAATGGATCCGGTGGTTTTACTGCCAGTCCGCTGAACAACCTGAATCCAAATGATATCGAAAGTATCCAGGTGCTGAAAGATGCCGCTGCAGGTGCTATCTATGGCTCCCGCGCAGCAAACGGTGTGGTGATCATCACTACTAAAAGAGGACAGTCAGGCAAAGCGAAAATTGCTTTCAATGCCAATACCGGCTTAAGTAAAATACAACGCAAAACGGATATACTGAGTGCAGAAGAATGGGTGAAGCTGGCGACTGAAGTAGCGAATACAAACTGGGTTGCTTCCGGCTCCGGCAGAACCGCATCTCAGACAAATGCCGAACGTGCTGCCCTCCTGGGTCTTGCAAGTGGTGCTGTGAACACTTCTTATATGACGGATGATCGCTGGGCAGAACCCGGTCATCCTGGTCTTACTTATCTCGACTGGCAGGATGAAATTTTCAGAACGGCACCTTTTGGCAACTATGAAGTGGCTGCAAGTGGCGGTACTGATAATGTTCATTATTTCATCTCTGGTAATTACCTCAACCAGGATGGTACTATTGTAAATTCCTCCTACAAGAATTACGGTGCCAGGGCCAATGTGGAAGCGAATGTAGGAAAACATGTGAAAGTAGGACTGAACCTCGCGCCCAGCTACGCTGAAAACCATGCACCTGATGCAGAAGGTAAAGACAACCAGGTGATGAAAGCCCTGCAAATGGTTCCTGTTGTAGAATCTTCAGCCGGTAATATGACCGGGGCAGGGGGCCGTTCTACCTATACCTGGTCCAGCCCGAAACTGATCAGTCCTTATGCTTACCTGGCATCGGTTACCAGCCTCGTAAAAACTACCCGTTTGCTGGGATCCATGTATGGCCAGTATGAGATCATTCCCGGCCTGGTATTGAAATCTACTATCAATATGGACCAGATGAACCTCACGACTAAACGGTATATCCCGGATGATGTAGTGGTAGGTGCAGCGACCGAACTGGTCACCAATCCCGGAAAGAATGCTTCCGGTTCTTATGGTGGCTATACCAAACAAAACTTCATCAATGAAAATACCCTTACCTATTCCAAAACCATTGCAGGAAAACACAATATCGCTGCCGTATTGGGTGAGTCATTCAACAAGGTACATTACGAAAACTTCAGCATTGCTACAGCAGGTGGTTATGCCAACGATATCATCCAGACGCTGAACAATGCTATTCCGAATAGTGCAGGTGTGACGACTACCGGTTCTACCGGCGAATCTAACAACACACTGTATTCCTGGTTTGGCAGGCTACAATATGATTATGCCGGCAAGTACCTGGTAACGGCGAGTTTGAGAAAAGATGCCTCTTCCAGGTTTGGTGCGGATAGCCGTTGGGGTACTTTCCCTTCTGCATCCATCGGATGGCGCTTGTCAGAAGAACCTTTCCTGAAAAGTGTCAGCTTTATCAATGACCTGAAACTGCGTGTGAGCTGGGGTAAATCGGGTAATAACAACATTGGTGATTATGGTTCCATTCCTACACTCACCAGTGCTACATATAGCTTTGGCGGTAACAGTGGCACTGCGGCTACCGGACAGGTGGTATCAGGCCTGGCCAATCCTAACCTGAAATGGGAAACCTCTTCTACCTGGAACGCCGGTATCGATGGTAGTTTCCTGCGCAGCCGCCTGAATGTGATCGTAGATGTATACAGGAAGAAAAATACGGATCTCCTGCTGAACCTGCCTGTAGTAGGCGCGAGCGGCTTTACAACCAGTTTGCAAAACATTGGTGCGGTACAGAACCAGGGTCTTGAAATCGGTGTGAACAGTGTGAACGTTCGCCTGAAAAACTTTGAATGGTCTACGAATGCGAACATTGCGTTCAACCAGAACAAGGTATTGGAACTGGGGCCGGATGGGGGGCCTATTGAGATCTCCTCCGCTTACAGTGGCAGCAATGCACCTTACCTGTTAAAGAAAGGGCTGCCCTTATTCAGCTATTATGTAACGAAGGTAAATGGCCTGCTCACACAGGCGGATATCGATAATGCGAAAGTAGCCAGGGTATCCAAAGAACGGGTAGGAGATGCTAAGTATTACGATGCAAATGGAGATGGTTCCATTACTTCTGCAGACAGGGTGGTGTATGGTCAGCCAACACCTAAGTATACCTGGGGTATCACCAATACTTTTAAGTATAAAGATTTCGACCTGGGTGTAACGGTCTATGGTCAGCATGGTGGTAGCATCCTTTCTTACCTGGGCAGAGCGATCGACTTTTCTGGTAGTACAACCGCCAATGCCCTGGGTGTATGGAGAGACAGGTATACGGATGCTAACCAGCATTTCAGCGCACCCCGTGGTAAAGCGGCATCTACTTATACTGTGCCCAACGTGACTTCTGACTGGATTTACAGCACTGATTTCTGGCGTATCCAGAACATTACTTTAGGGTATAACCTGAAACATATTCTCAGAACAAATGCGATCAGCGGGGCGCGCATCACCGCTTCTTTGCAGAACTGGTTTGGCCATGACAAATACAAAGGCGGCGCAAACCCTGAGGCGCAGAACACCAATACCAGTGGCAACGGCAGCTATGCATTGCCTGGAGATTATGGTGCTGTACCATTGAGTAAATCAGCAGTGATTGGTTTGAATGTTACCTTCTAATCTTAAAAGTACAATGATGAAATCAGGATATATTTTTCTATTGGGTTTGCTATTCGCTGCCTGTTCCAAACAGCTGGATCAAAATCCGGTATCCAGTACAACGACGACTAATTTTTATTCCACCCAGAACGATTTTGTGCAGGCGGTGAACGGTGTATATGCGGGGTTGAAAAACTACCCTGCTATGGCCCTGTGGCTGGGGGAAATGCGCAGTGATAATATCAATGCGATCTCTGATGGCAACCGTGACTGGCAGGGAATCAATGATATGTCTCCCGATATAACGGCAGTTACCTTTATCACCACTGCATGGCAGAACAATTACAATGGTATCTTCAATGCAAACAGTGCGCTGGATGCCCTGGCGAACAAAGGTAGTGTGGTAACGGATACTACTTTGCGTGCCAGGCTGACTGCTGAATGCCATTACCTGAGAGCATTTTATTATTTCGAGTTGGTGAAGTTATTCGGGAAAGTACCTTTGATCACCACACCAATGACTTCTGCAGAAGCAGGTAAGGTAGCGAGAACAGATGTAGCACAGGTGTATGATACCATTATTGCGGATCTCACCTATGCAGGCGTGCATTTGCCGGCAGCTTATACCGGTTCCAATGTGGGCAGGGCTACTTCCTATGCCGCCAAAGGCTTGCTGGGGCAGGTATACCTGACCCGTTCCGGTCCTGACTATGGTATTAGTGGTCCGGGTTTGAACAGTGGTGAATATGATAAGGCACTGGCATTGTTCAATGAAATCATTGCGGGTGGCAGGTATTCATTTTTGAGCAGTTATCCGGATATCTTCTCATACACCAATGAGAACAATGCAGAGGTGATCTTTGATGTGCAGTATATCAGTAGTAACAATGGTGCCGGTTTTCCCAGTTACCTGGTACCGGTGGCTTACTGGACCGGTTTGGGCTTGTCTAATTCATATGGGAATGGATATGGTGCGAGTAATTTTGCAGTGACCAGCAATCTCAAAACTGCTTATGGCAATACTGATACACGCAAAACCTTCAATATCGCGACGAGCTATACAGCAGGTCCGTTTATCAAAAAATATATCAATACCACTTACAAGGGTACCAGCGGCACTGACTGGCCAATCAATTTCATCGTACTGCGCTATACTGATGTATTGCTCATGAAGGCGGAATGTATCCTGCATGGTGCTGCCGGCTCACAGGCTGATGTAGATGCGGTGGTGAACCAGGTGAGGGCAAGAGCGGGTTTAAATAGCATTTCCAATGTAACGATTGAGCAATTGATGGAGGAGCGGAGAAAGGAGTTCCTGGGCGAAGGTTTGCGATGGAATGACCTGGTGCGCGAGGGCATGGCAGTTACTACTATGAATGCCTGGATTGCTGCTGATGGGGTAACGAATGTGGAAACAGTGCTACCTGCTTATATTATTTACCCGGTACCTTCTGCTGAGATCTCAGCAAGCGGCGGTTTGTATGAACAAAATAACGGCTATTAGTACCAATTATCAACCATTTATCGGGAAAGGGTATCTCATCTGTGAGGTACCCTTTTTTCTTGTGTACCGGTTTGAATTTTCAATGTTCCAACATTCACCCGGATCCCCCTGCCGCCGGCTCGATTAAATTCAAAATGATGCCTCCTCCTTTTAAAATCTAAGGCCGCTTTTTAACCCAATAAAACAGGGTCCGTCTATAGGCCGTCTTTTGTGCTAAATCAGTACTAATACATCACTAAAAGATCATCTCTATATCACTTCAATATCCAATCGATATAGAAGTGACCTTCTAGTGTTAGGTTAATTATTAATTGACGGATACAATCTTTTTAACTTCACTCTTGCTTCTTTGTTTGTGAATTGCCAGTTTATTTGGCTGTTCTTATTGTTTCGATGAATTTGCCATTCCGTGACCTCTTCTTTTACCTTCTCGATTGTAGATATATGCCTGTTCAGGCACTGTCCATTCAATACGTGCAATTCTATTTCGGCCATATTTAACCAGCTTCCATGTTTTGGGGTATAGATGAATTCAAATCTGTCACACAGCCTTTTTGCTTCTTTGGGTTCAAAGGTCTCATAAAATGCAGCACCCGTGTGCGTTTTTAAATTATCCATCACCAGGGTTATCTTTTTCGCTTTGGGATATTTCTTATCTGCGATTTCTTTAATAAACATTGCCCAATCCTTTCTGGCTTTGAATGCTGTTACCTCCACAAAACGCTTCCCTTTCAATGGTTCATTTGCTATAAATATATTTACCATGCCATGTCTAACGTACTCGTAATCTACTCTTCTTTCCTGACCAGGCTTCATGGCAACTGATTGTCTCACTTCATCGACTAACTGTTTTGGCGACTCGTCCATGCAAATAACAGGATAATCAGCATTATAAGGCCTCTTATATACATCTAACACATTCTCCATCTTTGCCACAAATTCGCTATTACAATGCGGTGGGATTACCCACCCTTTTGATTTCCAGGGCTTAAGTTCATTTTTTTTAAGACCTTTCTTACTGTTACATGAGAGATCTTTTCTACATACTTTAATTCAACCATCTTGTCTGCCAGGAGCCGTAACGACCATCTAGCAAATCCCTTAGGTGGCTCACTACAGCATAATGTGACTAACTTCGCTTCTATATCTCCATCCACTTTAGACTCGTAAATACGATTTGAAGGCCGTCTTTCTAATACCCCTTCAAAGCCTTCTTCTATAAATTTCTTCTTAACCCGATCTATTGTGCGCATCCCAACTTTCAAAACTTTACTTATTTGCTCGTTGGTCACTTTTTCCGAGTATTTTCCATCATCACAATTTAATAGAATATAAGCCATACGAAAGGTTTGAGAAGTATGTGAACCTTTATTTATTATGCTGTGTAATTCTTCAACTTCACTTTTTGTTAATTTAACGGTATAGCGTATCATCTCCGGAAATATTTCATCGAATATACATTATATTTACGTCATTTGATATTTAACATAGCACTAGTGTACTTATAATATACTTACAATGTACTTACCTGAGCCTTGCTTGCCTATACACGCATAGGTGCCGGAATATTTCTACTTTTATAGTATGTTAACTGAACAAGCAGCTATTGAACTACAAAAAGACCTTCGGAAGCAATTGATAATCAATGACCAGTTGCCAACTGATCTAAAACTCATAGCCGGGGTGGATGTGGAATACGACAAAGAAACTGACCTGATAGCCGGTGCTATTGCAGTACTGGATTTTCACACACTGGAGGTAAAGGCTGTGGCTACCCATGTGATGCAGGTGACTTTTCCTTACATCCCGGGTTTATTTTCATTCAGGGAAATGCCTGTCCTGCTGGAAGCCTGGAAGAAACTGGCACTGCATCCTGAGCTGATTGTATGTGATGGCCACGGCTTGGCTCATCCAAGGCGATTTGGACTGGCTTGTCACCTGGGGATAGTGCTGGACCTTCCTACATTGGGATGCGGGAAAACACGCTTGTTTGGCGATTATGAGCCCGTGGCAGAAGCCCGGGGAAGTATCTCTCCTTTGTTGGCAGAAGATAACCGGGAGCAGCTTGGTAATGTATTAAGAACACAGGCCGGCATCAATCCTGTTTTTGTATCTCCGGGGCATAAGATCAGTATCCCTACCGCTACGGACATCGTATTGAAAATGGCGCATGAATACCGTTTGCCCGAAACCACCCGCAAAGCGGATCATTATGGCCGGGAAGCGATGCTGGCGTATAAGAATAACTATTCTTCTTCTATATAAATCTCGCCAGGATTACGATAAGCGTATTTCAGGTTGAGGGTAGAGGTAATGACTTCCAGTATATAGTCAAGTGCTTGGTTTTCAAATACGCTGGATATTCTTAGATCTGCCATAGCAGGGTTTTGCAGCACGATCTTTTTATGGTAAGCCATGGAAAGCCTTTCGATAATGCTGCCCAGTGTATTGTTGTCAAACGTAAAGTGATAGTTTTCAAGTACCAAAGCGCCTGCTTTATAGTATCCCATCTGGCCGGCGGTAATAATTATTTCTTTGGAGGCTTTATTCATTTTTACCTTTCCGCTGCTCACCTGCACAGTGACGAGCGAATCGTTTTCTTCTACATGAAAAGCGGTGCCTAGTACGGTGATTTGCACAGGGCCTGCCTGCACCATGAATGGTTTTGCCGGATCGTATTTTACATTAAAGTCACCGTTTCCTTTCAGCTGAATGGTACGGTTGTTATAGCTGATGCTTCCGCCGGGTGTTATTTTGGCAACGGAGCCGTCGGGTAGTGTTTGTGTAACCGTTTGCTGTGTAGCGGCGATGGTGATGGTGGCCGGTTTCCTGAGTTGCAGCCATAATAATGCAACGGCTGTCAGCAGGCAGGCTGCCGCCGCTACCCATGGCAGGATGCGTATTTTTCGGCGGGGTCGGGAGATGGTTTGTTGCCAGATGGCTTGTAAATCTGGTTTTGAATAAGGGTGAGTGCTGGCCATCTGCCATGCATCCCAGCTGGCATTGAAAAGGCTGGCGTTGTCCGGATGGCTGTTCTTCCAATCATCAATCGCCATTGCTTCTTCAGGGAGAGCCTCCCCGGCAAAGTATTTCGATAGCAGTTCGTCGGTGATTTGAATATTTGCCATAATCAGTGAAAGAATTTTTGAATGTCAGACAATAAACGAAAGGAGATCAGGAGCCAGAACCAGGTCCTGTCAGACAATTTCGTTCTTAAAGTACGGAGCGCCCTGCCCATGTGCGCCTCCACCGTTTTCAGGGAGATGTCCAGTTCCTTTGCAATTTCCGGGTAGGTCTTTTCCTCAAATCTGCTCTTGTAGAATACCTCCCGGCACTTAGCAGGTAAATCGTCCATTGCTGATAAAACTTCCTGTTTTAGCGCCCGGTAGGATAGTTGCTCTTCATTGTCCGATGTAGTGTATTCCTGTCCCTTTACAAACTGATGATAATGCCGCTCCCGGGTTTGCCGGCTTTTAATCCTGTTCAGGCAGTGATTATGTGTAGCGGTATAAAGATAAGCCCGCACTGATTGAGTGATGGAAAGCGTCTCTTTCTTCTCCCACAGGTGCATAAAGATCTGTTGCACCACATCTTTTGCCTCATCATTGTCGTTCAGCAACGTATAGGCGTAACGATGCAGTGCTTCGAAATATTCGAAGAAATATTGCGCTATGGCATTGCTATCTGATAATTTTTCTTTCACGAATGCCCAAAGGTAGACAACAGGGAAGAACAATTACCCTTAGAGGTGTAGTTATTTTCGGGGGAGAATACTTTTTTCGGGATACTACTGTACCCTTACCGGGGAGCGGATCAGTTCCTTTCGCCAGGATTCCAGGCTTTTATGGATGTATTTCTCTTTCGTTCATTTTCTAAGGTTAATAGCTTAAATTAGGTGGAGCAAATGTACGGATAACTTTAAACCTGGCAGGGTGATGACTGTCTAATCCGGGAGTTGTATTCAATATGAAGTTTGATTCAAAATGAAGAATTGATATAAATAGACTCGTATTCAAATTCAACCACCATTATTCTCCTTCATATGCAAAACAAGTATCTCGTATCCATGGTGCTTTGCCTGCTGGCATTGCAACCCTCTTTTGCCCAGTCCCTGGGAAATATAGATCAACGGGAAGTCGCTACGAACTTTATGGAGTATGTACAGGATGGCAGGCCGGACAGGGCAGCGACATTACTGGATCAGACAAAAGTGAAATACGACGATCATTTGAAGTCGAGCATGAAAGGGGCGGCCGAGAGTATCCGGGATGTGGCAGAAATGACTATACCGGCGGTAACGGCGATGAAGACAGATAGCACGGTGTTTTTCAGGTGCCGGTATTATGCGCCAAGAGATAAATTCCCTGATTATTACCAGGTGGATATTCAATTTGCAAATGAGAATTCCTTAAAGATCAGCAAGCTAATATTTTATGACAGGGCTACCCTGGTCAAAATGCAAACGGAGAAGAAAGATTAAGGTGTTGGATGATTTTATTTATAGAAAATTGAAATAGAAATAATGCCGGAAGGGGAATCACTATAATGATTCCCTTTTTTTTTATATTTTTCATTCAATGAAACAGCGCTTACTTTCCCTAGACTTTTTTCGCGGCGTTACGGTAGCCGGAATGATCCTCGTGAATAATCCCGGCGACTGGGGCCATATCTACGGCCCACTGGAGCATTCCAAATGGAATGGCTGTACGCCGACTGACCTGGTATTCCCATTTTTCCTCTTCATGGTTGGGGTAGCGGTATCTTTTGCCCTGAGCAGCAGGCGGGAAGACCCTGCCCTGCATAAATCCCTCATTCTCCACATATTTCGCCGTGCGGCTATCATATTTGGCATCGGACTGGCTTTCGGACTCATTCCTAAGTTCGACTTCGCACATGTTCGTATCCCGGGTGTATTGGCCAGGATTGCGGTCGTATACCTCATTATTTCCCTCCTGTATCTGAAGACCAGCAGCAAAACCCGGATCTGGATCTGTGGTGGTTTATTAATCGTATACTACCTGCTTATGACCTTTGTACCTGTACCGGGTGTAGGTTTTCCCAACCTGGAACCGGAAACTAACCTGGGTGCATGGCTGGACAGGACGATTCTTACGCCGGATCACCTCTGGAAATCATCCCGTACCTGGGATCCTGAAGGGATATTGAGTACCCTGCCTGCGATCGGTACCGGTTTGCTGGGGATTATGGTAGGCGATTGGGTGCGCAGGAAGGATAAACCTGAAGCAGAGAAAGTGGCCTGGTTATTTACAGCAGGTTTTATCGCTGTACTGGCAGGATTAATATGGGACGGCTTTTTCCCGATCAATAAACAATTGTGGACAAGTAGCTTTGTGTTGTTTACAGCTGGCTTAGCCAGCATGGGACTGGCCCTGTGTTACTGGCTGATAGATGTACAGGGATATAAAAAAGGTACAGCACCATTTGTGGCCTTTGGTCGTAATGCGATTACGGCTTATGTACTGTCCGGACTGGTACCAAGAATACACAGCATACCCTCTTCCCTGTTCATGCCTTTGTTATCACCGCTGAATGCTTCTCTGGCAGCGGCTATCACATTGGTATTACTCATGCTTATACCTGTATGGATTATGTACAAGCGAAATATTATCGTGAAGATTTAAGCAGTTTTTTGTATTATTAAGCGTCTTCCAAAATTTAAGCTCATGCAATCGGAGAGTCACGTATTATGGTGGAATGCGTTTAAACAGGGGGACTGGGATGCCTTTACCGCTCTCTATGGAGAGTTCTACGAACTATTGAATAACTATGGGCGAAAGTTCACGCGCGATGAAGACCTCATCCATGATGTAGTGCACGATCTTTTTGTAAGAATATGGACTACGCGTCAACGCCTGGGTGAACCTGTATCTGTAAAAAATTATTTGTACAAAGCATTCCGTTCTACCTTATTCCGTAAGATCCAGTCTCTTTCCAAATTTGTGGAACTGGACGGGGAAGGCAATGGTTTTACCGTCAACTTTATTCCTGATGCCTCTTTCAGGCAGGAAGAGCAGGAGCTGAGAAAGCAGGTAATTGAAATGGTGAATACTTTGCCTGCCAGGCAACAGGAAATCATCTTCCTGCGATTTTATGAAGGTATGTCCTACGAAGAGATCTCTGTTATTATGGACATCAATATGAGTTCCACGTACAAGTTATTATATAAAGCCCTCGATAACCTCCAAAAGGCCTCCAACAAACAAACCTGGCTGCTGATATGCTGCCTTTTTTTCCTGCTGAAAAATATTTCTAAAAAAATTCCGATTCCGGAGGGATAATTTTTACTATGTCATGTATAATACCAATAAACAGGGGATAGCGTGATGAACAATGATAAATATTTAGACTATTCACTACAGGATTTTTTGGACGATGATGCCTTTATTAAATGGGTATCAGGTAAAGAACAAGACCCTGTAGCAGCAGAATTCTGGAGCGAATTCCCTGTACTGTATCCTGCAGCAGCTGCCAACTTTAAGTTTGCTGTTACTGTGATCCGTTCCTATCGGTCACAGGAGTTCTGGAACAATAAAGATAACAAAGCCCGTGTACTCGAAAGGATCACGGCTACTATAGCAACTCAGGGTGCGCGCCCTGTACGCATGCGTTGGTTGAACAACTGGGTGCGTGCAGCAGCTGTAGCCCTGGTAATCACTGCCGGTGGATTTATGATTGTGAATCATTATTCACGGCCACACATGGAGCAGGTAGCAACTGGTTATGGAGAAATGAGAACAGTGACCTTGCCAGACCACAGCACCGTAACACTCAATGCATCATCTGCCATTTCATTCAATGAAGAATGGAGTGACAAACAAGCAAGGGAAGTATGGATAGAAGGGGAGGCCTATTTCGATGTAAAGCATATCAACCGAACCGGCCCCGGCCAGCAATTTATAGTACATAGCAATGGTATTAGTATAGAAGTACTGGGTACATCCTTCAATGTAAGAAGCCGTCATGGCAGAACCAAAGTTGGATTGATCACCGGTAAGATCAAAGTAGATTATAATAAGGATCGCTCGCTCGTCATGTTGCCCGGAGACTATGTGGAATACGCAGACAATAAATTATCAGTAACAAGAAAATTAGATAAGCCCGAGAAGATTAAGCGCTGGACTGAGATACAGCTTACGTTTACAGATGCCACTTTAGGTGAGATCATAGAAACACTGCAGGATAACTATGGCTATACCGTAAAAGTAGCGGATGCCTCACTCAGGAAGTTAAAGATTGAAGGAGATATTAACGTAACGAATGTTGAAGAACTCTTAACCGTAATTACCACTACGCTAAACGTAACAATTGATCGTCCTTCCAAAAAGGAACTGGTCATCACATCAGGAAAGTAAAGGGAGTACGCGGAGGAAGCGCGTATAAACAGTACACGTAAAAAAAAACTAATGAACATCTTAAACCAAAATCTACTTTTGGGGCTGCTTTCCTGTGCCCTGCTACCAGGTATTGCTGCACCTGTCAGCGCACAGACGCCCGCAATGTATGCTTCCGTGAGGCAGACAGATAATATCCCATACCACAAGGCAGGAACAATGTCACTTAAAGATGCATTGGTAAGGCTGAAAAAGCTGCAAAATATCCGTTTCGCATACAGAGAGGGACTGCTGGATGGCAAAATGGTACCTGCTGATCTTGTAGACAGAGCAGAAACAATGGAGGCAGAAGCTGCCTTAAAATTATTACTATCTGATTTCGCACTCGGTTATATGCGTGTCAATAAGACACAGTATTCTATTTATAACAGTGATGCGAATGCAACTATTCTCAATTACAATTCTCTCTTCGCTGATAAACTGAAAGGTAAAATTACCGGCCCTGATGGTGTACCTGTACCTGGCGCTACTATTTCTGTAAAAGGTAAATCTTCTATCGCTACTGTGGCGAATGAAAAAGGGGAATTCGAACTCAACCTGAAAGATGCTACCCTGCCGGTTGTACTGGTGGTTTCATCTATTGGATTTGACAAACAGGAGATCACTGTAAGCAGTGCCACGGATCTTGTGGGTGTATCACTGGTGGAATCCAATAAAGCACTCTCTGAAGTAGTGGTAACTGCATTGGGTATCAAAAAGGATAGGAAAGCGCTGGCATATGCGGTAACCGAAGTAAAGGGTACTGATTTCACACAGGCCCGCGAGGTGAACATTGCCAATGCGCTGACAGGTAAAGTTGCCGGTGTGAACGCAACCAGCCTTGCAAGTGGCCCTGGTGGTTCCAGCCGCGTGATCATCCGGGGTAACACTTCCCTGAATGGAGATAACCAACCCCTGTATGTTGTAAATGGTATGCCTATCGATAACACAACGCCGGGTGGTAGCCCTACCACAGGTGGCGGTGGTCAGAACGTAGACCGTGGTGATGGTATTGGTGGGATCAACCCTGATGATATCGAAACCATCAGCGTGTTGAAAGGTGGTACTGCTGCGGCCCTGTATGGTTCCCGCGCTGCAAACGGGGTGATCGTGATCACTACCAAAAAAGGTCGTGCCCGCAAAGGTATAGGTCTGGATTACAATTCTACTTTTACTGCTGAAACACCAGCTGTGTATCCTGAATGGCAATATGAATATGGCCAGGGTGATGGTGGTGTAAAACCTAATTCACAGTCACAGGCAGTGACCTGGGGCCGCCGTAGCTGGGGAGCTAAGATGGATGGTCAGAATTACATCGCATTTGATGGGAAGGAACATCCTTATTCTCCACAGAAAAATAATATCAAAAACTTCTACCGTACAGGTGCTACCTATACCAATACTGTCGCTTTCAGCGGTGGTAATGAATCAATGAATTTCCGCTTCTCGCTGGCTAATACCAACAGTAAGAGCATCGTTCCGAATTCAAAGTTTGATAGAAAAATTGCAAACCTGAACCTGAATGCTGTACTGGGTAAGAGACTGAGCATAGAAGCAATAGCGCAATACAATGTAGAGAATGCCACAAACCGTTCCAGTTCCGGGGATGCTACCGGCAACCCCAACTGGGGCGTATATATGATCGCGAATACAGTAGATATCCGCTCACTGGATCCAGGTTATGATGCAAACGGTCGTGAAATACAGTGGAACGAAACTGCCTATGCTTCCAACCCTTATTTCGTAGTGAACCGCTTTAAGAACAATGATACCAAGAACCGTTTCATTGGCCAGGCAAGCGTAAAATACGACCTGATGAAGAACCTGTATGTGAAAGGAAATGTCAGCCGTGACTTCTTTAACTACGACTATGTAGGCATCCTACCTACCGGTACCGTATATACTACAAATGCGACGGGTGAATACAGTGGTTTGAGAAATGCAGTATCAGAAACCAACTCTATGCTGACTGCGAACTACAATACCAGGCTGGCCGGAAAGATCGGGTTGAATGTACTGGCAGGTGGTAACGCACGCCGTTACAAATCAAATTCAACATTGATCACTGGTACACAGTTCATCATTCCGTTCTTCTATAGCTACACCAACTTAAGTACTGTAACTACTACACCGGCAAGAAATAACGTAGCGACCAACTCTGTATTCGGAGCAATAGATATGGATTATAAGTCCATCCTGTTCCTGAACTTCAGCGCCCGCCAGGACTGGTTCTCTACTTTAAGCCCACAGAATAACCACATCTTTTACCCTGCAGTAGGTACAAGCTTCATCCTTTCTGATGCAGTGAAATTGCCTAAAGCCATAAGCTATGCCAAATTACGTACATCATGGGCACAGGTGGGAGGCGCTACACCTGATCCCTACATCTTAAACCAGAGTTATACCATGGTACAGGGTGGACATGCCGGCCAACCTGTGCAGACAGTGACCCAGTCCGGTGGTGCAAACCTGGTCACTAATCCCAACCTGAAACCACTCACCGCTACTACTTTTGAAGCAGGTGTGGAAGCTCAGTTCCTGAATAACCGTGTAGGTTTTGATATCACTTACTATAGTAAGCAAACCACGGACGACATTTTAAGTACTGCAATTTCTACTGCAACCGGTTATAATAAGGCCCTGCTGAATGTAGGTAAATTGTCTAACAAAGGTATTGAGGTACTGCTGACAGGTACCCCTGTAAAGTCTAAGAACTTTACCTGGAACGTGAGCTATAACATGGCTTACAACAAGAGTGAGGTGATCCAGCTGGCAGCAGGTCTGACCACCCTGGAGAAAGCGACCAGCGTAGGTAGCTGGGCATTCGTACACGATGCTGTAGGTCATCCTTATGGTGTGATCAAGGGCTATTCCGTAGCGAAAAATGAAAAGGGTGAAACCATTTATAACAGCGCTACCGGTTATGAGCAGAAGAGTGCACTGAAATACTTAGGAAATGGTGTACCACCACTGACCATGGGTTTCAGCAACACGTTCAGATATAAACGCCTGTCTCTGGATATATTGGTAGATGGTAAGTTCGGTAACAAAGTATTTTCTGTAATGGATGTATACGCTACCCGTTTCGGTCTGCACAAGAAGACCCTGGCAGGTCGTGAAAACGGGCTGGCCCTGAGCGGTGTAGATCAGAATGGTAATCCTTATGCGAAGACAATTCCTGTATCTAACCTGCGTCTTTACTACGACAATACAAAGAACTACACAGATCAGTTCATGTATGATGGTAGTTTTGTAAAACTGCGGCAGGTGGTATTTAGCTACCAGCTGCCAGTACAAAAACTGAAGATCGTGGAGAGTGCTTCCCTGTCTTTCGTAGCGCGTAACCTGCTTACCCTGTACAAGCAAACGGACAACTTTGATCCGGAATCCAGCTACACGAACGGTAATGCGCAGGGCTTCGAAGCGTTTGGTATACCACGCACCCGGAGCTTTGGTCTGAACCTGATGGCTAAATTCTAATTGTTCATGTTACACACTCGAATTATGAAAATGCGTTTTAACTTTCTGATATATACAGCCATCGCAGCGATGTTAACGATGCAGTCCTGCGACAAAGGCTTCGAAGATATGAATGTGAATCCGGATGCGTCAACGAACATTGTTCCGGAATATATGTTCAGCAAGTCATTGCTGGATGCCCTGAACAATAGCTGGTTTGCGACTGATGTACTGGCCTGCAGCGGATCTATGCAGCAGTTTGCAACTTACAAAGATGTACCGGGTATAGGGGATAAATATTATTTTCAACAGGGTACCTATCCATATGACTTTTTTACAACGGGGTATCCTAATGCTGTGAATGAAATATCCACAGTGATCAACGCACTTGATGCATCAGAAACCAACAAATTGTCTATTTCCCGTATCTGGCGTGCATTTATCATGAGCCGCCTTACGGATCTCTATGGTGATATTCCTTATTCTGAAGCAGCAAAGGGATATACCGGTAATGTGTTTACACCTAAGTACGATGCGCAGCAGGCCATTTATGCTGACATGCTGAAAGAACTGGATGAATCTGCAACGGCGCTGGATGCTTCCAAAGCTACTTTTGGCCCGGGTGATTATATCTACCAGGGTAATGTAAGCAGGTGGAAGAAATTTGCTTACTCGCTCATGCTGCGCCTGGGCATGCGCATGTCAAAAGTAGATGCGGCGTCTTCCCAGGCATGGGTCCAGAAAGCCATTGCAGGTGGTGTGATCACTGATGATGCGGACATTGCTACCATGAAGTATACAGATGGTACTGCGCTAAACAGGAATCCAAGAGCGGCTGCACTGATATCAAACGACTATGGTGTAGCAGATGGTAAGAGTAACACAGAAGGAGGTAAACTGGCGCAGACCTTCATCAACATGCTGAAGAACAATAATGACCCGCGCCTGAATGTAATCGCGATTGTATGGAAAGATGGTAAGGCAGATACGACGACTGCTTTACAATCAGGGATGCCAAATGGCTTGTTGCTGAAGCCGGATAATTTTGTTACTTACTCAGAACCGAACCCTGCCACCATTTTACAATACACAGCGCCGATTATCGTGATGAGTGCTGCTGAAGTAAACCTGTACCTGGCAGAAGCGGCTGTAAGAGGCTGGTATGCCGGAGATGCGGCTGCTTCGTTTGCCAATGCAATTGGGGCTTCTATGCGCAACTGGGCAAAGTTCGGTGCTGCCGGTGTGATTGCTGACAGCAGGATCACTGCTTACCAGGCGGCACATGTACTGGCTGGTACTACTGCACAGCAACTGGAAATGATCGGGAATGAATACTATGTATCACTGTTCCTTGATGGGCAGCAGATCCATGCTAACTGGCGTCGTTTGGGTTATCCTGCAATCATCCCGGTGAACATTCCTGGTAACATTACCGGCGGTTCGATTCCCCGCCGCCTGCTGTATCCGCCTTCTGAAGAAAGTGTGAACGCTGCAAGTTTGCAGGAAGCCGTGAACAGACAAGGCGCTAACCTGATGACAACCCGCGTATGGTGGGATAAAGAATAATCCTCTCAAATTTTCTATCATGCAAAACCAAAGAAGATCAGTATTAAAGAAGATGTTGGCTGCGGCAGCCGGGTTCACCGGAATCAGTGCTGTTGCAAAAGCAGCCGGCGCTACACTACCTGCCACTACTGAAAATGGAAATGTAGTATATGACCAGGAAGTACCTTTGTTTTCCAGCTTCAAAGTACATGGCAATACCGTATACATTGCTGGTATCGGTGCTCATTTTGATGGCGATATCAAAGCACATACTGATCATGTGCTGAAGGAGATGGAAGCACAGTTAAAAAAGGCAGGTTCTTCGATGGACAAGGTGCTGAAGGTAAGTGTATTCCTGCATGACCTGAACGACTACAAGGCTATGAATGAAGTGTACAGGGGCCGTTTTGGATCGAATCCTCCGGTAAGAACTACCGTAGCTGTATATGGAGGAGTGCCGGGAGACTCTCTTGTAGAGATGGACTGCATCGCATCGCTATAACAATAGTTCCCCCTTCTCTACGGGATCGCTTCTTAAAGCGATCCCCCTTTCTTCTTACTTTTTATTTTACTACTCATGAACCGCAGAGACTTATTGAAAAATATGTCTGTGATCCCTGTATTCGGGGCTTTCGCAGGCAGTGCCAGTATATTGCCATTAAGCGCCACAGCCAATACTGTTGCTAAAGATTATTTTAAAGAACTGGGTATTCGCACCTTTATCAATGCTGCCGGTACTTACACGGCTATGACGGGTTCGCTCATGCGCCCCGAAGTGATGAATGCCATTAACTATGCTTCCAAAGATTTTGTTTTACTTGATGAGCTGCAGGATAAGGTAGGCGAACGCATAGCGCAATTGCTGAAATGTGAATATGCCACTGTTACCTCCGGTTGTGCATCTGCCATGACGCTGGGTGCAGCAGGTGTGCTCACCGGTATGGATGAAAAGAAGGTAGCACAGCTGCCTCATTTGGAAGGTACAGGTATGAAAACAGAAGTGATCATTCAGCGCAAACATGATATTGCATATGCACATGCGCTGAAGAACACAGGGTTAAAGATTGTCTATACGGATACGAAGGAAGACCTGATCAATGCTATCTCTGACAAGACGGCACTGATGTACTTCCTGAATGCAAATAATTTTGACGGACCGGTGCAGGTAGAGGAGTTTCAGAAAATAGCCGCGGCGCACAACATTCCTACGATGATAGATTGTGCAGCAGATGTACCTCCTGTGGAAAACCTGTTTAAGTACACTAAGATGGGGTATGACCTGGTTTGCTTTTCTGGTGGTAAGGGAATTCGGGGTCCGCAGAGTGCTGGTTTACTGCTGGGCAGAAAGAAATACATCCAGGCAGCGCGTCTCAGTGCACCGCCAAGAGGGAACACCATTGGTCGTGGTCTGAAAGTAAATAAAGAAGAAATACTCGGTATGCTGATAGCGCTGGAAACCTACCTGGCTACCGACCATGATAAAGAGTGGAAGATGTGGGAAGCACAGGTAAAACTGATCGGAGATGCTGCGACTTCAGTGGGTGGTGTGAAGACGACAGTGAAAGTACCGGCTATTGCCAATCATGTACCTACACTGCATATAAGCTGGGATGAGAAAAAAATTCCTGCTACAGCTGCCCAGTTAAAAGAAAAGCTGAGAAGCGGTAATCCATCTATCGAAGTTGCTGATGGGGAAAACCAGCATGCCATAGCCATTACGACCTGGATGCTGGTACCCGGACAGGAAAAGATAGTCGCTGCAGCGCTCAAAAAGGCGCTGACAGAAAAGGCACTTGCAGAAACGCATGGCTGATAAATTGGAGTGTGTCTAGTCACCTACAGGGAGTCTTTTGGGGCTCCCTGTTAATTTTTACTACAGGTCTTAACATTAAAGTTACAGCCGATGAAGTTCTTACTTTTACTCATGCTGGCAGGGAGTGCATTGCATGCACAACAATACAGCCTCCTCATAAAAAACGGGCATGTCATCGATGCAAGAAATCATATCGATGCTGTCATGGATATTGCACTCAGGGATGATACCATTGCAAAGGTTGCACCACATATTGATCCGGCGAAAGCCACTACAGTGATAGATGCAAAAGGATTATATGTCACACCGGGGCTCATCGATATTCACACGCATAACTTTATCGGCACCACTCCTAACAGGTATCTGAATAACAGTTACAGTGCAGTAGCACCGGATGGTTTTACATTCCGCTGTGGGGTGACGACTGTTGTAGATGCTGGTAGTTCGGGCTGGCGCAGTTTTGAAACCTTCCTGGATCAGACCATCAAACATTCACAGACAAGGGTACTGGCTTTCTTAAATATTGTAGGCGGTGGTATGCGTGGTGGTGCTTACGAACAGGACACCAATGATATGGATGCAAAGATGACGGCCTTGACTATCCGCCAGTATAGAAAGTACCTGGTAGGTATTAAGGTCGCACATTTTGAAGGGGCAGAATGGACGCCTGTAGACAGGGCCGTGCAGGCCGGGGAGATAACGGGAACGCCTGTGATGATTGACTTTGGAGGCAGTAACCCACCTTTGCCGCTGAATGAATTATTTGAAAAGCACCTGCGCCCCGGCGACATATTTACACATGTATATGCGAATGTAAAGGGTCGCATGCCGGTGGTAGATGAAAGTGGGAAAGTACCTGATTACATTTGGGCTGCACGTAAAAAAGGAATCCTCTTTGACGTAGGTCATGGTGGTACCAGTTTCTCCTATAAGATTGCGATGCCGGCTATGAAAGCAGGTTTCCTGCCGAATACCATCAGTACGGATATTCACACCGGGAGTATGAATGCGGCTATGAAAGACCTGCTGAATGTGATGTCGAAGATGATGGCGATGGGCATGAGTTTTCCTGCACTAATCAAAGCAACGACGGACGATGCCGCAAAAGCAATCCGTCATGAGGAACTGGGTACTTTATCAGAGAATAGTGTGGCAGACATTGCTATTTTAAGACTGGAGAAAGGGCAGTTTGGTTTTGCGGATCCGATGGGTGTAAAGCTGGAAGGAAAGGAGCGGCTTGCATGTGAGGTGACCATTCGTGCGGGTAAGGTAGTATATGATCTGAATGGACTGGCGGATAGTATTTCAGTACAAACCGAAAATTAGAATATGAAACTGTTTTTTTTGATTCCACTCTGTTTGCTGGGGTATGTACACCTGGCAGCACAGACCATATCCAAAGAGGAGCTGATCTTTTTAACGGCCGACTGGAAGGGGGAACGCTTTCCGGACGGCCGGCCCCGTATTCCGGACGCCGTGATTGCGCAGGCAAAGGAGGTAGGGCTGGATGATGTATGGACGATACTGGAAGGAGAGGGCTATCATTGCCAGTTTGAAGGTGGATTTAAAATGATCCACCCGGATAGTGTGATTGCGGGCAGGGCCCTGACCGCGATGTTTATTCCTGCAAGGCCGGATGTGGAACAGCACCTGAAAGAACGGGGGCAGCAAAGAGGCTGGAAGGGTAATACCAATTCATGGCCTATTCAGCAACTGGGTAAGGGGGATGTATATGTGGCAGATGGATTCGGGAAAATTACAGATGGTACCCTCATTGGTTCTACACTGGGTAATGCTATCTTTGCCCGCACAGGTAATGGTGTAGTATTCAATGCATCGGCGCGCGACCTGGAAGGGCTGGAAGCAATATCCGGCTTTAATGCGCTGGTAAGAGACTGGGATCCGTCTTTTTTAAAAAACGTAATGCTGTCTGGTATGAATGTGCCAATTCGTATAGGGAAGGCAGTGGTATTGCCAGGCGATTTGGTGCTGACTTCAAAGGAAGGAGTCATTTTTGTACCGGCGCACCTTGCAGAAAAAGTGATTGGTATTGCTGCATTTATCCAGGTGAAAGATGCGTTTAGTTTTGAGATGCTGAAGGGGGGGAAATATACACCTGGTGAACTTGATAATAACTGGACGGATGCCATCAGGCAGGCTTTCCTGGAATGGCAGCACCAGCAGGCAGGGAAAGCCCCTATGAGCAGGCAGGAGCTGGACAAAATGTTAGAAAAACGCACCTGGTAACCGCTGCACCTGCTAACTGGCATACGTACCTGGTAAATTAGAGAAGTGCACTTTGTAAATTTTAAAACGCACACGGTAAAAATAAACATCCACTTATGAATCATCTGGGCCCTTATATTATTGGTTTTTGGATCCTGTTGGCAATATTATTTTCCAGGAAACCGCAGACTCGCGGTTATGTATACACGTTAATGATCTTTGCTGCGGTGACAACATCACTATATTATCCGCAATATTTTACCCACATTGGGGATTATGACCTGGCAAAGCTGATCACGCCTTTATTACAGATCATCATGTTTGGCATGGGAACGGCGATGAGCCTGGGGGATTTTTATGGTGTAATCAGGATGCCGATGGGTGTTTTGACGGGAGTACTTTGTCATTTTACAATTATGCCTTTTATAGGCTGGGGCCTGGCGCATTTGTTCGGGTTTCCGCCGGAGATAGCGGCGGGTGTGGTATTGGTGGGTACGGTGCCTTGTGGCATGGCTTCCAATGTGATCTCTTACCTGGCAAAGGCGAACATTGCATTGTCAGTAACGCTAACGGCTATTTCCACCATGCTGGCACCTTTTGTAACGCCGTTGTTGATGCGGTGGCTGGCGGGAAGTTATATAGACATCAGTGTGACGCATATGATGTGGGATATTTTTAAGCTGGTGATTTTGCCGGTGGCAGCGGGTTTGGTCTTTAATCATTTTCTGAGTGGGAAGGCGAAATGGCTGGATGATATTATGCCTAAGATCTCTATGACAGCGATTGGACTGATTATCGTGATCATTACGGCGCATGGGCGGGATGCTTTGCTGGATGTGGGATTGCTGTTGATCCTAAGTTCATTGATACATAATTTATCGGGGTATGGATTGGGATATTGGTTGTGTAAGCTGATCAGGATGAAGGAGCAGGATTGCAGAACGATTGCGATAGAGGTGGGGATGCAGAATAGCGGGTTGGCATCGGCGATAGCGAAGAGTATGGGGAAGATAGCAACAGTAGGATTGGCGCCTGCAGTATTTGGGCCGCTGATGAATGTGACAGGTTCTTTGCTGGCGAGCTGGTGGCACAGGCATCCGCCGGAGGGAGATGTGGTGAGTGAAAATAAATAGGAATGGATATTGAGCGGCAACCGCTCATAGCAGCCGTTACTTGAGAATTTGAATCCCAAAATGAGTGACTACTTTGTAAAATTATAAATGAAAAATAAGGAATAGATAACGTGGAGGAGCCGTACTACCGTAAGTAGTACGGCTCATGTTTTATCATACAAGACACCTTTCGGCATCACGTGGTGGAATCTATAATAAAGACAAACGGGAATGAGAGGCAAAAGATAATAACTATAAGCGAAAAAAGTATGCCTTTCGGTGAAATTTTTATAAATAGTTCCGGGGCATCTTTCTTTTGTGCGCTTAATTTGATAAATTGTTAGTGAATAAGCAGGTCTCAAAAACGGGGCCGGAATCCACATTTATCAATCAAAACCACGTATATGAATTCTCCTTCTAATCGCCGGGATTTCCTTCGTCAAATGGCAGTGTATTCAATGGGTGCTGGTATGATTCCAGGTTTCCTTGCTGCTTGTAATAATGGTCTGTCAACAAAAGAATCAGGTACAAAGGATTCCACTGCCGCCACTAAAGCAGAAGCGCTGGGTACGGCAAAATCCCTGTTTTTTAAGATCTCCCTGGCGGAATGGTCCTTCCATCGTGCTTTATTTGCCAAACAGATGAGTCATCTTGATTTTCCTGTAAAGGCGAAAAAGGATTTCGGTATTGAGGCGGTTGAGTATGTAAACCAGTTTTTCATGGACAAGGCGAAGGACAAAGCTTACCTGGCTGATCTGAAAAAACGCTGTAGTGACAATGGTGTTAGAAGTGTACTGATTATGTGTGATGGCGAAGGGGAGATGGGTGATCAGGATGTGAAGAAGAGATTGCAGGCAGTAGAAAATCATTACAAATGGGTAGAGGCCGCGGAATACCTGGGTTGTCATGCCATCCGCGTAAATGCTGCCGGTACGGGAAAACCGGAAGATGTAGCAAAAGCAGTAGAAGAATCTCTTTCTAAATTATCAGAATTTGCAAGCACGCATAATATTAATGTGATTGTAGAAAACCATGGCGGCATTTCCTCTAATGGCAAATGGCTGTCTGGTGTCATGAAAACAATCAACCGCCCTAATTGCGGTACCCTCCCTGATTTTGGCAATTTCTGTCTGAACAGAACAAAGCCCGAAGCGAATACGCCTGAAGCCTGGGCAAAGACAAAATGCCTGGAAGAATATGATCGCTATGAAGGGGTAAGCGAATTAATGCCTTTTGCAAAAGGTGTGAGTGCCAAAACCTATGATTTCGATGCAAATGGTAACTGCATAGAAACAGACTATCATAAAATACTGAAGATCGTGAAAGAGGCCGGTTATACAGGTCATATCGGTATAGAATTCGAGGGCAACACATTGTCCGAAGACGAAGGGGTGAAGAAAACACTTGCACTCCTGAAGAAAGTGGGAGAGGAACTTAGCTAAGTTCCTCCCCTTTATCTCTGACAGTTATAGTGACCATATTAAGTTAAATGACCGAAAAAAAGGAAGGTTATCATTTTCTTACCATTTATCAATTATATTTGGATTTGATAATTTTATAATATATTAGTAGTCAGTTTTTAGATTCTTCTTTCGTCCGCCGTTTAGTAGTTCATCTCCAAAATCTTTGTCAGCAACCTTAAGTTTGTAGCACAACCTTCCTCGATGGATAAGTTAATTTTATTCGGAATCCTGGCAAGTATACTGTTTATCCTTGCCTTTTATATTGATAAGCTGATCTCTTTATTTGAGGATGTAGACGAAAAGGAGGTGCTAGGGGTAGGTTATGGTACCTGCACCAGGGGCGGTTTTCCGGTAGCATCCGCTAATCCGGAAGCACCGGAACTGATGACTGGTATTCACAGGAATGTGGATAACCAATATGTATATATCTATCCCAATCCAAGGGATCGCTTCCTGGCAGGGTATTTTGTTCAGGTTGTGGGTACCCGGATTCTCTATAAAATAGGGAACTATGGAGATGATGCCATCGTCATAGGGATCCCCGAAAAACTGCAGGGAAAGCGGTTTACCCTGCAATATGCGGCTTATGATAATATGGATCGTGTCAGTAATAAGATCACGGTAGTGATTGATGCGGTCGAAGTGGAGGCAGATAATATGGCTGATACCCGGACCCTGGACTGGATGCCGGAAAACTGATTTTAATCCACCTTTACCTTTACCCTGTCTCCTTTGAACTGGTATTTAAAACGCATTTTACTTTGGAAGGCATTTAGCACCTTATCCAGTGACTGATTTGGAAAAGCACCATTTACATTACCCAATTCAGACACATCTCCTTCTACATAAATTTCCGTACCATACCATTCTTCCAGTGTATGCATCGCATTCATGAACGGTACATTGGAAAAACTCAGTTCTCCTTTCAGCCACTGATCCAGTTCGGCAGGTTGGTAAGTTTCTTTTTCCATGAGGTCAATCTCCTTATTAGCCAGCACCATATTGCCGATGCCCAGTGTTTCTGCCTGGTTATCAGTAGTGGAATGGTAAGATTTGGCTGCCTGTATGGTACCGCTACCCAGGTAGGCGGTTGCCCCCTGTTGTGCTTCGAAGCATCGAATTCTGAAAGAGGTCGCTGTAGTACTGCTCAGGGTAAGGATATTGGTTACTACCTTCAGTGCATGCGGGGTATTGAACCAGGCTTCCCCATCCAGCAGCAAGGTATGTGTCTGGGTATAGTTATCCGGCACCAGTACGGTCGATTTTCCATTCAGCAATACTTCGGTACTATCTGGCAGGGTGAAACGGGTACGGGCACCCTGTGTTCCTTCATGCGGTGTATAAACGACCTGGGATTCTCTGAATGATGCCAGGGCAGGTTTCTTTCCTGCTTTGAAAAAATACATAGCGGTTGTGGTGCCACATAAGGTAAGAACGATAATGATATACAGCCACTTGCTGGACTTTTTGTTTGAAGGCACTGGGAATTTTGATTTTGATGAAGGTATAAAAATAAAGAAAAAATTATAGGCCGTATCCCCATTTGGATCAAATAAAAAATGAACCTTTATTATTCATTTATTTAATTAAAACTTCACTTGTTTTGATATTATCTAAACCTGGGGGAAAGCAGGGATCACCTAATATTGATGATGTGTGGCGGCACCTTAACTTTGCGGCCCATGGAAAAGCAGCAACCATTATCATTCGAGAATACCGAAATCGCCTTTGAATCCAGAACAGATAAAGCATTAAAGAAAGCTGACTTCCTGTTTAGCAATATAGGTAAGCCCTGGCTGGTAAAGCTGGGGGCGGCACTGACGCCTTTAGCCTTTAAGATGCACCTGCCAGTCAGGGGAATCATTAAGACCACTATCTTCGACCAGTTCTGCGGCGGCGAAAACCTGCAGGAGGCGGCCCGTACCGCTGAAACGCTGGATCAATACCATGTAGGTGTCGTACTGGACTATGGTGTGGAAGCCATGGAAGGGGAGGAGAACTACGATCATGCAGTTCCTGAATTTATCCGGGCGATTGAATACGCTGCTAACAAGGCCAGCATTCCATTCATTGCCATTAAGGTGACCGGCTTTGCCCGCATTTCACTGCTGGAAAAAATTCATGCAGGCGAAACCCTTTCAACTGAAGAAAAAGCGGAGTTTGACCGGGTGACAAAGCGTATTCAAACCATTGCTGCGACTGCTGCCAAATACAACAAGGCATTGCTCATTGACGCGGAGGAAAGCTGGCTTCAACAGCCGGTAGATGACATGGCGGATATGCTGATGGCGCAGTTTAACAAAGAAAACGTAGTCATTTTCAATACTTTCCAGTTGTATCGTCACGATCGCCTGGCGTTCTTAAAAACTTCTTTCCAGAAAGCACAGCAACAGGGCTACCTGTTGGGCGCCAAACTGGTAAGGGGTGCTTATATGGAAAAGGAGCGTAAACGCGCCGAAGAAATGGGATATCCATCCCCGATCCAACCGAACAAAGCAGCTACCGATACAGATTACAACGCTGCGGTAGCATTCTGCATGCAACACCTCGATAAACTGGCGGTTTTCATTGGCACACACAATGAAGACAGTAGTATGCTGGGGGCCCGGCTGCTGGAACAACAAAATCTACCTCACCAACATCCCCATGTCAGCTTCTCCCAGTTATATGGAATGAGCGACAACATCACCTTTAACCTGGCTCATGCCGGTTATCGCGTATCCAAATACCTGCCTTATGGACCTGTAAAGGATGTGATGCCTTACCTGATTCGCCGTGCACAGGAAAATACTTCCATCTCCGGACAAATGGGCCGTGAATTGGGATTACTGCGCAAGGAGATGAAAAGAAGAGGCTTGTAACTTTTTCATAAAGGGAACGTTTTAAAGAAAAACCCATTTATGAAATCTACCCACATTGCTATTTTGTTAACACTGACTTTGACAGCATTCACATTTGCCTGCAAAAAGGACAACGAGGGGAAAAAATATGAAGTGACCACCAAAGCAGAAGGAAGCCTAATTAAATCGGCCACTGCAAAAAACCTGGCAGGTACCTGGAGATTGACTGCCGAACGAGTTGGAGATGGTTCCCTTGGTGAGTGGAAAGATGTATCCGAATATAAAGTGATCTCTTTCTCAGGTACCAGCGTATTTGTAAATACAGATGGTTCCAAAAACACTTTCGCACTCCAGGGCTTAGCTGGTGATACACTCACAAGTATGACCTATGAACCTGTGACTGGCTCCACCGGAGCAACTGTGTATCTGAAGGTGTATGAAAATGCTATATATGTGTCTGGCCTGAATTGTACGGAAGGTTGTACATTCAAGTATAACAGGGCACAATAACAAATAAAGACATTTGTCTCCTGAGAAGGATCGCTTTTGCAGTACGCGGAAGCGATCCTTTTTTCATTACTTTTGCGGAATGGAACAATACCTCAACTTACTCCAACATATCCTGGACCAGGGTTCTGTAAAGACAGACCGTACTGGTACAGGCACTATCAGCTGCTTTGGAGCTCAGTTACGTTTTAATCTCCAGGAAGGTTTTCCGCTGGTAACTACCAAGAAGCTGCACCTGAAATCCATTATCTACGAACTGCTCTGGTTCCTGAAGGGCGATACCAATATTAAATACCTGAAAGACAATGGTGTAAGGATCTGGGATGAATGGGCCAACGAAAACGGCGATCTGGGTCCTGTTTATGGCAAACAATGGCGTAGCTGGGAAACCAAAGATGGCAAAGTCATAGACCAGATCGCCGATGCTATAAATACCATCAAAAAGAACCCCGATTCCCGTCGTATCATTGTAACAGCATGGAACCCGGCAGACCTGCCAGCGATGGCGCTGAGTCCATGCCACTGCCTGTTCCAGTTCTATGTTGCGGATGGACGTCTCAGTTGCCAGCTCTACCAGCGTAGTGCAGATGTATTCCTGGGCGTACCTTTCAACATCGCTTCCTATGCGCTGCTCACGATGATGATCGCGCAGGTATGTGACCTGGAACCGGGTGATTTTGTGCACACTTTTGGCGACGTACATTTGTACAGCAACCATATAGAACAGGCGAAGCTACAGCTGAGCCGTACTCCTTATCCACTGCCACAGATGAAGATCAATCCTGCTAAGAAGGATATTTTCTCCTTTGAGTATGAAGATTTCGGACTGGAAAATTACCAGTTCCATCCGCATATCAAGGCGCCGGTAGCTGTATAAGTCATTCTTCCTCATTTAAATTCAATACATTGGTCTCTATTATCGTTGCTGCATCTGAAAATAATGTTATCGGTATTCATAATCATCTGCCATGGCACCTGCCGGTAGATATGAAATATTTCAAAGACACGACAATGGGGAAACCAATTGTTATGGGTCGTAAATCATTTGAAGAATTAGGGAAAGTACTTCCCGGGAGACCTAATATCATGATCACCCGTCAGCAGGAGTATGTAAGTCCGGGATTGATCGTGGTACCTTCACTGGAAGCGGGGATCGAAAAGGCGAAGACCTTTGGTACTGAGGAAGTTTTTGTAACAGGGGGAGGAGAGATCTTTAAGATGGCGATTGAAAAGGGCATTATAGACAGGATCTACCTGACAAGGGTGCATGCAGAGGTGGAAGGGGATACTTATTTCCCTGCTTTTGACCAGACGAAGTGGGAGAAGGTGAAGGATGAAAAGTATGAGAAGGATGAGAAGCATAAGTATTCAATGAGTTTCCAGGTATGGGACTTTAAGAAATAAAATTCTTTAGCCGGCTGCAGGCCATGGCGTATAAAATGAAAGGCCGCTGCGATTGCAGCGGCCTTTCATTTTATTATCTGAATATCACCGTTCCCAAGCCATTCGTCAACTCATTCTCCAGCTGCTTCAGGTGTTTATGCATTTTCATACAATTGATCTGCGCTTCAAAATCTGTCGATTTCTCCAGCTCCTGCTGATTTTCGATGATCATTTTCCGGATCTTGCGGAGCATCAGGTAGTTCGTGGTAGAGATCGTATCTTTCAGGTAGGCATTATCTCCATACACGGTGTCAATTTCAAATTCTTCTTTCCATTTCGGGCTTAGCTCAGCTTCTTTATCTTCCATGATCTGTACCACCATGGCGGTTACATCGTGATCGCTGTGATAGAGGAACCATTTCTTATCAGGCAGGTTGTCCTCATCATACATCTGTTTATATTCCCTGAGTATGCGTTTCACAATCTCATTATCTGCGAGTGATTCGAAATCATATGGCAGGCGGAATATATAATCAGCTACGGTATTCTGGTCTTCTTCACTGAAAGGTTTATCGCCAAAGCGGAGCAGTATTTTCACCAGTTCCCGTTCCTGTCTTTCGTCGGGATTAAAGAAGTTGTCAGACACCCCCCCTCCATTTTCCATGGCTTCCATGGCAGCGATGGCTTCCGGCGAAAGATCATCATCCTGTGAAGGCGCATTTTTCTCCTGGTCTCTGCTAAACTGTTGTTCTTTCTTCTGTAATTTCTCCCGGATGAATTTATTGACCAGGTTGATCAGACCCTGTTCATCGATCTTTAGTACCTGGCTACACTGGCGGATATAATCCTGTTGCCGGGTGAAGTCTTCTGTTTTATCGATCTTGGCGATGGTCTCCGCAATTTCATTTACCAGCTGTGATTTTTTGGTGGTATCATTACCGGCATCCTGCATGGAAATCTGCAGTTTGAACAGGATGAAATCCTGTTTATTGTCTGCAATGAACTGGCGGAAGGCTTCAGCGCCTATTTTCTGTACATAGCTATCCGGGTCTTCTTTGTCAGGGATGAGTACCAGCTTCACATTCAGGCCTTCTTCGATTGCCATATCCAGACCCCGCAAGGCTGCTTTTACACCGGCGTTG
Organism: Chitinophaga sancti; assembly: GCF_034424315.1. Taxonomy (GTDB): domain Bacteria; phylum Bacteroidota; class Bacteroidia; order Chitinophagales; family Chitinophagaceae; genus Chitinophaga; species Chitinophaga sancti. Next base: position 7,282,461 of record NZ_CP139972.1, read on the forward strand.
TCACCATCGAAGAGGATGGTGAGGTTGTTCGTGTATTTCTTGATCAGGCGAAGCTGGTGCTGTGTGAGGGAGGTACCACTGGAAGCCACTACGTTTTCAATCCCGGCCTGGTGCAGGGAGATAACGTCGGTGTATCCTTCTACCAGCAGGCATTCATTCAGTTTGTCGATAGCATGTCGGGCAAAGTAGGTACCATATAAGACCCTGTTTTTGACATAGATCTCATTCTCCGGGGAGTTAACGTATTTGGGTGCACGGTCATTTTTGACGAGGATACGGGCTCCAAATCCGAGAACTTTACCGCTCTGGTTGTGGATGGGGAATACCACGCGGCCCCTGTAGTTATCACCGGGTTGTTCGTTCCGGATGGTAACGAGACCTGTTTTTTGCAGGTATTCCAGGTTATAGCCTTTGGCGAGGGCGGCTTTGGTAAAGGCATCCCAGGCATTGAGGCTATAGCCCAGCTGGAATTTGCGGATGGTTTCCTGGGTGAAACCTCTTTCCTCGAAGTAGCTGAGACCTACGTTCTGGCCTTCTTCGGTATTGAAGAGGGTATTGGAAAAGTATTCTCTTGCGAAGTTGTTGATAATGTAAAGGCTATCAGCCAGTTGCTGCTGTTGCTTTACTTCTGCGCTGACTTCGGTTTCTTCTACGGTGACATCATAGCGCTGGGCGAGCCACCGGAGGGCTTCCACATAGGAGTATTTTTCGTGCTCCATGAGGAATTTGATGGCGTTTCCACTGGCACCACAACCGAAGCATTTGTAGATTTCCTTGCTGGGGGTGACAGTAAATGAGGGGCTTTTTTCGTTGTGAAAAGGACAGAGGCCAAGGTAGTTGGCACCTCTCTTTTTCAGTTTGACGAAATTCCCGACAATCTCTACAATGTCAATGCGGGCAAGGATTTGTTGTATGGTTTGTTGCGATATCACGGGGTAAAGTTAGGGTATTTAGGGGAATGGGGGAGATTACCTGTAAGGTATTGAGAATCAAGTTGCTTAAGCAGGATGGAGTTTTGTGGGTAAATCTTGCTTTCTCTTATGTTGACCATTTGTTTATTTGTGAATATTTTGTAATAGGAATGATTTTCAGGTTATCTTTGATAAAATTAATCAACCCTATACCTGAATGAGAAAACTTCTACTATTGTTTGTATTGCTTTGCATTGGAACATATTTATCTGCAGGCACACTAACAGCTCGTTATCCCATGGATTCCGCTGTGGTGACTGCAGCTCAGCAGGCATTACATTTTGCAGATTATATTAAAGGAAATGTTAGTTCCTGGAACAAAAAGTTGGGATATGATGCTGATTCAACACAGAAAGCCTCTATTATAATGAGCAGGGCTTCATGTGATTCTGCTACCTATTATATAAATGGTACGGTTACAAATCTGGTGAAGAATGATGTCGTGATGACTAAGTTATTTGATTATGGAGATGGTACTACGGGTACCGCAGAAGGAAATCATTTGTACACAGCCATTGGTAATTACACGGTAACATTTACGGCAGTAACTTTATTAGGTAATACATATACAACTACCCGAACAGTATCGATTCCGGGCTTACCTATTTCTGTAAGTTTGTCCTTACACAAGGGGGCACAGGATACCATTTTTGCTAAACCTGATTATCGTGACACGTCTTTCTATACCGTACAATGGTGGGGTGCAAACGCGAACCAGGACTTTAATAATCATGGCTGGTATGTAATTCCTACTGATGCAGGGGGGTACGATGTTTACATGATCGCTAAAAACGGTTGTGGAGTATCCCTGGATATGGAGTATACGCCTTCGCCAAAACCACCTGTTGATACAGCCAGGGCTGTAGCGCTCCTTTATGTGTCTCCTTCCTGTGATTCTACCACATATACCGTCAGTGGAGGGGTTGACCATCTGCGCACGAATGAAACAATTGTTTCTAAATCGTTTAATTTTGGAGATGGGACAACTGCTACTGAGAATGGCAGTCATCTCTATCCTTCTCCGGGTGCTTATACCTTAACTTTTACGGCGCTCACCTCAACAGGTAATTCCTATACAACCAGCAAATCAATATATGTTAGCGGCTTACCTGTTTCTGTAAGTTTGTCCTTACACAAGGGTGCGCAGGATACTATTTTTGCCAAGCCGGATTATCGCGACACGTCTTTCTATACCGTGCATTGGTGGGGTGTAAACGGGAACCAGGACTTTAGTAATCATGGTTGGTATATAATTCCAAAAGATGCAGGGTGGTACGATGTTTACATAACCGCTAATAATGCTTGTGCAGTATCCCTGAATATGGAATATACACCTCCGCCAACAACTCCTGTTGATACTACGCAGCAGGTAGCGCTCCTTTATGCGTCTCCTTCCTGTGATTCTGCTACGTATACCATTAGTGGAGGAGTTGATCATCTGCTAACGAATGAAACGATTGTTTCGAAATCATTTGATTTTGGAGATGGTACGACTGCTGCTGAGAATAGCAGTCATCTCTATACGTCTCCGGGAGTTTATACCTTAACTTTTACAGCACTCACCTCAGCTGGTAATTCTTATACCACCAGCAAATCAATACATGTTGGCGGTTTACCTGTTTCAGTAAGTCTTTCAATACACCACGGTGTACAGGATACCATTTTTGCTAAACCTGATTATCGTGACACGTCTTTCTATACGGTACAATGGTGGGGTGTAAACGGAAATCAGGACTTTAATAATCATGGTTGGTATGTAATTCCAAAAGATGCAGGGTGGTACGATGTTTACATAACCGCTAAAAATGGTTGCGTCGTATCCCTGAATATGGAGTATACGCCTCCGGTAGCTGTGCTCAGTATATCCCCGTATTCATGTGATTCTACTGAATATGCTGTAAGTGGATCCATGGAGCATTTGTATAAGGACGATGTAGTGGTTTCGAAATCATTTGACTTCGGGGATGGTACTACTGCCAGTGCAGATGGGAAACATATCTATACATCCAGGGGGCATTTTACGGTGACTTTTACTGCAGTTACCTCAACCGGTAATGCATATACTGCTACCCAATCTGTATTGGTGACAAGTTTGCCTGTTTCTATTAGTCTTTCCTTACATCGTGGTGTGCAGGATACGATCCTTGCCAAGCCAGACTATCGTGATATATCTGACTATACGGTGGATCGCTGGACTGAGAATGGGGTAACTATACCAGGGAGTAATAACTGGTATCTCCTGCCTTCCGTAGGTGGTTATTATAATCTTTATACGACTGCTAAAAATGGTTGTAAGGACTCTTCATACATAGCATATACCCCACCGGCTCCACCTGCACCTTCAGAGCCGGTGCCGGCGCAGATAATTCCTCCTGCTGCCAATGCCAGCCAGCTGGATCTTTCTGCTGATTTTGGAACTACATCCTTCAAAGATGACAACCAATTCACGATAGAGCTTACTGTTAAAAGTGTGAATGGTCGTAAGTTGGCCGAAGATGAGGTAATCAATCTGGGAACAGTGAAAGGCACTGATCCTGCTCATTTATCAGTAGAGATACCTGATTCACTGAATTGTGCATCCAACTATATAGTAAGGGTGGTATCCAATTCTCCTGCTGATACTACGTTGTGGTCATCTCCATTTACGATTACCAATCAGCCGCCAGAACCTGTTATTACACAGGTAGGCGATAGCTTGTTTACCAACAGTATTTATGAGTTGCAATGGTTTAAAGATAATGTGGCTATAAACGGTGCTACAAGTAAAGCTATCCGGGCAAGGGCAAATGGTGCATACAGGGTAGCTGCATTGAATGGGGTAGCTTGTAGCAGCCTTTCTGCTGCCCGTGCTGTAGTGATTACTGCTATCAGTAATGTTTCATTGGGAGCTAATACGGTAAGTGTTTTCCCGAATCCATCTGAAGGGCCGGTAAACCTGAAGTTTGGGTACCCCCTGTCAGACAAAGTATTTGTGAAAGTGTACAATTTAAATGGGGCGGTTGTTTACGCTACCACCACCTTACAGCAACAGTCATTACTGGATCTGACTGCTTTGCCACGAGGATTCTATACTGTGGAGGTAAGACTGAAGGACTCCCGTAAGGTGCTGACTATCATATTGCAGTAAGCAATTAGAATATTAGTATGTGAAGCCTGCCGGGAACTATACCGGCAGGCTTTTTTATTTGTGAGTATTTTATAATAAGTTTGACCCGCATAATCTGTAAAAAATCCCTATACATACATGAGAAGATTTCTACTATTGTTTGTATTGCTTTGTTTTGGGACCTATTTATCAGCACAAACATTGTCAGCCCGATTTGCTGTTGACTCTGCGGAAATGTGTTACCCACAACGAACCGTACATTTTACTGACCAGAGTACCGGTCAGATTGTTTCCTGGAACTGGTTTTTTGGAGACGGCACTTCTTCTACTGAACAAAACCCGACCCATATTTACAGTGGCAGAGGGAAGTATGTAGTGAGCCTGGTTGTTACTGACATCAACGGTCACATAGACTCAACTACGGCAGCTGGTAGTAGTGTAGCCATTAACATTTATCCTTTCATAGATTTTGGCATTCCTCACAACTATGTGGCTTGTAGTGAGTTGCAATTGAGCAACCAGGCCTATTCGCATATGACAGGAAGCTTCCCCGTGCAGCTATTGTGGTCTACGGGCTCTTCTGCAAATACTATTAGCGCGGATAGTACGGGTAAGTATATCCTTTACCAGCAGCAGTGTGGAACGTACATATCAGACTCAGTTTATGTCATAAAACCTGCCCATGTGCTGACGATCGGAGACCCGCTCCTGGTGAGCTATAATCTGAATACAGATTCGGTACTGATTGACTGGGGTGCATTGTATCCATTTCCGAAAGGCACCAAATATGATATTGACTGGGGAGCAGGCGTAACAGCCGATACGCTGAAGCAAACCAATTACATCTGGTACAAAGGTATAATGGGTAAAACGCTTTCTGTTTCATTCAAGGCTACCCTGCCTGCTGGCTGGGGTACGCAATGTGATACTATTGTTACAGCTACAAGAAAGGTGGAGAATGCAAGGATGAGTTTTGATGACTGGAATGGGCAGAATATTACCATGAATTATGGAGATACCTTAAGGACTGGCAACCCGGGATATTTCTACAATTGGACGCTACCAGATGGTACGATAAAGACAGATACAACAGGTTATCTGGTGGTGACTCAATCCGGAAAATATACCCTGTCGCTGAATTACCTGTACCAGTCTATAACGGAGACAGTGAATGTAAATGTGATAGGGCAATTAAGTCCCGTGTTTAAATACAGCCATGTCAATTGTGATCCGCTGACGATCAGCTGTACTTATACCGGTAATGCTGATAGTATCGTGGCTTATAAATGGAGTGTAAACGGACGTTATGCGTCTATGGACAGGAATCCTGTACTGAAGATAGATTCGGGCCTGAATGTGATCGGCATAATTATCACTAATGCATCAGGTGATAGTGCAGTTATGAGTAAGACGATCAGCTCTGAAGGAGCCTGGAAACTGAAGATAGCTATTGATAGTATCTATCCCTGTAGCTTTAGAGCTTATTTGAGGACCACAACCAATGCGCCTGAAGGTAAATATTCCGTTTCCTGGGAGAAAGGAACCAGTTACGCATACGATATGAATATGGCGATTGCGGATTCTTCAGGTATCTATATCGCTAATTTAAAAGATTCCTGTGGTAATATCCGTGCAACTGATACGCTGAACCTGTTCCTGGATCGGGTAATACGACCTATCATTGCGAAGGTGGGTGATAGTATTAAGGTGAGTAATATTATGGCTGATATTACTTACAAATGGTATAGAAATGATACACTGGTAGGTACGGGTACGGCCGCTCCATATCCAACAAAAAGTGGTATTTACAGTGCATATGCTTATAGGAATGATTCCTGTTTCCGCCAATCCTGGCCGCTGACCTATATCGCTCCCGGTGAAGGATTCAGCTACGGGATCTCCAGACTTCCTTCTGCCTGTGGTTTGAATGCGATCGACTTTACAGTTACGCCATCTTTACCTTATGGAGACAGCATTGTTTCTTATTTGTGGGTGGCAGGTAAAGATACTTCCCGTACTGATAGATTAACTATTGTGAAGAAAGATGGTGGAACTGTGAGCCCTTCATTGACAATGGTTTCAGCTTATGGGTTAAGTAAAACCATCATTGATACCTATACATTCCCGGTTCTTTCATTGAAGGTGATCAGTGATGGGTTGAATGCCTGTCATGATACAGCGAGACTTGCTGTAAGTGTGTCAGCAACGAATGCATACCAGGTAGTATGGGATGGTAAATATGTGGGTAATGTATATCCTGTTACTACAAGTGGATTGCATTATGCAGTATTGCAGGATACCTGTGGAAATAGTTATTTGCGGGATTCTGCTACGGTGACATTGCATCCTTATACCGCGGCCCTGGCACTTAATGCAGGGAAAGATACGATCTATTGTACACCTGATGACAGTCATGCATATACTTATAAATGGTATCGTGACGGTGTGGTGTTACAGAATGAAAGTAAATCATACCTGACAGGTTTGCTGAAGGGCGCTTCTTATATCGCTGCATTATCAGATACGGCGGGATGTATGAAAAGTACAGTGCCATTGGAGTATAATGTTGTGGCAAAACTGAAGGCATCATTTACAGCCGTTCCGGTTAACTGCGATTCTTCCTGGTATACTTTCTATGGAGCATATAATAATCTCACACCGGGTGATTCCGTAATAAGTTTTTATTATCAGTTTGATAATTCAGGTGGTGTACTCTCACAGGATACCTATAATATATTTAATGGTAAAGGAATTTATCCGGTCTCTTTTTCTATCAGGACCTTGAAGGGTGATACTGCGTCAGTAACGCAATATGTGAATGTGCCGGAGGTAGACAAGACGCCATGGCCTGTTGAAATTAAAGTGGATTGGGATTCATCATTCCCTTGTTATGATTTTAAGATCCTGACTGCAAGCACTACCCACCAGGGGCCATACACTTTGGGTTGGTCTACGGGTTTATCACGCAATAGTATTGAGGTACAGGAAAGCAACTACTACGTTGTCAGTATTTATGACACCTGCGGTCATATTCGTGGTCAGGCAGGCGTAGATGTAGTGGTAGCACCAGAATTCAAACCAGTCCTCACTTACCTGCCCGGTAATCCGGATACCTTGATGGCCTCAGTACCGCCTGCTAACTTTACCTATAAGTGGATGAGAGATAATACAGCATTAAAGGATACAGGAAATTATATCTTACCGGTTGGTTCCGGCGCTTATATGGTTTGGGCTAACAATAAAATAGGTTGTTTATCCGGAAGTGATTCCTTCCAATATGCAGATTCTATCCACCATGCAGCACGCCTTACATACACTATGTCTTCATGTGACTCCGCGACTTACTATATAAGTGGAGATATGGAAAATCTGTCTGCAGGTGAAACGATCGTTTCGAAAACATTTGACTACAGAGATGGTACGACAGCTACTGAAGATGGATGGCATACCTTTACTACCAAGGGCAATTTCGAAATGACATACACGGCAGTAACATCATCAGGTAATTCATATACGACTGCCAAAGCATTATATAACTACCGGCTTCCGGTATCAGTAAGTCTCTCTTTACACCGTGGCACACAGGATACTATCTTTGCCAGACCAGACTATCGTGATCCATCTTTCTTCACGCTTGAATGGAGTAAAGACAGCGTTGCTATTCCCGGTAAAGGTTGGTTTATCATTCCCTCCGGTGCCGGCAAATACGAAGTTTTTGTAAAACCTAAATACGGTTGTACGTATTCAAAATACCTGAATTATACGCCTGAACCTGCAAAGGCGGAAGTAACAACACCTGCTGCAAATGCCAGCCAGCTGAATCTTTCTGCTGATTTCGGCAATACCACTTTCAATACAGACAATGAATTTACTATCCAGCTGCAGGTAAAAGATCCGAATGGCCGTACCATCTACGCTACTGAAGCGGTCAACCTTGGTACGATAAAAGGTACTGATCCTGCAAACCTTTCAGTGGCAATACCGGCAACACTTGCATGTGCTTCCAACTATACGGTAAGAGTAATATCCAGTTCTCCTGCTGATACGACTAGCTGGTCTGGTACCTTTGCTATTACCAATCAGCCAGCACAGCCTGTCATCACACAGGTAGGCGATAGTCTCTTTACCAGCAGCGTCTACGATCTGCAATGGTACAAGGACAATGTGGCTATATCTGGTGCTACAAGTGACGCTATTCGTGCAAGAGCAAATGGCGCTTACAAGGTCGCCGCGCTGAATGGAAAAGGCTGCAGCAGTCTATCTGATGCCCGTGCGGTTGTGATTACAGCGATTAGCAACGTCTCATTAGGAAGCAATACAGTGAGTGCTTTCCCTAATCCATCTGAAGGGCAGGTTTACCTGAAATTCGGGTACCCGCTCACCCAGCAGATGTTGGTGAAAGTGTATAATGCCCAGGGAATTGTCGTTTATACAATTAAAACCAGCCAGCAACAACAGTTACTGGAATTGTCCACATTGCCTAAGGGCTTCTACCTGGTAGAAGTATCAGGATATAATACTAAAAAGGTATTGACGATTATTCTTCAATAAAAGATTCCTTATTTATCTTGAACCGCCGTTAATCGTTCAGATTAACGGCGGTTTTTCTTAGAAATAGCGGGTAATTCCTTTATAATCAACCCCAAGACCTCGCTCCTGATAAAAAAATACCTGTAATGGGTAATTTTACATTTAATAAAGTTCCATATCCGGCCTAATTTTATCTAACTCGGAATGGAATCAAAAATCAACAACGATCAAATTCTGGCCACGCGTCTGAAGAACGGCGATCACTCCGCATTTGAGGAATTATATGCTACTTATCACCAATTACTGTACAGTGTAGCATTCAAATACTTAAAGAGCGAAGCGGCTGCTGAAGATGCTGTGCACGAAACCTTCGTCAGACTGTGGACACACAGAGACGGACTGGATCCGATACAGGGTGTCCGTAATTATCTGTTTAAAACACTCAAGTTCCATATCCTGAACCTCATCAGAAACAACAAGCGTATGCTTGTCAAGAACTATGAGATTTCTTACAATGCAGGCGAAATTCACCAGGAAACTGAATCCGCCATTATTTTCAATGATTATAAAAAAGCTGTAGATATTGCTATCAACAGCCTTTCGGCGCAGAAGAAACATATCTTTAAAATGAAATCGGAGCTGGGCCTCTCCAATGAAGAGGTTGCCCAGCGTTTAGGATTGAGTATCAATACCGTTAAGTTCCAGTATTCACAAGCCAGCAAGACCCTGAAATCTGTTTTAAAGCTTCTTTTTACCTTCGCTGTAATCGTTTACAAACTTTTTTTTCGTTAGACATAATACTTTCTTAATTCTTAGGTGTAGTAATATATATGAAGCCGCTTATCGACCAGCATCTTTTACAAAAGTTCAGACAGGATCAATGTACACCCGAAGAATATAGGATTGTACTGGATTGGTTCTCTACTGATGACGGTAAACGGTACCTGGAAGAATCGATCCTGCGGGACCTGGAGGAAGGAAAAGGAAGTGATGTGACCGTGCCACCGGCACTGTATGAGCGTGTGATGAACACGATTGCATACAAGCCACGCCGCCGCATCTATACTATGCTGAAAGTTGCCGCTGTCGCAGCGGGTTTAATCGTGACAACCTATGCAGGAGTAGCCTTTTACCATTACCAACAGTTGAAAGTAATTCATACAGCTTATGGAGAACTGCGTACCGTAGTATTACCAGATCAATCGGTAATTACCCTGAATGCCAACAGTACTTTACGTTATTATGATAATTGGAAACACGCGAAAAACAGGGAAGTCTGGATAGAAGGGGAAGCCTGGTTCTCCGTTCACCCTACACCCGTTCCACGTCCTTTTCTGGTAAATACAGCCAGCAAAATGCAGGTAGAAGTACTGGGTACTACTTTCAATCTTATAGACAGACATGGTCGTATGCAGGTAGTGCTTAATTCAGGTAAAGTTCGCCTGCATAGCAGTGAAGATCCTGAAAAGACAATCGTTATGCAGCCAGGTGACCTGGTAGAATTCAAGCAACAGCAGAAGACTGTGGAAAGGAAGCATACGGATACACGGACCTATACTTCCTGGACGAAGCGCAATCTTCATTTTGAAAATGCCACTTTCTCCCAGTTGGCACAGCAACTGGAAGATACTTATGGAGTAGCAGTAGAGATCAGGGACTCCTCTCTGTTACGCCAGCAGTTCACCGGCACTGTGCCCGGTCAGCAAATGGACATGTTGCTGGAGGGTTTGTCAGAACTATTTCATGTAAAGATTACAAAGGAAAACAACAAAGTTATAATAGAAAAAGAGTAAGAAAAACGAAACAACCAATGCCGTATGAGATGTATGTTGGTGTACAACAGCATGCAAACGTAACAGCGCTTTAAATTTTCATTTATGCTTAAAGGTCGTAGCTCTTTCGCTCAATAGCGAAGCAGGACTTCTTATGACTTTTAGGTAACGAAACACAAACCACACTCACATGAACAAGTTCGTTAGTGCCTTTATGGCGGCTATGGGCATAGCATGTTTAAATAACATGCCTGCCAGTGCCCAGGACCTGGCTATGCTGGGGAAATCCGGCACGGCTCCTTTCGAAAGAACGCAGACAAAATCGCTGAAGACAGTTCTGGACAAACTGGAGCTCAAATACAATGTACACTTCATGTACAAAAGTAAGCTGGCCAAATTGCAGTTGTCGAACGTAGAAGAAAGCACCACTTCCATTGATGAAGAGCTGAAATCTATTACCGTTCCAAATAAACTGCGTTATAAAAAACTCGGAGAAGGTTTCTATATCATCTTTGCTCAGGATGATGAACCTGCTACGCCTACTACTTCCAATGGTGGTTTAAATACCATCGCTTCATCCATTTCCCCCGAAATGATCACCAGTAGCGCGCTGAGAGCTATACCTGTTACAGGTGTGGTGACAGACGACAAAGGACAACCTATTCCGGGTGTAACTGTATTGGTAAAGGGTACTACCACTGGTACAACTACCGATGTAAATGGTACCTGGAAACTGAATGTTCCTGATGCTACTGCTACGCTCGAATTTTCCTTTATTGGATATGTAAAACAGGAAGTACCTGTAAATGGTACCACCAACTTTTCTATTAAATTGATGCAGGATGTTACAAGTATCTCCGAAGTCGTTGTAGTAGGTTATGGTACACAGAAAAAAGTAAACGTAACAGGTGCTGTGACTGCCATTGATGGTAAGGATATCAGCGCTAAACCTATCGGCCAGGTATCTACTGCATTGCAGGGGGTAGCGCCGGGTGTTACGGTAACTACTGGTTCCGGTCAGCCTGGTAAAGACCAGGGTACTGTGAAGATCCGTGGTGTCGGCACATTTAATAATACTGATCCATTGGTATTGGTAGATGGTGTGCAGATGAGCATGAACGATATAGATGCGAATGATATCTCCAGCTATTCTGTACTGAAAGATGCTGCTGCTTCTGCAATTTATGGTGTGAGAGCAGCGAATGGTGTGATCCTCATTACTACAAAAAGAGGTACCACCGGCAAAGCAAAGGTGACTTATTCCAACTATTTCGGCTGGCAGAAACCTGCCCGTCTTGCAAAATATGTAGGTGCTCAGGATTTCATGAAACTGGTGAACCAGACTGCTGGTACCGGTATCTATTCTGATACACAGATTTCTGCCTATAACGACCCTAACCGTGATACCGATGTTTATCCTGATAACTACTGGCTGAAGAAAATTCTGACCGGTAGCGGGTTTCAACAGGAACATAGCCTGGGTATAGCAGGTGGTTCCGAAAATGTGAAATACCATTTCTCTGCTAACTATTTCGATCAGAAAGGTCTGATCCGGAACATGGATTTCAACAGGATCACTGTTCGTTTGAACACTGATATCAATGTGACGAAGAAACTGACTTTCAGTGCAGACATTTCTGCGCGTCTGAATGATAGAAATGAACCACAGGGTGTAGCTGGTTCTGCGTGGTACCAGTTTGGTCAGGGTGCTGTGATTAACCCACTCACTGTAAACAGATTTAAAGATGGACAGTGGGGTATTGTAAGAGGTGGACAGAACCCAATCCGTTTACAGGAAGAAGGTGGTTTGTACAACTACAAGAGCAACCTGTTCTCCGGTAACTTTAAAGGTGTATACGACCTGGTAAAAGGTCTGAAACTGACAGGTACCGCTGCGGTGAACTACCAGTCAGATTACAACTCTCAGCGCGAAAAGATCCTGATTTACGAAACTGATCCGCTGCATCCTGATCTTTCCGTTACCAAGCCCTTTGGTCAGAATTCCCTGATCAAGGAGGCACAGGGCTACTGGTTCAAAAACTTCCAGGGTATAGCTGAATATACCAAACAATTTGGTAAGCATTCCTTCAAACTCTTAGGTGGTGCTTCTCAGTTGAATGAAACGACTGACTACCTGTATGGTTTCAGAAAGAACCTGGCTACGGGTACCACACAGTTGGATGGTGGTGAAATGGGTACACAGACCAACAAGGGCTGGGCTATGGAATACAACCTGGTATCCTTCTTCGGCAGATTGAATTATAACTTCGATGAGAAATACCTGATCGAAGCGAACATTCGTCGTGATGGATCTTCCCGCTTCCCTGATGGACAGCGCTGGGGTACATTCCCTTCCTTCTCACTGGGCTGGAGAGTATCTCAGGAATCATTTATGCGGGATATTACCTGGCTGAATGACCTGAAATTACGTGGTTCATGGGGCCAGTTAGGTAATGACAGGGTGATTGTAGATAAGGACAATCCACTGATTGTAAACTATCCTTACCAGACTACTTATAACTATAACAGTTATCCTTTTGGTGGTGTGCTGAACCCTACTGCGGGTATCAAGATCTATCCAAACAGTGGTCTGACATGGGAAACTGCAACTATGACTGATATTGGTCTGGATGCAACTGTACTGAATAAACTGGATGTAACTTTCGACTGGTACAACAGAACAACTAAGAACATTTTGATGACCCTGCCGATTCCATCTTCTGTAGGTCTGGATCCTGCCGCTATGAATGCTGCAAAGGTACAGAACATAGGATGGGAACTGGGGCTGAACTATCATAATACAATTGGGGATAAAGGATTTAAATACAATGTTGGTTTCAACATCGCTGATGTGAAAAACAAGATCCTGGATGTGAAAGGCTCTGACCAGATCACGAAGGATAACAATAATATTTATACCGGTTATGTAACAGGTCAGGCTATCAATACGCTGTATGGTTACAAATCAGAAGGCATCTTCCAGACAGCAGAACAGGTAGCATCCCATGCTACGCAGGATCCTAAAACGGGTGCAGGTGACCTGATCTACAAAGACATCGATGGTAATGGTGTTATTAGTCAGGCATTGGATCGCAAAGGTGGTGATCTCGTGAATATTGGTAACACGATGCCACGCTTTACATATGGTTTCAACCTGGGTGCATCATACAAGCACTTTGATTTCTCTGCATTCTTCCAGGGTGTGGGTAAAGTGGATATCATGACCCTGCCTATCGAAAGAGCGCCTACTTCTACTGATGGTAACTTCAGGAAAGAACACCTGGATAGCTGGACGCCTTCAAATACGGGTGCTGCTTTCCCAAGATTGCAGACAAGTACACAGAACTATTTTTCCTCTTCCTATTGGGTAAGAAGCGGTGCATACCTGCGTCTGAAGAATGTTTCACTGGGCTATTCTCTGCCGGCAAACATCTTTGGTAAATCAGGAGGTTTTGACAGATTCCGTGTGTATGTAAGTGGTTCCAACCTGCTTACTTTCTCTTCACTGCCTAATGATATAGATCCGGAAACGCCAAATGACAGCAGGTATTACCCACAGGTAAAGACCTACACTTTCGGATTCAATGTGTCATTCTAAACTTAGTAAGTCATGAAGAAATTATCGATCTTAATAATGCTGGGAGGAATCGCATTTGCCGGTTGTAATAAACAACTGGACGACCAACCACAATCCAGCACCAGCCAGGCAACTTACTGGGCGAGTGCCACAGATGCCACCAATGCTGTAAACAGTTGTTATACCCGTCTGGGTGATGTGGATAACCGCATCTTTATTTCCTGTGCTACCGATGATAGCTACAGCTGGAGTGACTGGCCAAGTGATGTAAGACAGGTGGGCAATGGTAGTGGTACTGTCAGTACCGGTACTTATAACAACTTCTGGAGCAACCTGTATCGCATGATTGCTACCTGCAATGATGTAACGGATAATATAGACAGGGTGAAAATGGATGATGACCTGAAAGCACGTCTGAAAGGTGAAGCCCGTTTTCTCAGAGCATTTGCTTATCAGCAGCTGATCGGACTGTATGGAGATGTGGTATTCAGAGATCATACTCCTGCTGTTGCTGAATTTGCTATTCCCCGCACACCACGTGCTACAGTAGCAAAATGGATTGTAGATGAACTGGATGCTATTGCGCCTGCGCTGCCGATCTCTTATGGTTCTTCTGATCGTGGTAGAATTACCCGTGGTGCTGCACTGGCACTGAAAGCACGTACACTGCTGTACGAAGGTAACTATGCAGATGCTGCAATTGCTGCCAAAGCTGTGATGGATCTGGGTTACTACAAGATTGACGGGAACTATGTGAGCCTGTTCAATGGTAATAACAAAGAAAGCCTGGAGCTGATCTTAACGGCTGGTTATGTAAAAACTACAAAACCAAATTCGCTGGCTACATGGGTAGGTGGTCCTTCTATGGGGGGCTGGTCACAGGTAGTGCCTTTGCAGTCACTGGTAGATGCTTATGAGTGTACGGATGGTAAGACCATCGATCAGTCTACTGTGTATGATGCTGCGCATCCTTTCAATAATCGTGACCCACGTTTGAAAATGGTGGTGATCACACCGGGTGATGTGCTGAACGGTGTAACCATTGACGTAACGAATACGAGTGGACTGGATGCATTGAGTAAAAACAATGCTTCATTTACAGGTTATTATTACAGGAAATATTTACCTACTGATATAGATGGTAACTGGGATAGTAATTCTTACAATGATATGGTGCTGATGCGTTATCCTGAAGTGTTGCTGATCTATGCAGAAGCAAAGATCGAACTGAACCAGATCGATCAGTCTGTATACGATGCGATCAACCAGGTAAGACAACGTCCGGGTGTAGGTATGCCTGCTGTAACAGCGGCTACTGCAGCTACACAGGATGCAATGAGAGAGGTAGTACGTCGTGAAAGACATGTTGAGTTCCCAATGGAAGACATCCGCCTTTTCGACATCCGTCGCTGGAAGATAGCTGATAAGGTAATGAATGGAGTAGCGTATGGTATTCTGAATAACTATGATGCGAGCCGTGCTGATTACGGTAAGCATGTAGTGATCGAGACCAGAAGTTTTGCTACGCGTGATTATCTCTGGCCGGTTCCTCAGTCTGAAATTTCTGCAAATTCAGCAGTATTGCCGAATAATACAGGATGGTGATTTAGTCAATATTCCCCGCCAAACGAGAAAAGCCTCTGCTTATGCAGGGGCTTTTTTGTTTAAAAAAAATGTTAATTCCCGGCATCAAAAGTAACTTCCGGCCCTGTATATCGCTTTATATAAAAATCTTTATGCCTACCCGACTGTTACTCTGTACCTTGTTCGGGGGACTCCTGCTCGTAAATGCCTGTAGGTCGGATCATGATTGGGATACCAATTCGACGCCTTACGAACCAGTTTATAATGCAGACCCCAGTACCAAGCATGTTCGTTTTTTACCTCCCCGCTCCACCGTTAACGGTGGAAACCTTTACACTTCCGGTGATTATGTACTGGAAGAAGAAAAAGACTCCGGTTTACATGTAATCTCTTACCAGGATGCTGTCCATCCTAAAAAACTGGCCTTTATCAGCGTGCCGGGTTTCCGTGCGGCGGCCATCAAAGGCGATTACCTGTATGTCAGTAATTACGATGACCTGGTGACCATTCGTTTAAATGGCTTCGGCAATATGCAGGAAGCAGGCCGCATTTCACAGGCCTGGCACCTGAACGATTATCCTCCCTTCACCGGTGTATTGTTCGTATGCGCCGACAGCACCAAAGGCACTATCGTTGCCTGGAAACTAAGTGAAGATCTTTCCGGAACCTCTGCAAAATGCCGTAGATAATGAAGAAAATTTACATCATCTATATATTCTTACTGTCAGCACCCTTATTGATGTCTACCTCCAAACCTATTGCTGTACGTTATGTAGCTCCTTATAAAAAAGTAGCACAGGCGGGTATCATCATCGATGGCAATCACCTGTTCATTGCCGACAATGATAATTTAGTCAGTTATGATATTTCCCAGCCCGCTACCCCTGCTGAAAGAGAACGCCAGCGTATAAGTGGCGGGATAGATACGCTATATATGTATCATCAAAACCTTATTGTATGCAAGGATAATTTTTATGGTAGCGATGTATTTGATGTTTCGTCAGGCAGTTTCGTCAGCTCAGGTATTTATTGGCCCTGGGGCAGCTGTAATAAAGTTGCCCTATCTGGTGATAAAGCATTTGTTACAGATAAAACAGGTTATACCTGTACCGCCGAAAATCCTGATCATAGTGTGAAGATTTACAGGATCAATACCCCCGCTGCCGCAGAATTTGTGGCTGGCATTAATATCAGCGATGTATCTGCCATGATTGCTACCGAAACTACCTTATATGCCTCCAGGGGGAAAGAGGGTTTAGCCGTAATCGATATAGCAACAAATACGGTGAAAACCGGTATTGCTTCCAATTCCTATTACCAGCTGCAGATCTCTGGCAATAAGTTGTTCGCCAGGGCCAAGAGCTCCCTGGATTGTTATGACATCACCCATCCTCAATCCCCTGTATTGATTTCAGAGTTCGCAAACTGATACCTACAATGAAACAATTATACTTCACTATTTTATTGATGGGCTGCATAATGGCAGCAAGTGCACAATCCTCTCTAACGGGCATGCGTATATTCGTAAACGTACCCTCTTTTACAGAAATTGATGGTGGACCGGCCCTGGGGCTGGAATACCGTATCAGAGACAATATCAGCGTAGCGCTCGAAGGGCAGTGGATCTTATACAGTTTAAGTAATTACGTAGCAGAGAATCATGGTTTTCGCTTTACGCCGGATGTGAAGTTCTTTTTACCCGGCAGTAAGAAGCGTTATAAGTGGTTTTTCGCAGCGCAGGCTTTGTATAAGCAGGTGAATACATTTGAGGATTACATTATACCTCATTATGAAAATAATACGCAGGTGTACCAGGAACTGAGGGCCTATGAAAGGCAAAAGCAGGTATTTGCTTTCGGCGGCCGTTTTGGTATTCAATCCACTTTTGGGGGAAAGAAAGAGCGTTTTTACATGGAAGTTTCTACGGGACTGGGCTTTAGATGGAAAGGCACGCACTTCCTGCAAAATCCACCGGAAGGTAGTCTCAAACGTGGTCGCGAACCATTATTAGATATCGAAGGCTGGAACCCTGATGTGCCCTATAAAGTAAGATTTGGATATCGTTTATGATTATGAAGAGAACATTACTCATTGCTACAACCATTTTGCTTGCATTGCAAAGCATGGCTCAGGACATTGAATTGAATCATGAAAAGCCAACCGCAGGAACAAAAGCAGAATTGATCCGCAGAGCGAAGTTGAAAAAAAATTACGTTACCGATAAGGCCCTGGATCCAAGGCCACCGTCTCCCAGTGAACCCGGGGTGACAGTGGGCACGAATTTTCTTTCGCTGTTAGAAGAAGATGCTGGTCCATCATTGTGGGTGGAATATAGGTTTTCAAAACACCTGGAAGTGGGGCTACAGGGAACCTGGGTGCTTTACAGTGGTAGAAATGATGATTTCCCGCATAATGGTTTTCGTTTTCAACCGGATTTGAAATATTATTTCCTGCCGAAGCATCATAAGATCATGCCTTTTGTAGGCTTGGGTGGTGTATTTACACAGGTACATTACAGGGCCTTTACTACAGAACCGGATGATGGAATGGCAGGAGGCCCAAGTTTTTCAAAGGCCGGAACGACAATGGAGAATAAGCGGATGCTGGGATATGCGCTTATATTTGGTTTTAAGAAATACCTGGATAGGGATCGGCATCGCCTGGCATTGGAGGTGTATATGGGGTTGGGAGGGAAGTGGAAAAGTTTTCCGGGCAGGTCGGCAGAGAGAACGAAGTATATAGAGAACAGGATTAATGATTTGCATAATCCAATTGATTTTGGGTTCTTTGATGGTTATGAGTATTTGAGGCCGAATCAGTATGCGTATATACCGGTTTGTGTAAAGATTGGGTATCGTTTCTGATCTTTGGAAAATAATAAATTCAAACTGGTACACGACCTATTTCCCCTGCTTTTGGATACCGTTGCTGATTCCGTTATATTTGGTTGATAGTCACCAAATCAATCTTAAAGAATTCACGGAATGAAAGACGTATTTATTGTCGCCGCTGTGCGCACCCCAATAGGCTCGTTTAATGGCGCCTTGTCGACCCTGCCAGCTACCCGGATGGGAGCAATTGTGATCAAAGCCGCCCTGGAACAGGCGGGTGTATCAGCGAGTGCTGTTAATGAAGTATTTATGGGCAATGTAATCAGTGCCAACCTTGGTCAGGCGCCTGCCAATCAGGCCAGCATCTATGCCGGATTACCGAATACCGTGCCTTGTACCACTGTCAATAAGGTATGTGCCTCGGGCATGAAGTCCATTATGCTGGCAGCACAAAGTATCCAGCTGGGAGATAATGATGTGGTCGTGGCTGGCGGCATGGAGAATATGAGTGCGGTGCCTTACTACCTGGACAAGGCAAGAAACGGGTACAAACTCGGTCATGGTACATTGTCGGATGGTATTATCCGGGATGGGCTCTGGGACCCTTACAAAGATTTTCACATGGGTAATGCTGCTGAGATCTGTGCCAAGGAATATAAAATATCGCGGGAAGAGCAGGATGAATATGCCTCGCGAAGCTATAAGCGGGCAGCGGAGGCCTTTGAGAAAGGATATTTTAAAAATGAGATCGTACCAGTAGAAATCCCCGGAAAAACAGTCGTTACAATCGCCGAAGATGAAGATTATAAAAAAGTTAACTTCGAAAAGATCCCAACACTAAAACCCACATTCCAGAAAGACGGTACTATTACAGCAGCAAATGCATCCAACATCAATGATGGAGCTGCCGCTTTGGTATTGGTAAGCGGAGAGAAGCTGCAAGAACTTGGGTTGAAACCATTGGCGAAGATCATCAGTTTTGCAGATGCCTCGCAGGCACCGGAGTGGTTTACCACTACACCGGTAAAGGCGGTGAATAATGCACTGAAGAAAGCAGGGATGACGATTGACCAGATGGATTTTGCGGAGCTCAATGAAGCATTTTCCTGTGTGCCGATTGCGAATCAGCGGGATCTGGCGCTGGATATGGAGAAGGTGAATGTATGGGGAGGAGCGGTAGCCCTGGGGCATCCTATAGGATGTAGTGGTGCCAGGATAGTAGTGACACTGAATTCAATATTGCATCAAAATAATGCTAAATATGGTGTGGCGGGGATTTGTAATGGAGGAGGAGGGGCGAGTG
The DNA here is from genome assembly GCF_034424315.1 of Chitinophaga sancti. GTDB lineage: Bacteria > Bacteroidota > Bacteroidia > Chitinophagales > Chitinophagaceae > Chitinophaga > Chitinophaga sancti. Next base: position 7,302,135 of record NZ_CP139972.1, read on the forward strand.
CCATCATTATAGAAAAAGTCTGAATGGATAAAAGGGATCTGCCGGGCAGGCAGATCCCTTTATCTGTATAAACTTAGTGTTGTATCCAGTTTTGTTCCCCTGCCTGTCTCTTCTACCATATTGAGGTGCAACCATACGCTATCATTTCCTCTTTTCTCCATCTTTACCGCCAGGATATTCCGCTCCGGCATAATCACATCACTGGTAATCTTTTCAAATAAATAGTATTTATCCTGCACCAGGCTAAACGAGGGATGCCTGTCAATAATATCGACACTCTTGGTTTGCAGGGCAAAATCGTCATCAATCCGGTACCTTACCATTTTTGCATCAGACAATAAGCCTAAACCCATAATTACTGCCAGGGTCCGTAAAGGAGGGAGGAGCAGGCCGGCTGCCAGCACAAATGGAAACATGTAAAATGCTGCCAGGTATACCCGTTTCCCGGATACCTCTGGTTGTGTGAGACCATATAATATAATGGCGGAACCGGCATAGAAGGTGAAGAATACCTTTTCTGTATAGCTGCCTTTAAAGCCATAGCCGCTGATCAGGAGGATGATGCAAAGCAGGGAGAAAAATAGCATAGTGAGATGGAAATACCACATCAGCTGGGTGATGACAGGTGCTTTCACCTTCTTGATCTTGCAGGAAATGGCTGCCAGGAAGCAGATAGCCAGGACGGTTAAGGTAAACATAGGTAAAGGATTATCGCAGCTAATATATATAATATATATGTATTATTTATATAGAAAAGGGGCCAGGCAGCCGGAAATCAATTGTTTTATCTCAATTAAAAGTGATTTAACCCTTCCTTGCTGCCGCAGGCCATCCTGCGAGCAATTAATCTTTGCTTTTTTCACCATTAAACAATAATTTTGCCCCTGCCTTTGAGAAAACAAAGGCAAATCATCTTTCAAACTTTAAGAGTAACAGCATGCGTCAGATAGCTTTCAGACAAGCCTTACGAGAAGCCTTACAGGAAGAAATGCGCCGTGACGAGCGGGTTTTCCTGATGGGAGAGGAAGTAGCCGAATATAATGGTGCCTACAAAGTTAGCCAGGGATTGCTGGATGAATTTGGGGAAAAAAGAGTGATAGATACTCCTATTGCCGAGTTGGGTTTTACAGCAATCGGAGTAGGTGCTGCACAGAATGGACTTCGTCCGGTTCTGGAATTCATGACCTGGAACTTTGCCGTACTGGCGCTGGATCAGATCCTGAATACTGCTTCAAAGATGCTTGCTATGAGTGGTGGACAGGTAGGTTGCCCGATCGTATTCCGTGGCCCTAATGGTTCCGCAGGTCAGCTGGGTGCTCAGCACTCCACTGCTTTTGAAAGCTACTATGCAAATATCCCAGGTTTAAAAGTTGTTTCCGTTTCCAACCCATACGATGCTAAAGGTCTGCTGAAAGCGGCTATCCGCGACAATGACCCGGTTGTATTCATGGAGAGTGAGCAGATGTATGGTGATATGGGTGAAGTACCTGAAGAAGAGTACATCATTCCTATCGGTAAGGCTGATATCAAACGCGCTGGTAGAGATGTTACCATCGTATCTTTCAATAAAATGATGAAGGTTGCGCTGGGTGCAGCTGAAGAACTGGCTAAAGAAGGTATCGAGGCTGAAGTTATCGACCTCCGCACCATTCGTCCGCTGGACTGGTTCACCATCCTGGAGTCTGTTAAGAAGACTAACCGCCTGGTGATCGTTGAAGAACAGTGGCCATTCTCCAGCATCTCTTCTGAGATCTCCTACAGAATCCAGAAAGAAGGTTTCGACTACCTGGATGCTCCGATCCGTCGTATCACTGCTGCTGATGCACCTATGCACTACGCACCAAACCTGGTGAAAGCATATCTGCCTGATGTGGAAAGAACAGTGAAACTGGTGAAAGAAGTCATGTACATGAAGAAGTAATTATTTCAGAGAAATAGAAAAGCCGTCTCAATTGAGACGGCTTTTTTTATTTTAAACCAAAAAATAATCATCAGTTAAAACAGGAAGCATCAAAAAGTCATCCTCATCCAAATAAGTCGGAAGACAGGTATCTATCTCCCCTGTCGCAAATAATACACACTATCACCCCTTTATCCAGCTCCCTGGACAATCTTTCTGCCGCTGACACGGCTCCGCCGCTACTCATTCCACAAAACACACCTTCTTCCTTAGCCAGTCTCCTTGTCATGATCCTCGCTTCGTCTTCTGCAATATCCATGATCCTGTCTACCCGCTGGCGGTCAAAGATCTTTGGCAGGTAGGCTTCCGGCCATTTACGGATACCGGGTATCTTAGACCCGTCTGTAGGCTGACAACCAACTATCTGCACTGCTTCATTCACTTCCTTCAGGTATTTGGACACGCCCATAATCGTTCCTGTAGTACCCATGGCACTTACAAAATGCGTCACAGTGCCGGCAGTATCTCTCCAGATTTCCGGACCCGTGGTTTTATAGTGCATATCATAGTTATCCGGGTTGCCAAACTGGTTCAGCATATGATATCCCCCTTTGGCCACCTGGGCATTGGCATAATCAATAGAACCTTCCATGGACTGTTCTTTTGGAGTCAGGATCACCTTTGCCCCAAAGGCTTCCATGGTAAGTACTCTTTCCCTGGTCGCATCTTCCGGCATGACCAGTTCTATTTCTACGCCAAAGAGGCTGGCAATCATGGCCAGTGCAATGCCCGTATTACCGCTGGTAGCTTCTATCAGTTTTATACCCTGTTTCAGTTCTCCTCTGTCCAGTGCGCCTTTGATCATGCCATAGGCCGCCCTGTCTTTGACACTGCCTCCCGGATTGTTGCCTTCCAGTTTTGCCAGAATGGTCACATCCGGATTGGCGCTGATGTGCTTCAGCTTAACCATAGGCGTATTGCCTACCAATTCCAATATTCCTTTTCCTTGCATCAGTTTTATTGTTTTATCACACGTTCACGGTGTTCATACTCCCGTCTGCTTTGTAGTAGATCCTGCTGAAAGGCTCTGTGCTCTTGATGAGCCATACATTACCACCGATAATGCTGTGATGCCCTACTATGGTATCTCCACCCAGAATGGTGGCGCCGGCATAGATAACCACGTGATCTTCGATAGTTGGGTGTCTTTTGCTCCTGGCCATATCTTTATCCACACTCAGGGCACCCAGTGTAACCCCCTGATAGAGTTTTACATGTGCACCGATTTCGGTGGTTTCACCGATTACGATACCGGTGCCGTGGTCCATGCAGAAGTAAGGTGCTATGACCGCGGCAGGGTGAATATCAATGCCGGTGCGGCTATGAGCCTGCTCAGTGATCATACGGGGCAGGAGGGGAACGTGCAGTTTCTGTAAAGCATGGGCAATACGGTAAAATGCAATTGCATAAAAACCGGGATATGCCCTGATCACTTCATAAAGGCAGGTTGCTGCGGGGTCTCCCTGCAACAAGGCTTCTGCATCCTTATTCAGTGCATCATAAATAGCTGGCGCCTGGACCATAAACTGTTGGCTCAGCTTTGCAGCATCTGCCGGCAATTGTGGTTGCATGGGCTGTAAGAGGTGTTGCAATTCATTTTGCAACATGTGCGCGTATTCTTCTAACAACACGATGTCAGGCATCACTTTTCCCTGGTATTCGGGAAATAACCAATTGATAAAATTATTCGCAAAGTCGTTTACCGCGCTGGTCGAAGGATAGGCAGTTGCAGCAGCCTGCTGGTGCCTCCTTCTTAATTCTTCTAAAAGTTGTTGCATATGCAAGTGAATTACAGGCCTATAGTGAATCTTCCTATTACCTGAAATTACGTAAAAGTCCATAAAAGTAGTAGATAAATATCAATTCGCTATGCGAACATTTCTATTTTAATCAGGCTGGCCGCAGGCTCGCCCCAATCCATCCCGCCTTTGCCGCAGGCAGGAGCGCCCTATTTTCGATTTGCTACCCAATCCTTTTTTATATTATTTTTGCCTGTTGTTCACTAAAACCAAGATATGGCCAACATTCTGATAATCGATGACGAAAAGAGTATCCGCAAAACACTGTCGGAGATCTTAAGCTATGAAGGTTACAAGGTAGACGAAGCTGCTGATGGCGCCGAAGGCTTTAAGATGTTCAAAGACAAGCAGTATGATGCAGTGCTTTGTGATATTAAAATGCCCAAGATGGATGGGCTGGAATTTCTGGAAAAAGCAAAAGAAGCTAATCCGGATGTTCCGATTGTGATGGTATCGGGCCATGGCAATATCGATACAGCGGTAGAAGCCGTAAAAAAGGGAGCATATGATTATATCTCCAAACCACCGGATCTGAACAGGTTGTTAGTCACCCTGCGTAATGCGATGGACAAAAGTACCCTTGTTGCAGAAACCAAGGTACTCCGCCGTAAAGTGAACAGAACCCAGGAAATGATCGGCCAGTCAGCTCCTATCCTGAAGATCAAAGAAACGATCGAAAAAGTAGCACCTACTGATGCCCGTGTACTGGTTACCGGTGAAAACGGGGTAGGTAAGGAACTGGTAGCCCGCTGGCTCCATGAGCGCAGCAACCGTGCTTCCGGCCCTATCGTAGAAGTAAACTGCGCTGCTATACCCAGCGAACTGATAGAAAGTGAGCTCTTTGGTCATGAAAAAGGCTCCTTCACCTCTGCCGTAAAACAGCGTATCGGTAAATTCGAACAGGCTAGCGGTGGTACTCTTTTCCTCGACGAAATTGGTGATATGAGCCTCAGTGCGCAGGCCAAGGTACTCCGTGCCCTCCAGGAAGGTAAGATCACCCGTGTAGGTGGCGATAAGGAAATCAGTGTGGACGTGCGTGTGGTAGCAGCTACCAACAAAGACCTGCTGAAAGAGGTGGATGATAAGAACTTCCGCCTTGACCTGTATCACCGTTTGAGCGTGATCCTGATCCATGTTCCTTCACTGAACGATCGTCGTGACGATATTCCTGCCCTGGTAGAACACTTCCTTGATAGTGCCTGTCAGGAGTATGGAATGGCAAGGAAAGGAATCGACAAGGATGCTATGAAAGCATTGCAAAATCACAACTGGTCCGGTAATATCCGTGAACTGGGCAATGTGGTAGCGCGCCTGGTGATCCTTTCAGGCAAGAACATTACCAGCGAAGATGTGATGGACTATGTAGTGCCAGCGAGAGATAAGAAGAAAGTGAATGCATAATTGAAAGAGGTTTTCTCATAGGGGATTTTAGTGATTTTTATGATAATCGATTTTCGAAACGTTCAATTTCCTTTTGAGAAAACCTCTTTCTCCTAATTTGTTAATCACCATGGCAAAACACCTGTACTTGTTAAGTGGTATGGGCTCTGATGAACGGGTGTTCCAGAAGTTAAGTTTCCCGGATCAGTATACGCTCCACTTCATTCCCTGGCTCACCCCAATGCCGGATGAATCCCTTACCAGCTATGCTTCCCGAATGACAGCTCATATTCCTGCTGATGAAGATATTACCCTGGTGGGCGTGTCTATGGGAGGAATTTTATCACTGGAGATAGCCCGTCAGCGCCGGGTGAGTAAGGTCATCCTGATCAGCAGTCTTAAAACCACTGCTGAGCGGCCGGTTTATTTTAACCTGATTCGCCGTAGCCGTTTGCTGGCATTACTGGCCTTACCGGATGCGATCCTTTTCGGAAAGCATAGGGATCTGATCATTCCTTTCTTTCTGAAGGCGGAATCGCCGGAGGAGAAGGCCCTGCTCCTGGACTATGTGAAGCATACGGATTTTGTATACCTCCGCTGGGCCATCAAAATCCTGATCGGCTGGGAGAATGAAGAAGTTCCCTCTCCGCTGGTGCATATCCATGGCGCAAAAGACCTCACATTACCCATCAACACCGTGAAAGCAGATTACGTAATACCGGACGGTGGCCACTTTATGGTTTACAACAGGGCAAAGGAAATCAGCGACATATTAAATAACGAGTTGAACTAGCGCCGGTTAAAATATTTTAAGAAAACTTTTATCTGTTATTCAGTAGCTTGCAAACAACAGATTATTATATTTGTAAAATTAACTATCTTAAACACCATCTGAATGAACCTGGCTTTTTGGAAAAAGAATAACGAGGGTCAGCCAAAGAAGAAAAAATCTGCCGTAAGAGAGTGGTTTGATGCAGCAATATTCGCTATCATCGCTGCTACCCTGATCCGCACTTTTATTTTTGAGGCATACACTATTCCTACCCCGTCTATGGAAAAAACACTGCTTGTGAACGATTTCCTGTTCGTAAGCAAGATCAGTTACGGACCCCGTATTCCAATGACGCCACTGGCTGTACCTTTTACACATCATACCCTACCTTTTACAAAATATTCCAAAGCCTATTCTGAAGCAGTACATTGGAAATACAGACGTTTACCGGGATTCTCCGATGTAAAGCGTTATGATGTAGTGGTGTTTAACTTCCCAGAAGGTGATACCGTAGCCCTTGAAAACCAGGACCAGAGCTATTACCAGATGGTGCGCGCCTTTGGCCGCGACGCAGTATGGGAGCAGAATCATGTGATTTCCCGCCCTGTGGATAAAAGAGAGAACTATATTAAGAGATGTATGGGTGTTGCCGGCGATACCCTGTCAATAAAAGAGGGGGTTGTATTCATCAACGGACAGCAGGCCCCTATTCCGTCTGAGAGTGAGCGCCGTTATTGGGTAACTACTACAGGCGATGCCCTGAACCCTTCCCGGCTGGACGAAATGGACATCGACCCGGGTACAGATGGTCCTTACGATTCTGCTAAGTACAGGTACAACCTGACGCCTTCAGCAGCAGCGACCCTGAAATCCTGGCCGGTTGTAACAAACCTTGCACCATTTGTAAATCCGGCTCCGGAAGAAGTAGCTGTGTTCCCGCACGATACTGCACACTACCACTGGACAGAGCATAATTTCGGACCTATGTACATCCCTAAGAAAGGTGTGACGGTGAAGATCGATGCTACTAATATTGCTTTCTACGATCGTATTATCAGCGTGTATGAAGGCAACAAACTGGAAATTAAGAACGGTCAGATCGCTATCAATGGCAAACCTGCCGACTCCTATACATTCAAAATGAATTATTACTGGATGATGGGGGATAACCGTGATAACTCTCTGGACTCCCGATACTGGGGTTTTGTTCCGGAAGATCATATCGTAGGTAAGGCATGGTTGATCTGGATGAGTTATGGTAAGGGCAGCATTCGCTGGAGCCGCCTGTTCCGTACGATTAAATAAATGTATGCATAATATAGAAAGCCATTGTCTTAAACAGGCAATGGCTTTTTTGTTTGAAAATGGGTTTCATGCCCGTTGGTGAATTCCCTCTTTCATGATTGTTTTGCATTAGCCATTATTGAATAAGGCAGTTTCCGTCAGGTATTTCCCTCAGTTCGTCAGTTCTTTTTTATCTCCCCATTCTGCTCCCCGTTCTTTGTGTTATAAAATGAATAACACATGAAAGCCTTTCTCCTTTGTTGCCTTTGCCTCATCAGCAGTCATTTATTTGCACAGGTAGCCGATACCAGTGCGCTTTATAAAGCCATCAAAACCGGCGATAGCCTCATTTTCGACATTGGGTTCAATACCTGCAACCTCGCTCCTTACAATGACATCTTCGCAGATGATTTTCATTTTTATCACGATAAAGGTGGCGTCACTGTTGGCAAAGCCGCCTTTATTAAAGATATGCAGGAAGGCATCTGCAAACAGGAAAATAAAGTAGAACGGTTTTTAGTTCCCGGCACACTGCAGGTATTTCCAATGTATAACAAGGGGGTACTCTATGGTGCCATTGAAAATGGTGACCATGCTTTTTATATCACAGAAAAGGGCAGGCCCCGTTACCAGGATGGTATTGCGAAGTTTACCATCCTCTGGCTCCTGGTCGATGGAAAATGGAAAGCCAGCCAGGCATTGAGCTATGATCATCAGGCAAAATAGCCGGCCACGGGCCTTTCATTCATTTTTTTCGTAATTTCAGAGATGAATACGCAAAAATTCACCTTTGAATACGACACTTATTCAGACATCAGCGAGCTGACTCCGGCAGATCAACAACTGCTTAGTGCAGCCCGCAAAGTGACTGAACAAGCCTATGCACCTTATTCTAATTTCTTTGTTGGCGCTGTGATCCATTTACAAAACGGAGAAACGGTAAAAGGTACCAACCAGGAGAATGCTTCTTTTCCTGTAGGCATCTGCGCTGAAAGAACAGCCTTGTCTACAGCAAGTTCCCTGTATCCTGGTGTAGCGATCGATACGATTGCTGTGAGCTATAATAATCATAACGGTGGAAAGAATGATGCCCCCATTTCTCCCTGCGGGATCTGCCGGCAAACCATTACCGAATATGAGAACAGGCAACAGCAACCCATCCGAATTATTATGAGCGGACAGCGTGGAAAAGTGTACATCTTAGAAACAGCTAAACACCTGTTGCCATTTGGATTCACAGCAGAAGATATGGAGTAGAGAGAATTTGATTACCTTTATGGTCTACTCGAACTTATGTTGTATATCCGTATCCTATGTATGCTACTAATGGCTGTGCTCACTGTGCATTCTGCTTACAGCCGCTCGCGTTATAGAATGATTCCAAGCAGCCGGGAACTCAATCCAATATGTCCTGCTATCATGTATTATAATAGTGAAAACCCGGGAGGCGACAGCTCTTACCTGCATGCGATCAAAGCGGCCATAGAAAAGGAGCCAAAGGAGCCGCTCTTTTATTATGCATTGGGTGTTATCTATTTCAATCACCGGCAGTTTGCCGAATCGGTAGCAGCATTTGAAGCAGCGGGAGAGAAAGGATATAAGCGGGATGCTGATTACTACCTGCACATTGGTACGGCCTGCCTGCAATCCAAACAATACAGCAAAGGCATTCATCACCTGCATCATTGTCTGAACCTGCGTTCAAACGATACTGCGGCCCTGCAGACCCTCGCACAGGCATTTTATCAAAACAGAGATTACAAACAAGCCATCATATATTGGGAGCAATTGTTGCGAATGCAACCAAAGAATGCATTTGCAATGTTCATGTTGGGGAAATCATATATTGAACATGGTGAGCTGCAAAAAGGGGAGCAATATTGTGATCAGGCTACGGCTAACTTATAATAAAAACGGCATCCTGTAAGGATGCCGTTTTTGCAATATCTACATTCTTTCAGGTACATTTATACCCAACAGTTTCATGGCAGCAGTAATTGTATTCGCCGTCAGCATAATGAGCTGCGTACGCAGTTTTTGCTTCTCCGGTGTTTCTGCATTCCTTACCGCATATGTATAAACGCCCTCTTCCTTCGCAGCATAGAAGCTGTTGAAAGTCTGTGTCAGTTTATACACATAGTTCGCAATTACAGAAGGACTCATTTCTTTCGCGGCTTCTTCCAGCACTGATTCATATTGCTCATTCAGCAGGATCAGTTCCTTCTCCAGTGGCAACAGGCTGCCCTTATGACAGTAGCCTTCCAGCTTAGTGACATCCGGACTTAAATCACGGAGAATTGATTTGATACGTGCATGACCATATTGCACAAAAGCAGCGGTAAAACCATGGAGATCGATAGATTCTTTCGGATCGAAGATCATTCTCTTTTTAGGATCTACACGCAGCAGGAAGAATTTCAGACCACCCAGGCCAATCATTTCATACAGACTATCCATGTCGTCATCACTCAGGTCTTTCAGTTTGTCTGAGTCTGTATTTTCTTTTGCAGTTTCAATCATTTCATCGATCAGATCATCTGCGTCTACTACGGTACCTTCACGGCTTTTCATGCGGCCTTCAGGTAATTCAACCATGCCATAGGACAGGTGGAAGATCCCATCAGCGCCTGGTTCCTGCATTTTTTGCAGGATCAGCTGCAGTACTTTGAAGTGGTAATTCTGTTCATCGGCTACCACATACACGCTACGATCCATGTGGTAGTCTTCGTACTTCAGGCGGGCAGTACCCAGGTCCTGGGTGATATATACAGAGGTACCATCGCCACGCAGCAGGAGTTTTTCATCCAGGCCATCAGCGGTGAGGTCAATCCATACGGAATTATCATCTTTCTTAAACAACACGCCTTTGCGCAGGCCATCTTCTACGAGGTCTTTACCTAAGAGGTAGGTATTGCTCTCATAGTACATCTTATCGAAGTTGATACCGAGGCGTTTGTAAGTCTTGTCGAAACCTTCGTATACCCAGCTGTTCATGGTGCTCCAGAGGGCACGTACTTCAGGATTACCGGCTTCCCACTGTTGCAGCATAATCTTAGCCTGCTGCATGATCTCTGTTTGTTTTCTTGCCAGTTCCCTGATATCGTCGATAATCTTTTTGGTTTTGTCTTCATCGGCCTTTACTTCAGGCTTTTGAGCTGCGGTAACCAGTTTCTGTACTTTGTCCAGGTCTTCACCGCTGAAGTCTCTGAAATCACCTTCCAGTGCCCTTGTCATGATGGGTGCTGTCTGTTCTTTCAGGATGGTTTCGAACTTCACGTAGTAATCACCTACCAGGTGATCGCCTTTGATACCGGTGCTTTGCGGGGTATCACCATGGGCAAAGATCTGCCATGCCAGCATGGATTTACAGATATGGATTCCCCTGTCATTGACGAGGTTAGCCTTGATGACTTCATAACCATTGGCTTTCAGTATTTCGGATACTGAATAACCGAGGAAGTTATTACGCAGGTGACCCAGGTGTAAAGGTTTGTTGGTGTTAGGAGAGGAGTACTCTACCATTACCTTTTTGCCGTTGGCTGGTTTTCTGCCAATATTTCTGTTGTTAAAGCGCTGTTGCAGGTCCTGGCCCCAGTACTTTTCAGTGATGGAGAGGTTTAGAAAACCTTTGATGACATTATAGCCAGCAATCAGGTCAGGGAAGTTTGCCACCAGGTAGGTACCCAGTTTGTCGGCAGTATCTTCCGGTTTCAGTCGGCTGAATTTCGTGAAGGGGAACACGAGGATGGTGTATTCTCCTTCAAACTCAGGTTTGGTAGAATTGATAGCGATATCCTGTGCAGGGATCTGCTGGTCAAACAGGGCCTTGATGGCAGTGGCCGCAGCCGTCTTTATATTTAATACTACACTCATGCTGAAACATTGTTGCGAGCGGCAAAGGTAAAATAAAAAACGCTCCCACCTCAGGCGGGAGCGTTTTCTATTAAAATAGATGTGATTATAACTTGAATTTCTTATTGAAGGTATAGGTCAGCCCTACGCTTGCTACGCTGTTCTTATGCCCATCAGTTGCATTCTTATATACATCGGTCAGGCCAAACATATAGCGCGCAGAAACGCCTACACCCATTGGGAACTGGTAACCCAGCCCAAAACCTAATCCGAAATCGGCAGTTGTCATCTGATCTTTGACATCAACAGTAACTTTGCCTGCCTTTGCTTTGGCTGCTGCCAGGAAACCGACCTGAGGACCTGCTTCCAGATAGAACTCTTCTACCAGGTGTACCTGGAACATTACAGGGATGGTGATATAACCCAGTTTGGTAGTATACTTATTATTGTATGCATCTCTGTAATAATATCCCTGACCGGAGTACATAAGTTCTGGCTGAACAGCAAACATGTCACTGAGCGCAAAATTGGCAAAACCACCACCGTAAATAGAGGCCCTGGTGTGGGAATCATCGATATTTGTGAGTTTAGCTACATTTAAACCAGCTTTTACGCCAAAAGTGAGGGTTTGTGCTTTTACACTAATAGCAGCGCAGGCTACCAGCAGTACAGCAAGAATAGATTTTTTCATAATATAAGGTTAAAGTTTGGGCTAGAAAATCAAATATTATGCCGAAACTTTATGTGTAGGGGCTTCCACGATACTGACAACCTCGACTGACATAATTGCATGTCATATCCCGTTGGCATAATCATTGACTTATAGCGGAAAGAAGACAATCTATCTACAACTACAATCGAGAATTATATAAACTATGGGAAAGATAATAGGTATCGACTTAGGAACTACCAACTCTTGCGTTGCCGTAATGGAAGGTAACGAGCCGGTAGTAATTGCAAATGATGAAGGGCGTAGAACAACCCCTTCCGTGGTAGCGTTTTTGAAGAATGGGGAGAGAAAAGTAGGTGACCCAGCAAAACGTCAGGCTATCACTAACCCTGTAAACACTATTATGTCAGTGAAGCGTTTTATGGGACGCCACTTTGACGAAGTGTCTAATGAAATCCCTCACTGGAGCTATAAAGTAGCCAGAGGTGAAAACAGTACAACCCGTATTGACATCGACGGCAGATTATATACACCGCAGGAAATTTCTGCAATGATTCTTCAGAAAATGAAGAAGACGGCTGAAGATTACCTGGGTCAGGAAGTAAACGAAGCAGTTATCACTGTTCCTGCTTACTTCAATGACGCTCAGCGTCAGGCTACAAAAGAGGCTGGTGAAATCGCTGGTCTGAATGTACGCCGTATCATCAACGAACCTACTGCAGCCGCACTGGCTTACGGTATGGATAAAAAACACCAGGATAGCAAGATCGCTGTATTCGACTTAGGTGGTGGTACGTTCGACGTATCCGTACTGGAGCTGGGTGATGGCGTATTTGAAGTAAAATCTACCAATGGTGATACTCACTTAGGTGGTGATGACTTCGATAAAGTGATCATGGACTGGCTGGCTGAAGAGTTCAAGAAGGACGAAGCGGTTGACCTGCACAAAGATCCAATGGCATGGCAGCGTCTGAAAGAAGCAGCAGAGAAAGCTAAGATCGAGCTCTCTTCTTCTCAGGAAACTGAAATCAACCTGCCTTATATCACCGCTGTTGATGGCGTGCCTAAACACATGGTGAAGAAACTGACCCGCGCTAAATTCGAACAGCTGAGCGATAGCCTGGTGGAAAGAACACTGGAGCCTTGCCGTAAAGCACTGAAAGATGCAGGTATGGGTGCTTCCGAAATCGATGAGGTGATCCTGGTAGGTGGTTCTACCCGTATCCCTAAGATCCAGGAAGTAGTAGAGAAATTCTTTGGTAAAAAACCTAACAGAGGTGTAAACCCTGATGAAGTAGTAGCAATTGGTGCTGCGATCCAGGGTGGTGTACTGACCGGTGAAGTAAAAGATGTACTGTTGCTGGACGTAACCCCACTTTCTTTGGGTATCGAAACAATGGGTGGTGTAATGACCAAACTGATTGAGTCTAACACAACTATCCCTAGTAAGAAATCTGAAACTTTCTCTACTGCAGCTGACAACCAGCCTAGCGTTGAGATCCACGTACTGCAGGGTGAGCGTCCTATGGCTGCTCAGAACCGCACATTGGGTCGTTTCATTCTAAACGATATTCCTCCTGCACCACGCGGCGTTCCTCAGATCGAAGTGATTTTCGATATCGATGCGAACGGTATCCTGCACGTAACTGCAAAAGATAAAGGAACTGGTAAGAGCCAGAACATCCGTATCGAAGCAGGTAGCGGTTTGAGCAAGGAAGAGATCGAAAAGATGAAGGCTGAAGCGAAAGCTAACGAGTCTACAGATAAAGAAGCACGTGAGAAGATCGAGAAACTGAACCAGGCAGACAGTCTGATATTCCAGACAGAAAAACAACTGAAGGAATATGGTGACAAGATCTCTGCTGATAAAAAAGCACCTATCGAAGCAGCACTCGCTAAGCTGAAAGAAGCGCACAAAACTCAGGAAGTAGCAGCAGTAGATGCAGCAGTAACTGAACTGAACGGTGCATGGACAGCAGCTTCCGAAGAAATGTACAAAGCTACACAGGATGCTCAGGGCGGCGCACAAGGCGGCCAGGAAGCACCTCATGGCAGCACAGCTGGCAACGACGGTGTAACCGATGCAGAATTTGAAGAAGTGAAATAAGGTTCACTTTAGGATTATAGATAGTTTAAAAGGGCAGTATCATTTGATACTGCCCTTTTTACTTATTGGTATAGACCGTAATTTTAGAAGGCAGCCACAAGCCATTAACCCGACCAGCAGCGGCTTTTTTAGGAATAAAGTGCAAGAAATAATTTATTATATTTATATCCTATGCAATTGACACTACATCCATTTGAATTAAAGTTTAGATATACTTTCACAATCTCACGCAAGTCCAAAGACGTACAGCCCTTACTGGTCGTAGCCCTTGAGCAGGATGGATGCAGTGGCCTGGGAGAAACTGCCGATAATGCCTATTATCACATCACCGTTCCTAAACTCATGGAGGACATCAATGCCCACCGTGTGCTTATAGAAAACTACCACCTTACTACGCCCGAAGCATTCTGGGAAACCATGTATCCATTGCTGAAAGACAATCTCTTTGCACTCTGTGCACTAGACCTGGCAGCCCATGACCTGTATGCGAAAATGCAGGGAAAAAAGCTGTATGAAGTGTGGAATCTGGACATTTCTCATAACCCAATGACCGACTATACGATCGGGATTGATACGGTAGAGAATATGGTGAAGAAACTGCAGGAATTTCCCTGGCCGATCTACAAAATTAAACTGGGAACAAAGGATGATATTGCTATTATAAAAGAATTACGCAAACATACGAATGCCATCTTCAGGGTAGATGCGAACTGTGCCTGGGGGGTGGATGAATCTTTAAGAAACGCGGCCGCCTTTGCGGAGTTGGGCGTAGAGTTTATAGAACAACCCATGCCTGCTGAAAACAGGGATGGGATGAAAGAGTTATTTGCGAAATCTGCATTACCACTGATTGCTGATGAAAGCTGTATTACCGAATCAGATGTAGCTGCCTGCAAGGGCCTGTTCCATGGCATCAATATCAAGCTGACGAAGTGTGGGGGCATCACGCCTGCCCGCAGGATGATCGCTGAGGCCAGGGAACTGGGCCTGAAAGTGATGACAGGGAGTATGAACGAAAGTACAGTAGGTACATCGGCAGTCGCTCACCTGTTGCCTTACCTGGATTATGTAGATATGGATGGGCCATTGTTACTGGCGGAAGATGTTGCAGATGGCGTGAAGATCGTAGATGGTAAGATCTACTATGCCGACAGGCCCGGTACAGGTGCAATCCTGAAATAGTCCGTTATGAAAAATATAATCACCCTTGTTTTGTTGCTGGGCTGCACCATCCATGTGCAGGCACAACTGATAGCCCGATTTACAGTAAAAGCAGGAGCATATCCTGCTGCAAATTTACCTCTTAGCTGTGCATTTGATACGTTGATAATGGACTGGGAAGAGGTGGAGCTGGTAGAGGTCAAAGGAAAGGAACGCCTTATTACCCCCTTTCAGATCGAACCCGGGAAGATCTGGTTTATCCTGATGAGCAATACAAAACCTGGAGAAACCCGCGTATTTGAACTACAGGAACGAAAATATCCCGTCAAAGTAATTATCGACCTGGTTTGGGCACTGGATACGGCCGGTGTACTAACCATTTCTGAAATGGGGAAGGCACGTTTACAATACCATACAGTTGGTATAGATACTATTTACCATCGCAGTGGGTTTATACATCCTTTATGGGCACCCAATAGTCAGGTGCTTACCAATATCCAGCCCAGGGATCACCTACATCACTACGGCATCTGGAATCCCTTTACCCATGCCTTGTTTAGAGAAAAAGAAGTTGATTTCTGGAACATGCAGAAAAAAGAAGGACGCGTGGATTTTGTGAGTTTTGTAAGTAAAAGCATGGGGAAGGTATATGGCGGATTTAAAGCACTGCAACAGCATATGGCAGGAGACGTAAAGGCACTGGATGAGTTGCTGGACGTAAAAGTGTATTACAGCGGGGCTGATTCCGCCCGCTATATATGGGATTATACTTCTACTCTCAATTGTGCCGGCCTGGACGAAATCATTATGCAGCAATACCGGTATGGAGGGGGATTTGGACTAAGAGCTACTGCGGATTGGAAAGCGGATAATACCACTTTGCTGACAGATGCCGGCAAGACCCGCAATAATTCAGACAGCACCCGTGCCCGCTGGGTGAAAATAACCGGCCATACAGCCAAAGGTCGTTCTGGCATGTTAATCCTCTGTGCACCTGACAATTTTGACGCACCGCAACCGCTAAGGGTATGGGATGAAAAGGCAGAACATGGGGAATTGATGTTGAATTATAGTCCTACGAAAATGAAAGAGTGGAGAATGCATTACGGACGGGAATATAGCCAGCGGTATCGGGTAGTCGTATTCGACAATGACTTGTCAGTAGCAGAATCAGAGGCCGCCTGGCAGGCATTTGCACATCCGCCGAAAGTTACCTGCGTCTTACTTCACGGTAAGCAATAATCGCATTGAAGAGCCCTACAAAACCCATCAGGAGCAGGATGGCAATGAGGCCCCACTGACCGGTGGCCCGGAATATAAACCGTTCTAACCTGGATAGCTGGTTGAAACTGCCGGCATCAAAATTATGGTAAAACTGCATATAGCGCAGGAGGGCGAAGCCAAAACCAATCAGGGTCAGAAGGGTTGTCCAGACAACAGTGGTCCAGGTGGATACATCCTCATCATGACGTTTGGTAGACATGATAGTAATATACATAAAAAAAGCTTTTGCCGAAAGACAAAAGCTTTTTTAACTGCTCTAATATATAAGATTTTAAATCGCGATAGCATGTTCCTGCTCCTGATTAGCCGCCTGCAGTGCTTCGAGTAAAGCTTCTTTTGCAAACGGCTGGTCAAACCACTTATCCACACTTGCATACACAATCTTCAGGGAAGGAGTGAGAACATAGATCCCCGGAACCGGTACATCTGCTTCGATACCCGCTACCCTATCCCAGATAGGATCGGTGGTAGCATACAGGCCTGCTTTTTTTGCAATACCATTGTACTGATCAAAGATGGTCGCAAATGGCAGCTGGTATTGTGCAGTGGCGTTTTCGAAAGTTTGTTTATCATTAGTTGTTGCTACTACCAGCTGACCACCCAGTACACGGATATCAGCATATACTTCCTGCAGTTTTTCCAGCAGGGTATTACCATAATTATTCCAGTGAATAGAATGGAACGCCAGCACCAGCGGACGATCTATCACCTGTGTAACAGGCAGGGAACCATTCAGTGATTTGAGCGTATCAGAAGTAGCAATGATGTTCTTTTTATGTATATGGAAGGAAGGCAAGGTCTCACCTGCCTGTAATGGTTTGATCGGTGTTCTGTCCTGACTTCTTTTAGGAAAAAATTCAATTTCGAATTCAGGAGCGATGTCGGCGTATCTATATAAGTTATTATTGTTAGTGGCCATGGTAGTAAGGTTGATTTGAATTGTTAATGGTAGTTCGATTTTTAAGAAACGGAATAAAACGCTGGGATCACATGCACATACAACAGCAGGCATCTGGGGTTATAGAACAAAATTGGCCATTGAATTTTTCTGATGTTGTCCTGTTAGGCATGTGATTAAATTTTAGATGATTGCCTGTTATTAACATCACAAAGATAAGGGAATTATTATTACCCCACCAACTTTGTAGGGTAATATTTTTTAAGATTGATTATCAGGTGTTTGTATTGGATATTTCGGAAGAGAGGGGGGATAGGAGCCCGATTTTATCTATGTCTGATTCCAATCTGCCCCAAATAAGCGGTTCATTTTTGTATCTATATCATTGATGATGATTGTCTGCTTATTTGCGAATGCGTAATATGGCTTCTTTCAGCACTAAGGGCTGATTCAAAATACCTGTGGTCTGCAGCGGTTTCAGTACCGGGTTTTCACGACATTCAACTGAACAGTAACGTGAACGGTTATACATGATAACAGTCCTGAAATGATCATGACATGATTTTTGTGTATTTATTATTGGGCCGAACCGTATGGCACACTTTGTCTGCCATACGGTTCACCTATTTTACGCCTGTGGCCATGGATTCTGGAATGTAGAGCTGCCGAGCTGTAGTTCTCTGGCAGAGAGTACCAGTTTTACCTGCATGGGAATTTCACCACTGGCCTGGAAATGCTCAAAATATTCTACACAATAGGCATCGGTAAACTTAAGCTCTTTCATTTTAGACATCGCATCGCGACGATAAAAGATAATACTGCCACTCTTGGTTTGCGTATTTGAAATCATCCAATCAAACAGATTGGTGTCGCCATCTGATTCAAGCAATACAGTCAATGAACCTCCGATAGGGCGGGCAGCGGGTTTACCATTATGGTCCGTGTGTTGGGTAAAAGAATACTGACAATCCAGTACATTGATTTCTTCTCCGTCTAATCGCATTACTGCTTTGAATGACATACCTGAAGGTTTTGTTTTAACAATAAATTTATGGTGCAGCAAATGAATTGGGGTTATATCAATTTCAGATGCCGGATTAACGCAGATGATATATCTTTATAAGGATAAATGGGCATCACAAAAATAATTATTCTGATAGATATTCTAAATTTTATTTGTAACCCACTGCATTGAACAAGTCGATCTTTCCGCCCTTGCTTCTTCTACTAAAATACAATGCTACATGGGGTTAATAAAATAAAAAATCAATGCTTGTTGTTTAATGATTAATTATAAAGTGACAAGAAATTTAAATTTGTGTTTAACTTGAATTGTGATTTAACCTAATTGAAATGTAGTCGTTTAACTATTACCGTATTTATTATAGTAATGGAGAATCAACTTTTATCGTTCTGACAGTAAAGTGGAAAACCCTGCTGATTAACCGCTTATTAAATAATTTATATACATTTTCGCGTATCTTTACTGCGAAACAATGACCCAAAATAGACTTAACCCTTGATCGGATAATATTTTTTAGAAAAACCTTGAATCATCCAAATGACCCTGGCTACTTATACAATTCACGCTCCAGAGGTGCAGGCCGCCATACGTATTGCTCAGGCCCTCGCCAAAGAACATCAGCATGTGCAATATACGCCTGCACATCTTTTACTGGCATGTTTGCATAAAGAACTAAATCTCACTGCACCCTTGCAGGCAATGGGCGTTGATGTCTATTACCTGGAAGAATGGGCCGAAGTAAGACTGGATAGTTTACCGAAAGGATCCCGCATTCCGGATGAACCAGAGGCTGATGAGAATGCCACTAATATCTTGCAGGAAGCGGATTCAATCAGGCTTGAATACGATCTGGATATGGCAGATGCCTGGTGCCTGCTGGTAGCAATCAGCACCCCTGGTGTGGGTTTTACTTTCGAACAACTCAAATCATTTCCGGTACAGCGTACACAACTGCTTACACATTTTATCAAAGATGTGCCGCAGCCAAATCTGAATGGTATTTCAAAACCGACAGCTGCCGGAAAACTGAAATATATTTATCGCCTTACTGATCCCCGGTACCTGCGAATGAAGCATGCACTTGCTGGCAGGGATGCAGAAGTGCGTACCATGCTGGAGATCCTTTCCCGTAAAGGTCGTTCCAGCATTCTCCTGATTGGTGAAGGTGGTGTGGGCAAGACTTCCATGGCAGAAGCACTTGCAAAAGCCATTGTGCAAAAACAAGCGCCTGCCCAGTTACAAGATACTGATATCTATGCACTCGACTATGGCGCATTTATAGCTGGTGCTGCTTATAAAAATGAACTGGAAGACAGGTTACAGCAGATCATTTCTCACTTAAAGGAGAGGGGCCGTCATGTATTATTCATAGACAACCTGCACACCTTGCTGGATAAGCAACCCGGTTCTGCCGGTGGCATGGGCAATGTACTTAAAGCTGCTATTGCCAAGGGAGAGCTCATCGTGATCGGTTCCTGTACACCAGAGGGCTTCCGCAAAATGATTGAACCAGATAGCCTGCTGCGGCATTGTTTTGAAACAATGAACCTGGCTGAACCGGATGAGGCCCTGGCCGCGAGAATGATCAAAGCAGTGATGCCTGATTATGAAAGCTATTACCACCTGACGGTGGATAAAGAAGTGATCACAGAGGCTATCCGACTGTCACGCCGTTACCTGAAAGAGCGTAGCTTACCGGATAGTGCAATCAATTTACTGGACCGTACCCTGGCTGCTATCAGAACAACGGCAGATACCGGCAGACAAGTAGTAGATGATTTAAAAAAACAGTTTGAAACGATTGAAAATGATCGCACAGAACTCCTCTGGTGGTATCAGCAATGTATGCAACGCTTAAGTGCTTTGTTGACCACAAGGCTCCATATCGGGCATGAGGTCACTAAGATAGAAGATATTGCCACATTAAAGGCTGTTTTAGGCGATATTCTGGCCCAATTGGATGTGCTGGCTTCAGAGGTCCACAATGCGGTTAAAACCGTGGATTTGGCTACTATGATTGCCGAAAGCACGGGGATCCCATTGGGCAAGATCCAATCATCTGAAAGGGAGCGATTAGTGAATATGGACCTGGAGTTGCGTAAACGTGTTGTGGGCCAGGACCACGCCCTGAAAACCGTATCTGAGGCCATTCTGGAATCCCGCTCAGGTTTAAGCCGGCCAGGGCAGCCCATTGGCTCCTTCTTCTTCCTCGGCCCTACAGGTACCGGGAAGACCGAACTGGCCAAATCTTTGGCAAATTTTTTGTTCCAGGATGAGAGAAGCATGATCCGGTTTGATATGTCTGAATTTAAAGAAGAACATTCAGCTGCATTGTTGTACGGAGCCCCTCCGGGTTATGTTGGTTATGAAGAAGGTGGTCTGCTGGTAAATAAAATCCGCCAGCAACCCTACGCTGTTGTATTGTTTGATGAAATAGAAAAGGCCCATCCTTCCGTATTCGATATTTTTTTACAGATCATGGATGAGGGGAAATTGCATGACCGCCTCGGTAAGACCGGCGATTTTTCCAATGCCCTTGTGTTGTTTACCTCAAATATAGGGAGTGAAATAATTGCTGATTCTTTTCGCAACGGAGTTATCCCGCCATCACAACAGCTGATGGAGATAATGGCAAAAAAATTCCGCCCTGAGTTCTTAGGCCGGCTGACAGAAATAGTGCCGTTCGGACCAATACAGGCAGAAAATGTAGTAAAGATATTTGACATCCATCTGCAACACCTGCTGCAATTGCTGAAGCAACAGCAAATAGCATTAGAAGTGTCTGTTACAGCAAAGGAACAGCTGGCTGCAGAAGGATATTCGCCCCAGTACGGAGCAAGGCCACTCAAAGAAGTGATTCGTGCCAAACTGCGGAAGCCGCTTTCAAAAATGATCATAGAAGGGAGTTTACAACCACATCACAAAGTAGTATTGGATGTGGATGGGAATGGCGGATTAGTCTGGGATATTCGTTAACTTAGAAAGTAGAACCATAGCGCATTTATTGTAGTAAAAACCATTTATTATGAATGATAATTACGGAATTGGCGGCACCGAGGTAAAGCTCGACGCCAATGAGGCCATTGTTGAAATCTCCCATAACCGGACCTTGTTTGCTGAAAAGTTGACCCGGCAAACCCCTGTTAAACCGGAGATAGTACAGGGATTAACCACTGTGGAAGATGTGTTTGAGCATTATAAACCCGCTGTAAATATGCTCTATCGTGATGCCGAAGGCCGTACCATACCCGAAAACCTGGAATTCCATAACCTGGGTGATTTTGGCGTGAAAGGGATTACTGCCCAGAGCAAATTCCTGAACGACCTCGCTACCGAGAAAGAGCAGTATCTCAGGATCATGAAACACCTGAAAACAAACAAGATCCTGAAAGCAGCACTGGCAGATCCTTCCGCCAGAGAAGCTTTACTCGGTTCTGTCAGGCAGTTGCTTGCTGATCTGAAAAAGTAGTTCGTACCATTTAATTCTTACCCATGACAGAATTACAAAAACAACAGGGGGAACAGCAGGAAGAACAACTGCAAACCGCGCCCGGACAAAAAGAATCTGCATCTCTACAGGAAAATCTCGATATACTTGCCAAATACGGTGGATTTGATCTGCTGGAAGGCACCATTGAAGGTGTACAAAATCTGAACCCTGAACGCAAAGCCCGTCGCAATATCTTCCTGACCGAAAGCTCCAAAAAAGGAGAAAGGGAATACCTGAAAAAAACACTGGAACTCTGGGAAAAAGTGCTCACTGAAGCGCAGGACCTCCCCGATATGGTAACCTATTGTACTGAACATTCCGAACAGGCAGGCAATGTACTGACCCACAACCTGGCAGAAGCGGTAGAAGCCACCAGGGAACTGGAACAGTCCTATCGCAACGTAGCATTGTTCTTTAAAAATACAGAGTCTGACAAGGTGAAGAATATATCCTTCATCAACGTTGAGGCCGATCAGATTAAAGACCTGGATAATACCCGCTTCATTGATGCCATTCAGCAGGAACTGGTGCAGAACTATGATCGTCTCGATCTGCGTGATAACTATAGCCTCCTGATCCTGCCGGGTTACTTAGGCTCTAACAAAGTGCTGGAGAAATGGGCAAAGATCGCTTACGAAAACAAGGCCATGCTGGTAACAGACTTCTCTCACCTGGATGCGCCTGATGACGTCATGGAAATGTTTGAACTGGCTAACCTGACAGGTGGCGAGATTCATCGTTCTAATGTGATTATGACTGCCAACTGGCTTGTAGGCCGTGGTAAGTTCGACGAGATCAATGAGCAGGACAATTTATACGTTCCACCTTCCGGCGCACTGGCAGGTAAGATCTATAAAACACTCATGTCACAGGTTACTGCCGGTAAGAAATTTGGTGGTATCAACGAAGTAGATGGTGTGAAATTCGAACTGAAGAAAAGCGAAATTGCTAGCCTTGAAAAAATGGGCCTCATCCCAATGGTAAAGGAATACGGCAAGGTAATGGCTTTCAGTGCAAAAACTTTGTTCAATGGTGATAACATTGGTCTGCAGACTTACTCTGTCGTACGCGTATTTGACTACGTGACCAAAGTATTGATGGACTTCCTGAATCGCCGTGCATTTGAAAACTTCAATGCAAATACCCGCAAAGACCTGATGAAACAGATCATCCGCTTCCTGGACAGTATAACGGGGCCGGATAAACTGATTGAAGATTTCAACATCCGCCGCTTTGAGCAGGATCCTTCGCAAAAAGATCGTATTCACCTGGATATACACCTGAAACCATACTTCCCTGCCAAGAACTTCCTCATTAAAATGGATGGTCACAAAGGGGATGATGGGAATGATTGGAATACAGAATATGAGCAGGATAAAGCATAAAATGATTCGTGGCGAATTAACTTATTGATGATAAACAAACTGTAGTTCCCCCTCCTGGAGGGGGAGCCTGTTTTTTAAGCCGTGATCACTGATGTAAACATAATAACAAAAGCAAGGAAAAAGTCAGATGAAGCAATTGCTAACAGGCGTACTCTGTGTTTGCTTATTGTCGTGGGGCCATGCTTCAGGGCAAGCGCAGCCAGACAGTATTATCACGACGAAAGGCGCCGTCACCCTTATAACCTGTGGATCTTCCATCAGCACATTTCAAATTGGCGATGGAAAAAATTCGGATTACGACTATCGCATCGTAGATGGGAATGTCGTATTTATACGGCCGGTAGTGGCAAACCCAAGACCGACCAACCTGGTGATCAGGGAGGGAGATAATATTTTTTACATGATCCTGGCCTACAGGGAAAAGGTTGGATTGTCAAAACTAAAGTACAACCTGTCTGGCGGTGCTTCAGCATCCAGGACCTCTACCGGGGCCCAGAATACGACAGGTGGCACTTCCTCCACTGCTAATACTTCTGATCCGGCGGCAGATGATAACACCCCGGTTCCGGATGTTGATACCGTAACCGTAGGCAACATCGCTGCTGACTTTATAAAGCAGCGGAAAGTGCAGCGGCAGTATGAAACTACCTCAGAGAGTATTACGGTGACGTTTTCACAGGCCATGAGTCTGAATAACCTGATGTATTTGTGTTTCAGGATTAAGAACCAAAGTGGTACACCTTACCAGGTGGGTAAAATAACGATCATGCATAAAGTATATACCGATACTGCCACACTGCATCACCTGCCTGTTGCATACAAAAAAGGACCTTCTTTTTTTGGAGGAAGAGATGAGAAGAACGTAGTGTTTGTAACACCTGCACCCGTACTGAAGAAAGCTGATGAACTCATCTTCATCATGTACAATGCAGCAACAAAGAGCCAGATTGTTCTCTACGTGCCAATGACAGGGCTGCCCAAATATATGGTCACTAAATGATCCGGCGCTATCTCCATATAATCCTTGTTTGTGCCTGTTGTATGATAACAGGAGGACTGTCTGCACAGCAGGTAGCCTTTTGCGGAGAATCTGTGCCTATGGAGCGTGATTTTGTCAATTACAGGCTGATGGATGTGATAAAGGGTCATCTTCGTTACCGTAATTTTCTGCCAGCTTTAAAGGCCAGATCAGAGCAGTATTTTCCGCTCATTGTACCCATCTTACAGCAGTACCATATACCAGAAGATTTTAAATACCTGCCTATCGTGGAAAGTGGTTTTACCAATGCCACATCTATCGTAGGTGCACAGGGCGTGTGGCAGCTGATGCCGGCTACTGCTACTACCTTAGGACTGGATGTAAGTGATTCGAATGATGAGCGGAATGAGCTGCTGAAATCTACACATGCAGCCTGTAAATACCTTGTAAAACTTTACAACCAGCTACATTCCTGGACACTGGCTGCTGCAGCGTATAACTGTGGCGCAGGCAATATCTCACGCAATATCCGCAAGCAGGGTAGTAGTGATTATTACCAGCTGATACTGAACAGCGAAACGGCACAGTACATTTACAAGATCATTGCCATAAAGCAATTATTTGAATATCCTGAATTGTACATTCCTGAATTCGGTTACAATGTGTTCAATAAAACAACAGTAAATGCATCAGTTTTTAATGCAGGTTCTGCATTAGAATCAGATAAACGATTCAGGAGTATCAAAATCAATATCGGCGGAAAATCAGAAAAGGTAGCGGTTACATCACTGGCAGCTAAGATGCAGAGCAGTAAAAGCTTTGAAGATGGGCAGCTGGTAAGTATACTGTTGTTGGATGATCTGCAGGCGAATGGTGTGTATATCAGGAAACAAACAAAATTATCCGGTAGAGGATGGCTGGTGAGTAACCGTATTTATGTAGATCTTGGATTTGGAAATATGGTCGTGCTTTGCGATGCCGGGGGCAAGAAAGGAGTGACGCCGGAAACATTAAAAACAGGAGGAGAGGTGCGCCTCCAGAAAATATAAAAGAGCTTGGCTCATAAATAAAAATGACGGCTGAGAATTGCTTAAACGGGTACCCGACTCCATCAGGGATACGAATAACAAGAGGCTTTATCTGGATTATGATACAGCCTCTTGTTATTTCTGAAAATGACTTTCATGCCCGTTGGTGAACGCTGTCTTTCATGAATGTTTTATTACATCAATACATCGTTCATAAATATTCTATACGGATAATTATTCGTTCCATTCTCTTTCAATTGCTGCAACATCTCATCCTTCATATACAACAAACTTCCTTCCGCATATAGGTTCGCCGGTTTCGATAACGTAATCTTGATATCCAGTGTTCTGCTATACCCCTCAGAAGCACCTGGTTTTACAGACACTCCTTTCACAATGCTCACTTCTCTCAGTTCCTTACCCATCACAAATTTCACCATCGCCTTCATATCCTCCGGTGTTACTATTCTATTGCGTGTAAGCAAATGATACCTGTACAAATTGATCTTTTCATCAATACTCAGACGGTCCTTACCCCCCTGCGTATTCGACAGCAGGGCGATAGAATTAGGTTGTAACTGTACACTTCCATACTCCTGCAATTTGCTGCCCATACGGATATTATTGGCAGTGCTCCCGTTGGTAGTGAAAAATTCTAAAAACAAATAATCAGCATTTTCCTTTGGCTTGATCATCAGGTAAGGAATATTCCCCCTGTTGGCCGTAGGCTGTAACTGTTCTTCCAGCGAAGCAATCAGCTGGTGGAGTTCTCTCATTCTACTGGCTACATAGTCATTGCGCACCTCTTCGAAGAGCGAGCTTTCATCCCTGATTACTTCAATCAGGTAAGCAATGATCTCCTTTGCTTCGCGGCTATCGAACCTGCCAATTCCACTGCTCCTGATTACCAGTTCCCCTTCCTGCATTTCTCCGCTAGTCGTAAAGTTACGCACATGGTAATCGGTGCCTGCTACATCGTATACACGTTTCACATCAAAGTAAATATCGTTGGTGTGCAGCGGCATAATGTTCAGGTACTTGTTTAGTCGTTGTGATTGCTCGTTCAGTTTTTTATTGACCACCGGAAAACTGTTGATACTGCAAAAGATGTCTTCCAGTAAAGAGTGCCGGATAGTTTCCGGGAATTCAATCCTGATCCACACAATCTCCTGTTGCAATCTGCTGCTGGCCTGCCCAAATACATGATGCAGTGCAGGCGGAAAAGGCATGGCGGCTGGTAATTGATCCGTGCTGGTAATGGTCAGAAAATGCTGTTTAAAACGTTGTAATACCTGCTGTCCATAGCGTGTATTGGTATCGAAAGCCGGTTGCATAATGGCTTCCAGGTCTTCTTCAGCAGCACTCTTGCTATGAGTATAACCACTTTTTACCTGAAGCTGCGTTTCCCCTACATAAAATTTAGCCAGTGGCAGGTAATGATAAAACATTTCCTGCAGGTGTACATTTCGCAGATCAAAGAAAAATGAGAGCCCTTCTGCGGAGGTATGGGCGCCTTCCATACTTAGACCCAACCAAAGATGATTAGGCGGCGTATCGGCCTGTAAATTGCCTTGCAGGACCTGTTCCTTGAACCAATGGTCCCTGGTCTCAAACAATTTACCACCAATCACGCTATATTTTACCTGTCCGCGGAACAGGCGCTGATGTGCAAGGGGCATGAAAAAAAGGTCCTGGCTATTAAAGCCGTTCCTCAGTGAATAGAAAAACTGGTGCTCAGGCGTCAGGGAGGCTGTACGTTCATTGCAGCTGGCATGCAGAATGCCATAGGCTGGCTGACTACTGGTAATGGGTTCCGGCATCATGATCTGTGCCAGCCGTTCTACCAGTCTTGCATGGGAAACCTCTGCCTCACCCTGGATCTTTTCCAGTTCACTGGCACAGGCTTCCAACAGTAATTGTACAATGGGATCAAAGGAGGTTTCTACCTCTGCATCAGGGTATCCCCACAGCCTGGCGGCTGTTTTAAGCATCCGGTCTTTGATTCGTTCTTTTTGTTCTTTTGCCAAGGGGTTAAGGGTTTAGGTTTAATAAATTACAAACACGGCATTTCCTCCTGAAAAAATAAAATTAATCATACGACAATGGGCTTACGTAAAAGAAACTACTATAGTGGAACTCAGTTTTATTCCTCGCCAACACACCCGTTACTGTCACTCTTATCTTCTTCTTTACCTTCTTCGCACTGACCCCCATTAATTCCTCCTGACTGATCTGCGCCACTACCCTGGTCTGTGTCAGTCGTTTCTCATACCTGTTGATAGATGCCCTGATGGACAATTCTACCTGTTCCTTCACTTCATTGTTCGACGCCCTGATATCGAAATCGCTGTCCCACAACTGGCAGCCATACTGGGGATCATCTTTATTTTCCCCGAGTACGGTTGTGATTAACAACTGAATATGTTGTCCTACAGATTCTTCCAGGTTCACATCCGGCAAATCCTGCTTCTGCAAAATTCTGGAGAAGTCCATCGGTAATTTATAATACTGCTGTTTCATTTTTTAATGATTAAAAAATGCCTAAGAATTTCTTGTCATACCGCACACGTATTTCCTTCACACAACCGTTTTGATCTTTGATCAGGTTTACTACTTCAATCTTAAACCTTCTCTTGCCGCGAATGCGTGAGCAGAAATGACTGAAGGTATCTGTATCCTTATCATTCAGCAATACTCTTGCATTGATGTTTTCACAAAGATATGCGGAGAAATCGCTGGCGTTTTTTTGTTTGTCCACCACCTGGCTCAGCATAAACTTAAATTCATCATCTGAAACGGATGGTACTTTAGGCTTCTCTGGCGCAGCAGGTACGGGCGCAGGCTCTGGTGTCTTATTCTCATCAGGAAATGGCATGGGAGTAAAGTCTGGTACCTTGTGATTGCTTTGTGCAGGGAATACCATGATATGCTTGGTCACCATCTTACTGCTATCGCCATTGATGATCAGTGACAGAATACGTTCACCCGGGGAAGAGAATGTGTAAGTAACACTACGGCCACTATGCACTTCAGCACCTCTTTGCAGCAGCTGCCATTGCCATGTATTGGCATTTGCTGTACTATTGGTGAAAGTAACAGCACGACCAGCCAATATTTCTTCCGGACCATCGATTGTGGGGTAGAGGTCGGCGGCTGGCGCAGGTGTGTTATCTGCTAAAGCATTAATAATAATCACCTCCTGGTTCCATGTACACTTGCCATGTGATAAGGTGACCATGTAGGTGCCAGCTTTGGTAAATGCATGGTAAACCTGTAGCCCTGAAGTGGTAGCTGTGGAATCACCAAAATCCCAGGTGAGTCCGCTGTCGCTGCCTGCGGTAGTGGCTGCCTTAAAAGTGATTACTTCTCCTGTACTGAAAGAAGTATGTTTTCCTGCATTGTTCCGGCTTGCCAGTTCGATGCTGATCTGACTGCAATCTTCACGGCCGGTAACCTGGAAAGCCAGTATGATCATACTAATGCTGAGTAATGCCAGGAATGTGTACAGAACCATTGGGTCGATATGGTTTGTTATCTTGCTGAATGGTCTATACGTAGTAACTTTTCGCTCATTTGCGGACTTTCTTGGGGCCATAGGTTTCTCGTATTTCTGCAATTTTAAATATTTTTTTAGAGAAATTAATAAACTACCTAAATTCGTAGTTGAAATTTTAACATTTGAATCCGTGAAATCTGGTGATATTTGTTAGTATGTAACCCTGGAAAATAAGAGATCAGGAAAAACCTAAATTAACCCGTATGGTAAATAATGCCCAAAAAGCCGCGGTACTGGAGGAAGTAATAGACCATATCAACAAATTGCAACATGATGTACGTGCCGAAGTAGTAGTAGGAGAGTTACTGGATAATCATGTGCGTGCCGAAGAAATTGCCGTACAAAATCAAAATGTATTTGTAAGGTCTTTCAATAAAGATATTTTAGATGCTCAACTGGATGATTCGCAACCTTACCATCCATTTATTTCGCTTACCCTTTCCCGTGATGGACTGTACGATCGTTTACCGGAGGGCATCTTCCACCAGTTTACACCGCAGCAGCAACAGCGCTCGGTAAGGGAAATGGTGCTCAACTACAAGCGTCAGCAAAAAGAACAACAGGAAGCAAGAAAGTTTTTTCGCCCGCTTGAGAACGAATTTTTTCTACAAAGAGTTTTCCTGGAGCAGAAAGAAAAACATTTACTCTTTGATGCATTCGGAAAAGATACAGATGAATTGTTCCTGGCATTCTGGGGTATCAGGTCTGATCTGCCAAAAACAGCACTGAAAAAGTTGGTCAAATTGTTGCCATACATTTACCGCATAGCAGGTAATCTGCCCCTGGTACAACTTTACCTGAAGGCAATACTGGACGAGCCGGTAAAGATTGTCCAGGAAGATATGTCTACTGCTGTGGAAACTGGTGCTGCTGTGCCCCTTGGTAATTCAAGGCTGGGCATGGATTCAATGACTGGTGACCTCTTCTATACAGATATGCCTGTCTGGAAAATTACCATTGGCCCCCTGCAACAGCACAGGGTACACGACTTTCTTCCCTGGCAGCCATACGGCAAACTGTTAGAGACCTGTATTGGATTCCTGGTACCAGCTGATGTAGAAGTAGCAACTATACTTGAACCTCACGCAGATGAACGCAAGGCCTTTATGGCAGACTCCCGGGAGAAGGAAGGATTGGGCGGCTATAATTTTTACCTGTAGGCACTTAATGGAACTATTTTTGCATGTTATATACCCTTATGGTATGATTCCGGGCCCAACGGAGTATTCCAACCCCAGATCATCCAACAGGCTTAACCCTTTCCGAGGAAATAAACTATGATACTAAAAGCTAAGATCTACATTGTACTGGCGGCATTTATGGCTATCGGCTCCCTGATAGTGGGTCTGCTAAGCCGTTATATTAAAAACTTTTCCCTATATAAGAAAAAGGCACTCTGGTACCTTGCTATTATGGTACTGGTATTTGCTGTCATCAGCTCCATTCCGTTCCTCTTTACACACCAGAATTCCATGAGCCAGTATATCTTCTACGAAGTATGGTTTCTGGGCCTCGGCATAGTACATTGTAACCTCATGTATACCCGTTTCTGGGGCAGTGACGATTCATTTGGATCAGAGCTGGCATTCATTGTAGCCATCTGGCTGTTTGGTGGAATTGGCTTCATACTCATCCAGCATTTATTTGCAAAAGGAGAGTTTTCATTTTACCCCTTACTCACCTGTATGTTCGCATTTGCATTGCCTACATTTGTGTATAAGACCTTTGAAAAGATGATGGCCATTCCAGCTAAGATATTCAAGTGGTGGCAATATCCCGCTTACCAGGAATTACCTGAAGTGAATGAAGATGATATGCGCGATCTGATCGTAATTGGTTTTGAACTGGAGAAGAAAGTAACTGATCATGACCGCACCTACTTCCGGGCACGTACACCGATTAAGATGGATCTCGGCGACCTCTTCTATCATTTTATCAATGATTACAACGACCGTTATCCCAATACGCCGATTGACGTAGTGGATGCAAACGGACAACCATATGGCTGGGTATTTCACCTGAAATCAAAATGGGCATTTACAGCCAAAACACTCGATCCGGATAAGCCTGTATTCATGAATGGAATGCAGGAAAACAGCGTTATTATTTGTAACCGAATTATTATCAATTAATCCCTACATTTTAAAATTATTCATCCATGGCAGAACCGCTCAAATATTTTCCCGTCAACTGGGTTGATGGAATGAAGATAAAAAAACAGCATTTCGTTGAAACAGAAAACGCAATGCTGGATCAGATAAGGGATGCTATTTCCAGCGGCTTGCATGCGCAGAACTACGGATTGCTGCCTGCAAA
Organism: Chitinophaga sancti; assembly: GCF_034424315.1. Taxonomy (GTDB): domain Bacteria; phylum Bacteroidota; class Bacteroidia; order Chitinophagales; family Chitinophagaceae; genus Chitinophaga; species Chitinophaga sancti. The sequence continues at coordinate 7,333,080 of NZ_CP139972.1, forward strand.
AGCAGAAAGTAAAGAATCATTACGTTGCTGGTTTGTAACCGACAATCAGCAGCAATGGAGGATCAAACTCACCGAATGCCGTGCCGTTACCCCCGGTGGTGCAAGAATTGAGATCCCTGAACATACTGTACACTCGCTGAAATATGCGACCACGTTTCCTGAAGCTACATTTAACTGGGATCCACTGCACTCAGAAAATGCATATTACATCCTCATACAGGTAAACCCTTTCGACCGCCAGCCAAGCGGAGAACCTTTGCTGCGTGAAGATCCGCCAAGATTGCCGTATGCTACACCGGAATACCATCTGTATGTAACACCTGCATCACAGTTACCACAAGGGCAACTCGGTAGTTATCAAATGATACTGGGGCGTATCAATATCGTAGATGGTCGTCCGCAGATGGATGATGATTACATACCACCCTGTACAATGGTGTATGCGCATCCTTCCCTGGCAGACCTGCACCAGGAGCTGGATCAGTTCCTCGGTCAGCTGGAAATGTACGGCGTGCACATTGTTCAGAAAGTATATTCACGTAATCAGAATAATGACCTGGCACAGGTAGTATTGTACATCACAGAAAGATTAGTACAATACCTGGGTACGCGCATTTCTCAGTTCCGCTGGTTAGGTATTTATCAAACACCCGCAGCGATGCTGGAAGTAATAGCAGGCCTGGCCCGTACTATGAAGAATGCGATCGATCAGCGTGCAAGTGCAGGTAAAGAAGAACTGCTGAATTACTTTTCAGAATGGTGTGAACTGAAACAGGGTGAACTGGAAACCCTGATGATAAATTGTGCAAACATCCGCTATAAACACACAGATGTAAGAGAGTGTCTGCAACCTATGATCCCTTTTGTACGCGCGATCAACAAGTTGTTCGAAAGCCTGAGCAGGCTGGATTACATTGGTCGTAAGATGGATAGTGGCATCTTCGTAAAAGAAGAAAGTGCAGAGGATGCAGAATACATCCGTAAGCATAAAACCAAAAAATGGTTTTTCACAGATTGATCCTAATTATCAACTCAATTTAATATCACATGCGTGTACTGAACAAACAGGAAAGATTATCCGCTTTTTTATGGTTCCTGTTATTTTTTATAGTTACAGTAGGCCTGTTTGTACTGGCCGTATTTTTCAACTTCCAGGTGCCAAACCGCGAGAATGCAGAGCTACGTAAAGAGCTCGCTACATTCCGCCAGGAGCAGGCGTTTCAGGGTGAGTTCCTGGCAAAGCTGGAGAGAGTGAGAAACAATCTCGATTCTATTAATCTGCCTAATCAGAATGCGAATTATATGGATCAGGTAATTGCACAGGATCTGGTGAGTATGCGTAACTCTATACCTAAGGATGCAGTAACTCATTATGGCTTGTATGCAAACATCATTCAGAACTGTCTTTTATTACAACAAAGTAAACAGCAATTGCGTGGATTATCTAATGCACAACAAAGTATTGCAGAGCTCAAAGAAAAGATCAGCGATCTGAACAAAGAGCTTGAAAATGCCCGCAGCGAGCTGGATTACAACAGGCAGTTAATGAGAAGCAGGTAAATATTCTACACATGTTGTTAATGATAAATGATTAAAATTCTAATTTGTTAAATGACCATATGAGCTTTGCGGTAAATGGAATAATAATTATTTTTGGAGCATCATAAATAGATAAATAAATAGATAGCTCTTAATTGTTAATTCTTTATTGTAAACCTTAAACATTTAACCCATGTCATTCAAATCCGTGTTTGAAGTAGCAGGAAAACAGATGGTTGTTAAACACTGTAGCTACGACCTCACCCAGGAAGTAGATGCAACTGGTCGCCCTTCAGCTATTACCCGCGGCGGCCGCATCAGATTAACAGTAGAATCTAATGGTGATACCGATTTGTTTGAATGGATGGTAAACAACTTCGAAAGGAAGGATGGTACTATCACGTTCTACAAAAGAGATTCTGATGCTAAGCTGAAATCACTCAACTTCAAGGAAGGATACCTGGTGAAGTTCGAAGAAACCTTCGATGCTGATAACCAGAATCCGATGATGGTGTCATTCACTATCTCTGCCCGTGAAATTGCCATGGGTAACGCTTCCCATATCAATGAATGGGTAAAGTAGTGGGATGATTTGCTAAAGAAAATTATGCCCTTTTTAAAAGCCCCTTCGCTGGCGCGGAGGGGCTTTATATATTTTATGGCTTGTTGTATTCCCTTCTACTCTCTACCGTGTATATAAAACTATCCGCTTTATAATACCCCAGGTTATACTCCACCGGTAAATCATTCTTATCATACACAAATCTCCTCCTGAACAGTACCGGACTCCCCGCATCAATCTCTAATTTTCCTGCCACAAATTTATCCGCCGCTTTCGCACTCACTTCCTCCTTCGATAAAACAGCTACCACCCCATAATCCTTATCCAATATTTCATACAACTGCCGCTTAAAATCTTCCTCACCTGTCAACCCAATCCTGGGATGAAACCAGGAAATGAAATAAACAAAAGGGCCATCCGGTGTTCCTCTCAATCTTTCTAATTTCAATATCTTTTGTGTGGCTGTGATACCAAAAAATTCCGCGGTATCATTATCCGGCAATACCCATGTAACATGTAACTCAAAATTTCGCACTTTTAAGCCCCGTGCCTGCATTTCCTGGGTGAAGCTGATCCAGTTCTTCGCCTTTGAACTAATCCGGTCTAATTCGGCCACTTTTGTGCCCACACCTTTCTTGCGCAACAGCAATCCCTCATATACAAGTTTATTCAGCGCCTGCCGCAATGTAGATCTTGAAATAGCCAGCTGCTTCGCCAGCTCTACCTCATTCGGTAAAAACTGCCCACCCGCATACTTCGGATCCCTGATCATATTCCGCAGCAAATGCTCCACCTGAATATGTAATGGAACCGGATTCTGATGATCAATACTCATTTCCATCTGCTAAAATTAATCATTATGTTTGTATGTACATACATGCTATGGGGATAAAGATCTTCTTCGGTTATTTCATGCTTTCGCCCCCTGCTGGCGACTGCCTGGCAAAACGATCTGGCTGCCTCATATTTAAGGAAGTAGCAGAGAAAAATATGCCACCATCGGCATTACAGTGTATACTCCTTATCCTGAAAAGGAATTCCCTAACATGAAACCTTATGTCTATCTTAATGCCAGCGCCAGGAACTGGTTTGAAGGAAGAATGGTCATGGCCCTTGCCGCAAATGGTGTGATAAAAGAGGCATATGATGGACTCAGCCTATGCTGGATCGTGTCCTAAACCACTATGGTTTCTACGAATGGTATGATGTGCAGACAGGTACCCTAAAGGGTCCGGGGATTTCAGGGGAGAAACGGGGAATTATACGATGGATTGGGCAGCTTATCAAAAATGATACTCATGTTTATATGTTCATACATTTAATACAGGAGGCAGCCAAAGCTGTCTCCTATATTAAAAGCAACTTAATTCACCGGTACATTCACTTCCATTTTAATTATATCATCCACTTTTCCACCCGGCGTTCCCACGCCATAATCACTTCTGTTCACATCAAATTTTGCTGTGAATGTGCCGCCATTACCCGCTTTCGTAAACGTAAACGGAATAGATAAAGGTTTCTTTACACCATGCATTGTCAACTCCCCTTTTGCAACATAGCCGCTTCCGGATTTCGTTATTTCTGTAGACGTAAATGTGATAGCCGGATACTTTTTCGCATCAAACCATTTATCACCTTTCGCATGTGTATTCTTCAACCCATTGCCTGTATTGATACTGGATACATCAATCGTTACATCAAATTTAGATGTATTCAGGTGCTGCTCATCAAAGACAATCTTTCCCTTTAAATCTTTAAAAATACCATTGGCACCTGAGGCCGAAAATTTAACAGCGTAGCCTGCAGCAATTTTATAATCAGGTCCGGAGAGAACCGTAAATGCTGATGCAACCAAAATAACAAAGGCTGTTACAGGTAGGAGGAATTTTTTCATTGTGCTTGAAAATTTTGCTAAATGTAGGCGAAAAAAAAACGGTTTTGCCATTTAGCAAAACCGTTCGAATATTTTAAGTCTTTCTTAACTTCAGTGACTGTACAAAATGATGATTCCCTTTCTCCAGAATTAAACTCGCCCTAAACCTTGTCGGCAGTATATTCTGCACCAAATTGGGCTTATTGATTTCATTCCAGATCTTTCTTGCTATCTCTTCGGCTTCCGCATCCGTAAGATGTGCATACCTGTGAAAATAAGATTCCGGATTAGTAAATGCTGTTGTGCGCAGCGACTTGAACCGTTCTATATACCACATCTCCAGGTCTTTGTCTTCTGCGTCTACGAATATAGAAAAGTCAAAAAAATCCGATACGAAGATACTTGGCTCCGGTGAGCCCAGCGGCCTTGGCCTTACCTGTAATACATTCACACCTTCTACAATCACAATATCCGGAGACTCCACCCACTGCATATCATTCGCCATCACATCATATTCAAGATGACTATACAGCGGTGCTGCCACCTTTTCTTTTCCTGACTTTAAGTTGGCCAGGAACTGTACTAACCTCCTGATATCATAACTCTCCGGAAAACCTTTCCTGTTCATAATGCCCCGCTGTTCCAATACCCTGTTAGGATACAAAAAACCATCGGTAGTTACCAATGCTACTCTCGGATGATTGGGCCATGCAGCCAGCAACCTTTGCAACACACGGGCTGTGGTACTTTTCCCAACTGCTACACTACCGGCAATTCCAATAATATAAGGTACCTTGGTAACTTTGCTACCCAGAAATGTATTTGTAGTTGCATGTAGCTCCTGCGCAGCTGTTACATACAGATTAAGCAGGCGTGACAGCGGCACGTAGATTTGTGTAACTTCTTCCTTCGTTAGCGGCTCATTTAACCCATGCAGTTTGTCAAGATCTTTGATCAGGTGTTCCGTGGGCTCATCACTTTTATTTGCCCATTCTTCACGGGCAATAGTGATATAGGGAGCGTAGTTGTTCCGTGTCATTTAGTTTAGATGCTGTTGACCTGTTGATTCGATTCCGTTGTTTCAGGGTGCTAAGCTATGTAAACCGTTTTAACATTCAAAAATTCATGTGTGCCTTCCTGAGAAAGTTCCCTTCCATATCCCGATTGTTTCACACCACCAAATGGCAAACGGGCATCAGAACGCACCATGGCATTGATAAATACATTGCCGCTTTCAATCTGTGTAGCCAGTTTTGCCGCTTTACCGGTATCGCTGGTCCAGAGAGATGACCCCAGTCCATATGGTGTCTGGTTCGCCAATGCAATAGCATGCTGTTCATTTTCAGCGTTAATGATCACAGCCAATGGTCCAAAGGTTTCTTCGTCAAAGGCTGTCATACCAGGTTTTACACCGCTAAGCAGGGTAGGAGCAAAATTGGCCCCGGATCGCTGCCCGCCGGTTATCAGTTTCGCACCCTGTTCGATTGACTGATGTAACTGATGTCCTAACTCTGCTGCCAGATCCGGACGAGCCATTGGCCCCATGTCAGTGGTCTGCAAGATAGGATCTCCCTGGCTCATTTGCTGTATGAGTGTCGTCACCCGTTCTGTAAATTCGTCAGCTATTGCCTGGTCTACGATCCAGCGTTTTGCAGCAATGCAGGACTGACCAGCGTTCTGAAAACGGGCCTTCACAGCAGTACGTGCAGCGGCTTCCAGCTCCGCATCTTTCAGCACAATAAAGGGATCACTGCCCCCCAGTTCCAATACCGTTTTCCTGATATATTTTCCTGCCAGCCCTGCCACGCTCATGCCCGCAGCGGTGCTCCCTGTCAGGGTTACGCCCTGTACCCGCTCATCCGCAATCAGGGGCTCCATGTGTTTGGAGTTCACCAGTACCGCTTGAAACACGCCTTCAGGGAAACCGGCTTCCAGGAAGACCTGCCCGATGGCCAGTGCGCAACCGCTTACATTACTGGCATGCTTGAGGATCCCCGCATTGCCCGCCAGAATATTTGGAATCGCAAAGCGGAATACCTGCCAGTAAGGGAAATTCCAGGGCATAATTGCCAGGATAATTCCTTTAGGTTCGTAGGAGATATAACTCTGCTGTGCATCAGATTTGATAATTTTCGGTGCCAGCATACTACCAATATTTTGTACATAATATTCGGCCGAAGTGGCACATTTCAGTACTTCAGCTTTCGCTTCCTTCAGGGTTTTCCCCATTTCCTGGGTGATAATAAAGGCGTGTTCATCCGCGTTCTCTTTCAGCAGGTCCGCAAGCCGCTGCATCCATGTACAACGCTGCTCAAGTGAAGTTTGTTTCAATGCCTGATGTGCCCGATGTCCTTTCGCTAATCTTTGTTCCAGTTCTGATGGAGTGTGCGCTGTATATTCAGCAATGGTTTCCTCTGTATATGGATTAATACTCTTGAAAATACTCATGTGAATAAAGTTTTGATTCCCTGGGCTGTAAAAGTAAGGATTATAATTTCCTGAACTGTTCAGGAGTACAATTATAATACCGTGTAAAACTATTCACGAAAGTATCCACATTTTTATACCCTGTTTCCTTTGCGATCTTCTCCAGGCATGCATCTTTCTTTGTTAATAACAACGCTGCTTTTTCCAGTCGCCACAGGATCACAAAAGCCTCTACGCTGGTACCATACAAACCTTTGAAACCCTCCTGTAATTTTGCAACAGGAATATCGAACAGCTGGCACAATTCCACTGTGGAAATTCCAGTTGTATTCGCTTTAATATGCGCTTTCACACTATCAATACTATTCACATCTTCATTGGTGAGTGGCGGGTATTCAACAAGTTCTTTTTGTAGCCGTGCAAAGAAATGAATGAGTAACAATTCACATTGCTTACTAATGTACCGGCTGCGTGCAAAGGTATTTCCTCCCAGTGGATTCCGTATTTGTTCAAGGAGTAATGAACAATAGGCATCCATTGTTACACCATTCATGTTGATCACACCACCACGCAGGTTATTTGCAATAGCAGGTAATATAGTTTCTTCAAGAAACGCATTATCCGCCAGTGAAGGGAGTAAGGCTTCATCAAACTCGATGTTAAGAAAGCAATGCGTACCCGGATGTATAGTCACCGCTTTTTCTTCTTGGGTTACGTAAAATAAATTCAGATCTCCCTGCTGCACATGTTCGGTGAACCCTCCACGCATCATGGAATGGACATTCAGGGAACTAAGAGTCACTCCTAAATGTAAACCCGGTGCATCTACCCGGGGATGAATTTCTGTAACCTGGGAAGTGATGGCATGATGTTGCCATACCCGGTATGGGGGCGCTTCCAGCAATTGCTTGAATACAAAAACGCGGGCATTACCATATACCGTTCTCCTCGCGTAAGGAATAATATAGGAATGCATGATCTCGGGAACATTTTCGACCTTGACGAAGTCGGCGAAAATTTGTTGTTCTGCCTGTCTGATTAAATTCATATCAGATATAAGTAGCTTAACCTTAGCCCTTGGTACTCAAAATACCTATAAATAAAGCGATAAAATTTGAATTTTAATCCCCTAAAATGGCAGCGGCATCCGTATGGGCCAGTGAATGGCTTAAAAATCAATAGCCTTGCCCGAAGGGAATCTGGCTGATTTCCGGGCAATAAAGAAGAGAACAGGTACGCCACCTGGTAATTGAGTAATAGTATTCTAACCCAAAAATGATTATATTTAATCATACCCAAACCTGTAAATATGGCAACCAAAATCGTGTCTTGTCTGGCATTGCTATGCCTTTGCCTCACTGTAGCCACCGCACAACAAAAAGTAACCGGAAAAGTCACAGATGCCACCACTGGCGCCCCATTAGAAGGAATCACTGTAAGAGTCAAACTAAGTAGTGCCGGCTCCTTAACAAACAAGTCCGGGGAATATGTAATCGAAGCCAAAGCCACGGACGTGCTCGAAATCAGTGCCATCGGCTTCAATGCCCAGGCGATTTCAGTCAATGGCCGCTCCGTGGTCGATGTAAAATTAGTCTCCGCTGTCTCGGAATTGAACCAGATCGTGCTCGTAGGTAGCCGTGGTACAGGTAGGGCCAGAACCGAAACCCCTGTTCCGGTAGATGTCATCCCTATCGCCCAGGCAGCCCTCCCCACTGCTAAAACCGACCTGACTGCAATCTTAAACATGGCCGCCCCTTCCCTGAATTACAACAAGCAGAGTGGGAGTGATGGCGCAGACATGATTGACCTGGCTACTCTCCGGGGCTTGGGACCTGATCAAACCCTGGTACTGGTTAATGGGAAAAGACGGCACCAGACCGCCTTCGTAGCCGTTTATGGTACCCGTGGCCGGGGTAACTCCGGCACAGACCTCAATGCTATTCCAGAAGCTGCCATTGACAGGGTCGAAATTCTGCGCGACGGGGCCTCCGCACAATATGGCTCCGATGCCATCGCCGGGGTGATCAATATTATCCTCAAAAAAGATGTGAACCACCTCAATGTCACCGCAGGTTATGCCGGCTATTATGACCATAAGTATAATACCTGGTTTGGCCGTAAGCAATCTCAATATCAATACGGCGTTCCCATTGATGGTAATACGGGTACCCTGGGCCTTAGTTATGGCCTTCCACTGGGAAGACATGGTGGTTTCCTGAACTTCTCCGGCAATTTTCTCATTCAGGGTAAAACCTACCGGCAAGCCCTGGATACAGACCTGAATCACAAAGATGGACTGCCTGTCAATAGTGTGAGAAGAGGAGCTGGTGATGGATCCCGCATGAATGGGGGAGGAATGATCAACCTGGAAGTACCCCTGGGTACGGGAAAAACTTCCTTGTATGCATTTGGTGGTTATAATTATAAAAGCTCCGATGCCTTTGCCTATTCCCGCTCCTTTGCAGGTCACCCGGACCGTTTCCCGACTGATGACGGTGGTCATCTGATCTTCCATAAAGATATTATGTATGCTGTGCCGGACGATACCATTTTCGATCCTCATATCCAGACCCATGTCAGTGATGTCTCTGCAGCTGTAGGGGTAAAAGGTGAATTTGGAGAAGGCTGGACCTGGGATGTGAGCAATACCCTGGGCAGAAACAATTTTCATTTTTATGGGGATAAGACCTTCAACGCCTCCCTGGGGGCAAAATCGCCCACGCACTTCGATGATGGCGGTTTCTCATTTTTACAGAACACCACTAATGTGACCTTCACTAAAGCAATTCATCATTTAAACCTTGCCTTTGGTGCCGAATACCGCTATGAAAGATATAGCATCTATGCTGGTGAAGAAGCGTCATACACCAATTACGATCCTACTTTCTATAAAGCCACGGGTTCCCAGGGCTTCCCCGGTTATCGCCCCAGCGATGAGGTGGCCGCCAATCGTGGTAACATAGCTGCCTATGTAGACGCAGAAATGGATGTAACCGATAAATGGCTGGTAGGTGCTGCTATCAGGGCAGAGAACTATTCGGATTTTGGATTCACGACGAATTATAAACTGGCTACCCGTTACAAGCTTACGAGCAATTTTAATATCCGTGCCTCTGTCAGTACAGGTTTCAGGGCACCTTCCCTGCAACAGATCAACTACAGTTCCCAGTATACTAACGTACAGGGGGGTACTATTTCCGAAGTAAAGATTGCGCCTAATTACAATGCGATCACCCGGGCAGCAGGCATCCCTGATCTGAAACAGGAAAAGTCGCTGAATGCCAGTCTCGGTTTTACCTGGAAACCAGTGCCTGTACTAACTGTAACAGTAGATGGATATTATGTGAAGGTAAAAGATCGTATCGTACTCTCCGGGCAGTTTAATGCAGGGGATACAACCCTGGATGCAGAAGTATATAACACACTTAACGCCCTGCACATTGACAATGCACAGTTCTTTGCCAATGCTGTGAATACTTCCAACTACGGGGTAGACCTCGTGGTAGATTACAACAAACGCTGGAGCAATCAGCATTTCCGTGTATTATTTACAGGCAATGTGCAGCAGATGAGTATTGACAAAATTAACGTACCAGCGAAGCTGAATGACAGCTATGTACATCGTCAATCTTTCTTCAGCGACCGTGAGCAGCGCTTTGTAAAAGCTTCTGCGCCACCGGTGAAGATGGGCCTCAACCTGGAATATGGTTTCGATAAATGGAGTTTTGGTTCACACCTCACTTACTTTGGTAAGATATCGCTCTTTGGTTACGGCTATTCCGGCGACCTGTCAGGTACCGGTATTAACCCGATCGTAGAACTGGATGAAGGTGGAAAAACAGTGCCGGAATTATTTGTGTACAAAGGAAAGCTGGTGACTGATCTTTATGTAAGTCATAAATTCAGCCGGCATATCAACCTGTTTGTAGGGGTGGATAATGTATTTAATGTACATCCTGATTTAGGCTATGTGCAAGGAGCGAAGCTTTCAGCGTTTGATGGTGAAGCGGGTGGTGCCTGGGATCCTGTGCAGATGGGGGTCAATGGTATGCGCTTATTTACGAGAATCGCATTAGACTTTTAATTTTTCAATAAACAGGAACGGCTCCCTTCGGGAGCCGTTCCTGTTTTGTATTTTTATAAAGCTCCTACAGAACTTTAGAAACCTTGATAGTATTTGTTGGCAGGTGTTCTGCTACCGGAGTAGAACCAGTATTTACAACGATATCATCAGTTTTCAGGAATCCTTTATCTTTCAGGGTGCTGATCTGATCTTTGATAATATTGTCCAGACCGATTTCTTCATTGTAGTAGAAAGCACGTACACCCCAGCTCAGGCTCAGCTGATTTACCAAAGTCTTTTCTTTAGTAAATACGAACAGTGGAGAGCGTGGACGGTAGCTGCTCAGCATAAAGCCGGTGTAACCACTCTGGGTCATACCAACCAGTGCATTTGCTTCCAGGTCTTCAGCCATCTTACAAGCGTTGTAGCAAAGTGCATCGCTCAGGAAGGTTGGAGAATGACGGTGAGGGATCAGGTTACGGTTGTAGATGATTTCTTCTTTCTCAACTTCACCGATGATCTTACGCATAGTCTGGATAACCAGTTCTGGGAACTGACCAGTTGCAGTTTCACCGCTCAGCATCACAGCATCAGCACCTTCCAGCACCGCATTAGCTACGTCAGTGATTTCGCTACGGTTAGGGCGGGTACGGTCGATCATGGATTCCATCATCTGGGTAGCCACGATTACCGGCTTAGCACGGTGAATACATTTACGGATAATATCTTTCTGGATCATTGGGATCTGCTCTACTGGCAGTTCCACACCCAGGTCACCACGAGCGATCATTACGCCGTCGCTTTCCCAGATGATCTCTTTCAGATTTGCGATAGCCTCAGGCTTTTCGATCTTAGAGATAACTTTGATCTTAGAGTTACGTTCTTTCAAACGTTTACGAATCAGTTGCAGGTCAGCAGCATCTCTTACAAATGACAGGGCAACCCAGTCACAGTTATGGTCGATGATGAATTCCAGATCTTCTACGTCTTTTGGAGTCAGCGCTGGCAGAGATACTTTAGTATCTGGCAGGTTGAAACCTTTCTTAGAAGACAGAACACCTGGCAGGGTAACTTCAGCTTTGATTTCACCTGCAGCAGTGATTTCTTTTACTACAGTTTCGATCTTACCGTCATCCAGCAGAATTTTCTGACCTGGTTTTACATCTTTATGCAGATCAGCATAAGATACATATATTCTTTCGGCAGTACCAACTACCTTCTCGTTTACGAAAGTCAGGATCATACCCGGAACCAGTGGCAGCGCATTGTTAGCGATTTCACCTACGCGCAGTTTTGGTCCTTGCAGGTCAGCCAGGATGGCAACATTGAAAGATTCAACTTCGTTGATCTGGCGAATGTAGCCAATGATGCGAAGTTTGTCTTCGTGAGAGCCATGTGAAAAGTTCAGGCGGAACACGTTTACGCCGGCTTTTACCAGGGCCAGTAATTTGTCGTAAGTGTCGCATGCCGGTCCTACTGTGGCAACTATCTTCGTTTTGTGTTTAGATATATCTTGTGTACTCATAGCTCTTATTTTAACTCGCAAGTATTTTTACTATTTTAAACCATTCCGGATCGATCTGCTCTTTGGCTTTAATGGCCTGTTCCAGAGGTGTATATTGGATTTTGTTGTTTACAATTCCTACCATAACATTGGAAGTGCCATTCAACAACGCTTCTACAGCAGCATAACCCATACGGCTAGCCAGGATACGGTCCTGACAGGTAGGACTACCACCACGTTGAATATGTCCGAGGATGGTTACGCGGGTATCCAGTTGAGGACATTGTTCCTTAATCTGGCGTGCTACCGCTTCTGCGCCACCAGCAGCAGAACCTTCTGCTACCACGATGATGTTTACTAATTTCTTGCGGCGTTCGTTAGCCTGCAGTTCCAGGATAATGTCTTGAACATCGATAATGTGCTCAGGAGTCATAATGTGCTCAGCACCAGTAGAAATACCACTGTGGAGAGCTATATAACCAGCATCACGCCCCATTACTTCTATGATAAATAAGCGGTCGTGTGCATCAGCTGTATCACGGATCTTGTCTATCGCATCTACTGCTGTATTCACAGCTGTATCAAACCCAATGGTAAAATCTGAACCGGCAATGTCTTTGTCAATTGTGCCTGGCAGACCTATGCACGGAATATCAAATTCCTGGCTCATCTTGTACGCACCATTGAAAGAACCATCGCCACCGATTACTACGATACCATCGATGTTGTGCTTCTTTAAATTTTCGTAGGCTTTTTTACGGCCTTCGGCTTCGTAAAACTCTTTACAACGGGCTGTTTTTAAGATTGTACCACCGCGCTGTATAATGTTGGCAACAGATTTAGACTCCAAAGGAAAGATTTCGTTCTTCAACATTCCCCTGTAACCATACATGACACCAAAAACATTCAGCTGATTGTAAATTCCCGTTCTTACAACTGCACGAACGGCAGCATTCATGCCCGGCGCGTCTCCGCCTGATGTAAGGACCGCAATGTTGTTAACTTTTTTCATAGTTATGTTATATTTCCCTCTCTACGTTGTTTTTATGTGGGAATTCCCCGACGTTGAACCTGTGATGCCCAGTTTATACCCCAAATGTGTCATAGTGGTATACTCCGAATATTCTAACAATCTCTTTCCGCAAGTCAGCTTCTTTTCCTGATTATCACATTCCTTATGCATAAATTGCCAGAAAAATATTTAATTGGCGCACAAAAATAACATTTTGGATATTCTTTCTAATAGTAATCTGATGAATTAAAGAAAATTTTCAATTTCAGTTAACCAATAGAGTATTTTTTTAAAAAAATATACATATGTATAATTTAAATGCAATAATGCAACGTCTACCTGCTTTAATTTTTACTTTTATTAATTCCTCTTTGCTTCTTACCACTATGTCTACAGCGCAAGCGCAATCACAACAACCTGGCATTGCTTATCCGCAAACACGGAAAACCGACGTCTCAGATAACTACCATGGCACTACTATTGCCGACCCTTATCGCTGGCTGGAGGACGATAATAGTCCTGAAACCAAAGCATGGGTAAAGGAGCAAAATACGATCACCCAGAATTATCTTGCAAAGATACCTTTCCGCGACTCGATAAAAAATCGTCTGGAAGTGTTATGGAATTATCCAAAAACAGCTGCACCGGATCATAGAGGTAACTATCTATACTTCTACAAAAACGATGGTTTGCAAAACCAGGCTGTACTGTACAGGCAGGCAACCACCCCTGGCGCTAAGCCCGAATTATTCATCGATCCAAATAAATTATCTGCCGATGGTACAACAGCTTTAGGCACCGTACAGTTCTCTAAAGACGGAAAATATGCCGCTTACCTGATTGCAAAGGCTGGTTCCGACTGGCAGCAGGCCCATGTAATGGACGTAGCTACCAAAACTTTGCTCCCCGATAGCCTGAACTGGCTCAAATTCACCGGTCTTTCCTGGAGAGGAGATGGCTTTTATTATAGTCGCTATGACGAACCCACCGAAGCCAGCAAACTCTCTAAAAAGAACGAATTCCATAAAATTTACTACCACAAGGTAGGTACTTCTCAGGATAAGGATGTACTGATTCACGCTGATTCAGATCACCCACTACGCAATTTTTCAGCAAGTGTTACCGAAGACGAACGTTTCCTGCTCTTAAGCGCGTCAGAAGGCACTTCCGGCAATGAAATATGGTTCCGCGACATGAAAAATCCTGACCAAAAGGAGTTCAAATTGCTGATCAAAGGCTTCGAATATGAGCCAAATGTAATAGACAATGACGGCGATAAGCTGCTCGTGATCACCAACGAAGGCGCACCGAACTATAAAGTAGAGCTGATCGATACCAAAAATCCCCAGGGCCCCCGCAAGCTGATCATCCCTGAACGAAAAGAAACCCTGGTACATGTCGGTACCGGCGGTGGAAAACTGTTTGCCGTATACCTGCAGGATGCCGCTAACCGTGTATACCAATTAGACTATGCAGGCCACCTGGAAAGAGAGATCAAACTCCCTGGCATCGGTACCGCCTCCGGATTCGGCGGTAAAAAAGAAGACAAGGAATTCTATTACACCTTTAATTCATATGTGACACCGGCCCTGATATATAAATATGAAATAACAAATGGCCACTCCTCCCTTTACTTCAAACCTGAGCTGAAATTCGATCCTTCCCAGTACGAAACCAAACAGGTATTCTTTAATAGTAAAGATGGTACCCGCATTCCAATGTTCCTTTCCTATAAGAAAGGAATCAAACTAAATGGCAACAATCCTGTATTCCTGTATGGTTACGGTGGATTTAATATCCCGCTCACCCCTTCTTTCAGCGTATCCAACCTGTTCTTTATGGAGCAAGGCGGTATTTTTGCACAGGTAACCCTGCGTGGTGGTGCGGAGTATGGCGAAGAATGGCACAAAGCTGGTATGTTTGAGAAGAAGCAGAATGTATTCGATGACTTTATCGGTGCAGCAGAATTCCTGATCAAAGAAAAATATACCAATACCTCCAAATTAGCAGTACACGGCCGATCAAATGGTGGGCTGCTGATAGGGGCAGTGATGACACAACGCCCTGATCTGTTCAGGGTAGCAATACCCACTGTAGGGGTACTGGATATGCTGCGCTACCAAAACTTTACAATCGGATGGGCATGGGGTGTGGAATATGGCACCAGCGATAAGGAAGATCAGTTCAGATACCTGATCAAATACTCACCACTGCACAACCTGAAGCCAGGGACCTCTTATCCTGCTACTATGGTCACTACAGGCGATCATGATGATAGGGTAGTGCCTGCACACTCATTTAAATTTGCAGCTACACTGCAGGCAGATAATGCAGGCCCTAACCCAACGCTTATACGTATCGATACCCAGGCAGGCCATGGTGCAGGTAAGCCGACAGGCAAGCTGATAGAAGAGTCTGCGGACATCTGGGCTTTTGTGATGTATAACCTGGGCATGCATTTCAAAAATTAAATTGAATGGCCAATGCCGCTTCCCAAAAACGCTGATGCCGCAGGCATCAGCGTTTTTTTTTAACCAAACTCTTTTCTTCGTAATTTTAGCAAAAGGCATAATTATGAAGGTATTAATCACAGGAAGTAACGGATTATTGGGCCAGCACCTTATCCCCCTATTTTCAAAGGATTCCCGCTACGAAGTTATTGCTACCGGCAGGGGCGCCAATCGCCTCCCCAACCAGGATGGGTATCTCTATGAACCCGCAAATCTCAGGGATTCCTCCAGCGTAAATCAGTTACTACAGAAGCATCAGCCAGATATCGTTATCCACGCGGCAGCCATGACCCAGGTAGACGATTGTGAAAGAAACAAAGATGCCTGTTGGGATTGTAATGTCAACGCTACCCGCTATCTCCTCCAGGCCGCAGAAAAAAGCAAGAGCTTTTTCATTTTCCTTTCCACCGACTTTGTCTTCGATGGTTTACAGGGTCCTTACTCAGAAGAAGATGCCGTAAACCCTATCAGCTATTATGGCGCTACCAAAGTAGCCGCAGAAAGGCTTGTCCAGAATAGCCATTTATCCTGGTCCATCGTGCGTACAGTATTGGTATACGGCATTGCCGCAGACCCTAAACGCAGTAATATTATCACCTGGGTAAAAACGAACCTGGAACAGGGCAAGAAATTGAAAGTAGTAGATGACCAGTGGCGTACCCCAACCCTGGTGCAGGATCTGGCCGCAGGTTGTAAACTGGTAGCCGATAAGAAGGCAACAGGGATCTACCACATTTCAGGTAGTGAAACCCTTACGCCCTATCAGATGGCCGTTCAGACAGCCGGTTATTTCCAGTTAAACCCACAATTGTTGGAGAAAGTAGATGCCAAAACCTTTACCCAGCCGGCTAAACGCCCCGCTAAGACAGGTTTCGTGATCAGTAAAGCCGTACAGGAACTGGGCTATCAGCCGCACAGTTTTGAAGAGGGATTACAGATAGTAGCCAAAGAAATTTAGGCCCCTAGAAAACAATACGACGTTTAGGTACCCCAAAGAATTTCTGGATAGAGTCGTTTGCTTTAGTCGTATCAGCCAGTGGGGCTGTGACCGGAACTAACAATCGGTAAAGGCTCGTATCAATGGCATCAGCTTGCAATGTTACGTAACCCCTGCCATTTTTATGATGAAAGTTCAGTTTTTTGGTCGCATCCTTCAGGTTGTGATATTCACCAACCACCACATAATAGGTTTTATCAGTCGGCGTAGGAGCAGATGCCGCTGCCTGTTGCAGACTGCTGTCTGAACGGGTAGTGGAATCCTGCACGCGCGTAGTATCTGCTACCACAGGCGCACTCCTGTCTGCAGAGATCACAGGTTCCTGGTTATTGCCCTGCTGACTAGCTATCAGCCACCATACCAAACCTGCTGCCAGCACAGCCGCTACAGGTACTGCCACCCACCACCAGCGGAAGGAAGAACCCCGCTCCTCCGGATAAGGAGGATAATCTGTGTTAGCCGTATACTCAGCATTGGGCTTTGCATTTTCTGATGAAGCAGACAAATGATTCACCACCTGGTTATTCACAAACTCCTTGTCACCAATGGTCACACGGTGGCTGACGTCTGTTCTGATCACAGGCTGTACCATCAGGGTTTCCAGCTCAATAGGCAGGTATTCTGCAATAAAGGTAATCTGCCCCGCTACATCCATTTTCAGCTGTCCTACGCCCGGAACGGCAAAGGTCTGACCCGATTTCAGCAGTGCATGCACCTCCGCTACATATTTCTCCATCTTCATCCGGGCAATGTTATCCACCAGGTGCTCTCTCTGGGAAATCCATTTCACCAGTTGCTCTTCATCTCCCCATGTATCCTCAAACCGGATCACCTCCTGTGGAGGTTCCAGAGTTTTGGTTGTTACATTATAGCGCGCTGGAATATGTTGCACCAAAAAGATGCCTGTTTTGGGGAGAATACAAGGTTCCTTCCGGAACAAAGTGTCCTGTATATATTGCTGTAGTACCAATGTTAATATAAAATATTCCTTAGTAAAATGACTCTCTATCAATAAATATGCCTGTGTTTGCTATCCTTCCCGTGTGAGAAGGATAGCCTCACAGTATGCAATGGTACGATTTTAAAATTTAACCATTACACCACCTACTACGTTGAAACCGTAGGTGTTGTAACCATACCAGCGCTGATAGCGGGTATTGAAGATATTATTGGTGTTCAACCACAGGTTGAAGTTCTTGTTAATGTCATAGCTGGCGCCCGCATTCAGATCCCAGCCACTCTTCGTCTTCCGGAAGTCCCCGTTTGCCAGGTAATAGCTGCTGCCCAGGAAAAATGCATTTGCATTCAGGTGCAGTTTTCTGGCAAAAGTATATTGTGCAAACGCTTCGGTCTGGAATGGCACCAGGCCCCACGGTTTCACCTCAGTCTTCTGTTTATTATAGTTAAACCAGTCTACTGTAAAGCGCAGCTGGAACTTCTCTTCCTGGATATAACCTACTTCCGCATGCAGGTTGAAAGCACGCAGTTCTGCTTCGTTCCTGGAGTAGAAAGTCTTACCGTCCAGGCTATCATTTACAAACAGTGGCATGTTGTACCAGGTCACTGCTGCAAACTTGGTGTTGTAGTTGAAATGGCTACCCAGGGTTCCTTTGATACCTGTGTATTTCTCTTCCACACGGGTATTCAGGATACCGCTGCCATAGCTGGCAAAGAACGGATTCGTATTGGTCATGTTGCGGTAGCTGTTCTTATTGATATAAGAGATCCAGCCACTGCTCAGGATGACTTTCTTGTAGATGAGGTGTGATTCGTTCACAATGTCTGGCAGCAGGTAGAACTTGCTGTTGGTCCAGGTTGGGTTCACACCCGCATGCAGTACAAACCTTGGTTTGATGATCTCCAGTGCAGGATGAATAGCAACTACATTATTGTTGAACTGTGCACTATCCTTTGCTTTGAAAGAAGAGAGGTCAAAGAGTCCTTCCACACGCAGGAAGATGTCTTCGAACAGTTGCTTGCTCACCGGTGCCTTCAGGATCACAGTAGGTTCCTTACGGTTGTAGGCATCGCTGTAGTAAATGAATTTTGCAGAAGGCTGGAACATAAATGCCCAGTCATTCTGTGGCCTGTTCTTCACACCCACCTGTGCGGTGAACTGGTTGAAGGCCTGCTTTACATCGCTCTTACTGTAGTCGTATGCTGCGTGGTCATAGCCATAATAATGTAACTGGTTGCGATCATAACCTACACTACCATTGATCTCCAGGATAGGGGAGAAGTAAGTACCGGATGCCAGCACGTTGAGTGTACTGTAATCCTGGTTCTTGATGCTCCCTTTGGAGGAAGTGTAATTACCATAGATCCCGAAATTGTATTTATCCTGTCTGCCGCTACCAAAGCCTGCCTGGATGAGCGGTGTACTCAGGTTACCATAACCTGCTTTGATAAAGTTGTTCTGCAGGGTTGCCAGTGTATCCTTGCCCAGGGCCAGTGGTTTCAGGGGCACTGGCTGATAGAGGAAGGAAAGGTTCAGTGCAGGTACCTTGTACTGGTATTTAGGACGCGTGGTATCAGAAGCCGGCAGGGTCGCTGTCAGGTTCAGTTTAGCCGCATCCCGCAGTTTCGGGCGGTAGTTTGAGATGATATCAATCGTTTCCTGTTTCAGGTTTTTGTCCTGGGCAATACCCTGCTGTGCCAGCATTACTGCCCCTGTAACTGTTAAAACCCGTTGAATATGTTTGATATATGCGTTCATGCTATGGTCGTAGTTCGTAATTATTTATTGGATTTGATCTTTGATGCCGCTTTTTCTTCAGCCTCTGTCTTCGCCAGTTTTTCTTTTGCTTCCGCTTTCAGCTCAGCGATAGAGCTGTTTTCGGCAATACTCTGGTAGGTCGCTTTGGCATTGAAATAGTCTTTCTGACGGGCGTAGATATCACCCAGCAGGATGTAGGATTTAGCTACCCACATTTCATATCCCGGCGTATTTTTAATGACATCAAATCCTGCTTTTTCAGCAGCAGCCAGGTCGTTTTTGGCAAACAGGCAAACCGCAATATTATATCTTGCTTCCGCACCGGTTTCTGATTTTGTCAGACCAGCAGCTATTTTCAGTTCCTTCATCGCTTCGTCGTACTGACCTTGTTCCTGCTGGGATCTACCCAGGTTGAAGTGACCAATGATCTGGTCGTCAGTACTGATATTGGAGCTGGACAGCAGCACTTCTGAATAGTTACCAACTTCATCCCAGTGTTTCAGCTGGTAGTTTGTGCGGATCAGGCCCCTGGTTGCAGTAAAGGTATTTTCCTTGGTGGTAGAGAGGTCCTGCAATTGCAGGTAATAAGTACGTGCTTTCTCATAGTTCTTAGTCTGGTAGTAATTGATATTGGCAGCCTGCAGCGCAGCACGTTCTGCATACACGCTTGCATTTTTAGACAATACAAATTCATAACCAGGCAAAGCCCCGCTGTAATCTTTATTATTATAAGCGCACTCTGATTTGTAGAACTGTGCAGGCAGAATAAACTGACCTTCAGGGTAGCGATGAATATAATTGCTGAATGCAGCTGTGGCACCTGTGCAATCGCCGGTACTGAATTTGGATTCAGCAGCAGCATATGCCAGGGAGTCTTCAGCATTTGTAGAAACAGTACGACCGGTAGATTTCAGTAATGCTACATAAGCATCGGTTTTACCCTGACCTACATAGATATCTTTGATACTTGCCAGTGCTGTATTTGCTTCAGGAGAGTTTGGATATTTCTCTACTACCTGGCGGTAATAGGAGAGGGCTTTGGTTTCATCATCTCTGTTGAAGTAGCAAAGACCCAGTTTCAGCAATGCTCTTGGCGCATTCGGACCATTCGGTTGTTTGTTCAGCACATTTTCCAGGTATGGAATGGCTTCGTTATATTTTTCTTCTGCCAGGTAAGTATTGGCAATTTCAAGATCAGCATCATTACCAAAACCGGAAGACGGAAATTTATCACCCAGTTGTTTCAGCAGCGCCACTTTTTCATTGGTCTTACCCTGGATCCCAAGGATGATACTTTTCTGGTAAATAGCGTAGTCAGAACCCGGTAGGCTGCCTGAAATAATACGGTCATACAGTGCCAGCGCCCTTGTATAATCTTTCAGCATGTAGTAGCAGTCAGCAGCACGCAGGGTAGCATCGTTGGTGATGCGTACTGCATTCGGCCCACTGGTGCGTTGTGCAGCTTCGAAGTGCTTGAGGGCATTGGTGTAATCTTCTTTTTTGAGCAATGCATAACCCATGTTGTAGCTCGCAGTCTGAGGATTGGCTTCACCTGAAGAAGGTGCAGTGCTGGTCAGGTAAGTATTCAGGTGCGTGATGGCGCCATCAGTATTGTTCTGACGCATGGCAATTTCTGCTTTCCAGAAATGCGCCAGCTGAACGGTATTATTATCATAAGAATTCTTGATGGCGATGTCCAGCAGTTTGTCTGCATCCTGCAGTTGCTGGTCATTGATCAGTTCTACGGCACGGCCGTAAGCAATTTTCTGATATGCTTTCAGTACAGTAGGATTCTTGTCAGGAATCTGATCTACCACTGCCATCGCATCTTTGTAATTATTAGTGTTGAGAAAGGCGCTGACCAATACTTCCCTTGCTTCGTTTTTGTAAGCAGAATTCGGATACGTGCTCAGGAAACTGGTGAGTTCAGAGATAGCCACATCGCCATACCCGAGTTCGTAGGAGAGCTTACCGTAGTTGAAGCGGGAAATCTCTTGTTGGCCGGGGTTTGCGCTGTTGCGTGCACAGAAAGCGAAGGCATTACGTGCATTGGCTTTCTGCCCTGTTTTCAGGTAACAATCACCCAGCAGGTACATGGAGTTCTGACCCAGGGAATCTTTCTCACTGCTCAGTTGTTTGAAACCATTGATTGCTTTTGCGTAATTACCTGTCTGGTAATAGCTGTAAGACAGCTGATAAATATCTTCTTTGCGAACTTCTTCTGCATTATCCTGGTATTCCTGGAGGTAAGGCAGTGCCTTTGCATAGTTACCTTTTTCGAAGTAGGTCTGACCCAGTAACTGTTTCAGTTCTGCTTCGTAGTACTGACCACCTGCATTTACGAGTGGCTCAGCATAGGAGATCACCTGGTCTGGTTTACGCTGGAAGTAATAAATTTCGGCAATATAATAAGGTACGACAGTGCTGTATTTAGGTTCTTTTACTACACGCTGGAAACTGGTGAGCGCTTCAGCATACTGGTGATTGTAGTAGGCGATGAAACCATAGTAGTAGTTAGCCGGGATGTAGTATTTACCAGGCAGTTCCTTGATCGATTGAAACAGGGGTTGTGCCTTTTTAAAGTCTTTTACGTTGAAGTAGCAGTAGGCCAGTTCGAATTTAGCTTCTGCAATTTCGTGGTTAGAGAGGTTTTCGATGCTGGCTTTTTCGTACAGCGGAATCGCTTCTTTCAGTTTGTTCTGGTGAAAGTAGTACTTAGCCAGTTGATAGCTTACCAGTTCTTCCCTTGCATTGTTATTGGAGGTAGCGAGAAATTCCAGGGCTGCTTTTTCAGCGTTTGCGTTATTCAGTTTGAGTGCGCAAACGGTGTAATAGTATTGAGCATCTGTTTTGACCAGGCTACGACTGGTTTCCTGAAAATAGCCGATGTTATCAAGTGTTTGCCTGAACAATTGCATAGCCACGGCATATTTTTCCTGTTGGAAAAGTTGCTGGGCATCTTTGAACACTTTATCCGGCTCCGTGTATTTGCGGGTTTGCTGGGCCTCGGCAACCGAAGTAGCCAGGATACAGCAGGTGGCCAGATAGAGAAACAAATGTCCGGGAACAAGAAACTTTTTTATGAATTGCATGCTTTTAACCTGTTATAAACTTTAATATGCGTTTTAAACGAATCCATTACAGTTATTATTTTCTGTTCAGGATCAATAAATAATGCTTTCAGGGAAACTAAAACAGGGACAAATATAGTTATTGCATTTAATTAATAAACTGCGCGGGCTTTGCAGATACAACATGGGCAAGCCCGCTAAAATCATACACTATCAAAAAATCAAAGATTTATATTTGTGCAAAGATCAAACCATTTTTGACATATGAGCAAACTGTTTTCTTCGAAAGCATCCAATGGTGCAATCAATTTCTCCTTATTATTGCTGCGTATTGCCTTTGGTGGCCTGCTGCTGTGGAATCATGGCCTGGGTAAATTAAAAGGATTTTCTGCCATGAAGGACTCCTTTCCGGATCCATTGCACATAGGGCATCCTATTTCTTTGGGCCTGGCCGTATTTGCAGAAGTATTTTGCGCAGGATTGGTAATAATAGGGCTGGCTACCCGCTTAGCGACTGTGCCTGTGATAGTTACGATGGGTGTGGCCTTGTTTTTGATTCATGGACACCAGGCATTAAAGGAGCAGGAACCAGCGATATTGTACCTGGTACCTTTTCTGGTGATCCTGTTTGCGGGTCCTGGTAAGGTAAGTCTGGACAATGCAATCGGGAAATAAGGACCTGGAAGAAAGATGGTTGAAACTGGATTTGGGCAATGGATGTACCAGACTATCATTCAGTCTGGAAATGAACTTAGAAATAATTCAGAAGAGCCCTGTTCAAAGTCAGAAAACGGCGCATTTGATCCATGCAATGGATTGATAGCATTGTAAATGAGAAAGTTAAAGCAAAGGATATGTTCATAGAAACAACACAAATCAGGGTAAGATATGGGGAGACAGACCAGATGGGCTACCTTTATTACGGAAATTATGCTTTATATTATGAAGTAGGGCGTGCAGAAGCCATCCGTAAACTGGGCTTCACATACGCCCAGCTTGAAAAAGAAGGTGTAATCATGCCTGTAGCAGAACTAAATGTAAAATACATACGGCCGGCTTACTATGATGACCTGATAACTGTGAAGACTATACTGAAAGAAATGCCTGTCGATCACAAGATCCGCTTTCATTCAGAACTGTATAACGAAAAGGGCGAGTTGCTGAACGTAGGTGTAACCACCCTCGTTTTTTTACACGCAGATTCCAAATTGAAATATGGCCTGCCTCCCCTTATGCGGGAAGCTTTAGCGCCTTTTTTTGAATAGCCTGTAATAATATTAATACTATGGAAGGGCAAAAGGTAGTAGCCAGTATCATCACTATTGGCGATGAATTACTGATCGGACAGACGATAGATACAAATTCGGCGTGGATGGCCCAGCAACTCAATGCAATGGGTATCTGGGTGCACCGCCGTGTAGCGATTGGCGACGTGAAAGAAGCCATCGTAAAGGCATTGGACGACGAGAGTGCATTGTCGCCTATTGTATTGATTACGGGAGGTTTGGGGCCTACCGCAGATGATATCACCAAACCCACGCTGGCAGAATATTTTGGCGGCACACTGGTAAGGGATGAAGCTACTTTTAAACAGGTAATGGAGTTCTTTGAAAGCCGGGGCTTGCCTCCCTTGCAAAGGAATATGGACCAGGCACTGGTACCGGATGTATGTACAGTGTTACATAATAAGAGAGGTACAGCGCCGGGTATGTGGTTCGAAAAGGATGGGAAGGTCTTTGTATCCATGCCGGGCGTACCATTTGAGATGAAAGGCCTGATGGAGGATCATGTATTGCCACGTTTGAAGCAATATTTCCAGACGCCAGTGGTGGTACATCAGACACTGATCATTGCCGGTATGGGAGAATCCTTTGTAGCAGAGCGTCTGGTTGATTTCGAAGCGCAGTTGCCTGCCAATATCAAGCTGGCATACCTGCCGTCTTTAGGTACGATTAAGTTACGCCTTACAGCACATGGGCAGGATAAATTATCAACAGCTGCTTCACTGTCTATGCAGTTTCACAAGCTGAAGGATATTCTTTCAGACATTGTTATTGCAGACCAGGACCAGCCGATAGCTGCCGTAATTGGTCAGCTGCTGCAGGCAAAAGGGAAGACGGTAGGTACAGCCGAAAGCTGCACGGGTGGATATATTGCTCATAGCATGACATCAGTACCGGGTAGTTCTGCATGGTACAGGGGCAGTGTGATCAGCTATGCAAACGAAATAAAGACCCGTATACTGGGTGTGAAACCAGAAACCCTGGCGGCGCATGGAGCCGTAAGTGAGGCCGTGGTAAAGGAAATGGTGCGTGGAGCACTGGCACATTTGCAGACAGACTATGTCATTGCTGTATCCGGAATCATGGGGCCTGATGGCGGAACGCCGGAGAAGCCTGTGGGTACAGTATGGATAGGTGTAGGAAGTGCAACAGAAACAGTGGCCGTGAAATTTCAGTTAAGATACGACAGGTATCTGAATATCCAGATGGCGGCGGCTTATGCGATGAGTGAGCTGCGGAAGATCATTCTATAAAATGATGTTCATCAGAATAGAAGCAAGCTGTGGCCCTGTTCCTGATTATTAGTATTTAATTCATACTTTTGTTTTCTATCAAATAGTTAAACGCAATCTTATGGCCATTGTAGAACTGGTAATGCCCAAGATGGGAGAAAGTATTATGGAAGCCACCATATTACGCTGGCATAAAAAACCGGGAGATCAGGTAAAATCTGATGAAACTATCCTGGAAATTGCCACTGATAAGGTAGACAGCGAAGTACCTTCTATCGCCGATGGCGAAATTACCGAGATACTCTACGCAGAAAATGATGTAGTTCCGGTAGGTGCTGTAATAGCACGTATCAGCACAAAAGTGGAAGCAGCAGCATCTGCGCCTGCTACAGCTCCTGAAGCCCCTGTACAGCAACAGCAACAGGCGGAAGTGGAGGTGGTAAAGCCACAGGTGGAAGTACATGAGCCACAGTTTACAACCGCTGCTGGCCCTCGTTTTTATTCTCCCCTGGTGCTCACGATCGCACAACAGGAGGGTATTGGTTTTGCCGAGCTCGAGAAAATTCCGGGTACAGGTAATGAGGGTCGTGTGACGAAGAAAGATATACTCAATTATGTAGAATCCAAGGCAAAAGGTTTTGTGCCTACGGCTACGCCAATGCCTGCTAAGGCGGCAGAAGCACCGGTAGCACAGGAACAGCCTAAAGCACAGCCACAGGTTCAGCCAGCTCCTCAGCCGGTAGCTGCGCAGGCTCAGCCACAGGCACCTCAGGTACAGGTACAGCCACAAACTGCGGCTTCATCCAATGGACAGGCCGCTACTTACAGTGGTGCTGTTGAAATCATTGAAATGGATCGTATGCGTAAGCTGATTGCAGATCATATGATGAAGAGTGTGCAGACCAATGCACACGTCACCAGTTTTGCAGAAGCAGATGTAACGAACATTGTGAGATGGAGAGACCAGGAGAAAAAGATCTTCGAAAAGAGAGAAGGAGAGAAGATCACCTTCACCCCACTTTTCATAGAAGCATTAATAAAATGTCTCAAGAAATATCCTTTATTGAATAGCTCCCTGGAAGGTGATAGGATCATCGTCAAGAAAGATATCAATGTGGGTATGGCAGCAGCACTGCCTACGGGCAACCTGATCGTTCCGGTGATCCGTAATGCAGACCAACTGAACCTGGTGGGTCTGACCAAACAGGTAAACCTGCTGGCGAACGCTGCACGTAATAATAAACTGAGGCCGGAAGATACCCAGAATGGCACTATTACCTTAACGAATGTGGGTAATTTTGGTAGCCTGGCAGGTACGCCTATTATTAATATGCCGCAGGTAGCAATACTGGCAGTAGGTACCATAAAGAAGCGCCCGGTTGTGATTGAAACAGAGCATGGAGATACTATCGCGATCCGCCACATGATGTACCTGTCTATGTCTTATGATCACAGGATCATTGACGGGGCACTGGGATCAACATTCCTGAGTGCAGTGGTACATGAGCTGGAGCATTTTGATGTGCACAGAGAATACTAGCAGAAGATATTAATTGGATTTGCCGCGGCTTCAATTGCCCGCCGTTGGCGAACCTTATTAACAAATGGCGCTTTCACTCAGGTGGAGGCGCTTTTTTGTTGGGAGTGCTAACTAATGGGAGAACTGACTAATGAAGCGTTTAAGGATTTATTGCCGGAGATATTAACAAACTTAGTTTCCAGGAGGAAAGCGGGCCTGGATGATGTAAGCGCATTAAGTAAGCTATTTGGTTAGCACAACGAATGAATTGCTGGCATTTTCACAAATAAAAAGCTCCCAATTGGAATTGGGAGCCTTTTAATTTCTTGACCGAAATAAGCTTTGGGCCAACAGAATAATTAATAACGGCCACGGCCACCGCCGCCACCATATCCGCCACCACCGCGGTTTCCACCAAATCCACCACCTCTTGAATTATTATTCGGTTGTTTAGGTCTTGCTTCGTTTACCATCAGTTGTTTGCCTTCGATTTCAGTACCGTTCAAACTATCCATAGCCTTGCTACCTTCTTCCTGGTTTGGCATTTCCACAAAACCGAAACCGCGTGAACGGCCAGTCTCATGGTCCTTGATAATTTTTGCAGAAGTTACCTCGCCAAATTCGCTGAATATCTGGTGAAGGTCCGCATCGTTCAACCTGTAGTGCAGGTTGGCTACGTAAATGTTCATGACTAAAAAATTAAAAAAATGAAAAATAATACTGAAGTTAAAGAAATAAGTTCAATAAATGCATCAGCCCCAAAAATTATTTCCTTACAGGACTTTTTGACGTTCAAATTTACCCTCAAATCCCCACAGATAGTACCAAAGTTGACTCTCAGATCCGCTCAGATAGCACCAAAATGGGGGCTGGAATATGCGCTTTTTTTTGTAAATTAAGAATGATAATCCATTAAATTTTGTTTAATATGAAGAGTCTGAGCGAAACCTGGTTTGCCGATGGTTATATTGATTTTGAGTCGAAAAAGTACTCTTTACTGGCTTATCTTCAACAAATCAACCGTTATTTTAATGAAAACAAGCTGTATCCGCAGCTGGGGGATCTAATCTTTCACTACAACAACCTGGTATCTTTTAGGGACAATAAGCAGTATTTACAACAACAGTTTCCCAAACGGCTGACAGCGGTGAACCTGGAGCGCCTCCAGTTATTGTATGAACAGATCGTATCAGATGATGAGCTGATGAAGGAACTGGAGAGTATTATCCAGTTCGCCATGTTCAGGATGAATAATGCAATTAAGGATGGAACGGAGATCTATGACTTTGTGGAGGATAGCCTGAGGATTTCACCCGTGGGCCTCATTCCCCTTGATTCCCAGGAGGGGTACTTCTTTTTGTGTGATGGCCGGCAGCAGGAGACTTTGGTATATGAGTACCGGTTAAGCATCTTTGAGCGGCATGATGAAAAGTACCGGGGAATTCATACTGAGTACCTGGAGTCTTATGCAAAAGACCTGGTTCACTCCTGTGAGCATATTAAAACAACGCTCATAAAGAAACGCAAGAAACTGCCGAACCCCGCTGTGTACCGGGTGGATACTAAATTGGCATTTCCTGTGAACGAAACCTTATTACCGGTTGCGAAGCGAAGTCTCGTAAAATATATAGCGAATCACGCAGCCTGAAAAATTGCTGGTTGGAGGCGGGAAACCGACTCCAACCAGCGGGAGCAAGAGAGTTGGAACAGGGCTTAGCCCGACCCCAACTCTCTTGCTAATTAAGTAAGGGCATCTTCGCGCCACCAAACTCCACCACCAGCTCATGATCCTTCAACCACGGTTTATAATATTCTCTTATAATCTTCACCACCTTCTCCTTACTCTGATTTATATATAATTTATTCCCCTCCAGCTGCCCTCTCGATTCCGTATACAACTTCTTCTGCACACCTGTATATGTCTCATCATTCGAAAACAATAACCAACCCTTCCTATTCGCCGTTTCCATCCTATCCACCCGCAATTCATAACTCAGCAATTTCGGTTCCGGCAGTCGCACCACAATCTTCTTATCTGAAATCTCCACTTTAAAATTCGTTGAATCCACATCGACCCCATACTTCGCTACATAAGGTACTGTTACCCAAACCGTATTCTCCACAAACGCTTTTTTCATATTATTCATCCAGGTACCATCATCCACCACATTACTCTGTTTAGTCGTCGCGCTTCCCTGCACCTCCAAACTCGCCAGTTCTGCAATTTCTTTTACAATCAAACTATTCGATAAGATCTCCTGGTTTACATTCTTACTCCCAAACTGTTTCCCCAGCCAGAAGAGTAATAATGCAAAAGCAATAAGTATTAAAAAAAGTAAAAATCTTTTCATATTGGCAATCATAAATTATCTGGTTAAATCGGTAATAATTTCATCCATCACTTCAATCATCCCGTCATCATTCCCTTTGTCAACTTCTGTATCAATAATCTCCCAATCACCTCCATCCCTGTCATCACTCACCTCGTCAATTCCCCAATAATCCCCGCATGCGCAGGATACGCCCGCTGCAACTCCTTCCTGGCCCCCAGCTCAAAATCCGCAAAATCAAATCCCGGCGCCACCGTACACCCTACCAAAGTATATCCATCCACCACTTCCACCCTCGATGCAAACCAACTCCCCGCTGTTATCACCAGCTGCGGTTTCTCTCCCAGGTGCACATGCTTACCCAGCTGATGTACTACCAGTGCACCCTCCGCCTTTATCTCATAAATAGTCAGCGTATACCCATCATAGAAATGCCACATCTCATCAGCTGCAATCCTGTGAAACGCAGAAAAATCCCCATACTCCAGCAAAAAGTAAATCCCCGTCGATGCATTGCGCTCCCCCTTAAAAGCAGACGGTAATACAGACGTAGGTACTTTCAGCGCCGCCCGGTACGTTTCCCGGAAAGAACCGCCTTCCACATGAGATTCCAATTGCAAATGTTCGCGCCAGTACTCGGCATTATGTTGCTGGTTGATAATCATAGCGTTTTGTATGAACTACAAAGAAAGCAAAAAAGGTGCCTTATGAGGACACCTTTTTTATTGTATAGTAAAAATTATCTGCGCATAGTTTTTATCAGGCCATTACCTGAAATAAGGATTCAAATTACATGAAATGATAATTTGCGATCCGGCACCGGCCATTTCCTTTATGCCACTGCCATTGTCTGTGCCACCGGCATCCTTGTAATCGTACTCTCAGACCCTTTGAAGAACTGAAAATCCTGGTTAAACAGATCCTGGTTATACCCCTCACTCTTCGTTATAAATGACTGCCACTGCTCCACATTCATCTGCTGCATATGCCTCATGGCATCCCTGAACCTCAGCATTCTAGCATACAACTGCGGCGTAATACCAATCACCTCCATAAACTTCCTTTCCAGGGTAGGACGGGAAATCTTAAACTTACGTACCAGCCGGTCAATATTCACATGCCCCTGGTGACGCAACATATAATCCGCTACCTCATCCATCTGCTTCAGGGAATGCTCCTGCGTTGCCATCATTTCCATGAAAGCCTTATCCAGGCTCGCATCCAGCTGCATATAATCAGTAGTTGCATTAATCGCCTCTACCAAATGCTGCCACTGCCCATTATCCTGCTTCAATAAATCACGATAGTAATTGTTAAATGCAGACATATTCAGCCCCGCTAATTTATAACAACCATACGCATTCAGTTGTACCACAGTCATCTTTACCGGACCCTGCACCTTGATCGTATGATGACAGGTGAAATGCCCTACCACTGCAGCCTTCGGTAATGTAAACGCTGCATGTTGCTCAGGCTGAAAAGTTACCTCACCCTCCTGTAAGAAAACCATATACAGGTCTCCTAAAGAAAATAAATTCTGGGGAAGATGGAGCAAACCATCATTGGCATTCTGTAAATGATAATAATGTTTTACATAAGGGGCAAGCGATGCTGCCGGAGAATAGATACGGAAGTTCATAGGATCAGCATTAGGTGGTTAGTTCGGTTACATCACAATCCAATCAGGGTCTCAATTGCAATACAAACATAGAGATTAGAAAGTATATAAAAAAAATTAATTTGAGTAGCTTGAAGCACAATACTTTATAAAAGAAAAATCCGGCTAAAAGCAGTAAGGGCCGCAATTTGCGGCCCTTACTCATCCAAAAAATATCCCTGAAATCAGTTAGTTTTGCTCCAAATCCCATCCCCAGTTTTTACCCTTATCCAGGGCCGGTACCCCCTTCGAAATCCACTCAGGTGCCGGTGCCCCCTTCAGAAAATGATCAAAAAACTGCTGCTCCCTACGTGATATATCCTTCCTGTTCTGCCGCTGTACCAGGTTATGCGCTTCATTATTATAATTCAGCATCCACACCGGTTTCCCCAATCTGCGCAGCCCTGTAAACAGCTCTATACCCTGGTACCAGGGCACTGCACCATCCGCATCATTCGCCATAATCGCCAGTGGCGTTGTCACATTTGGTAAATGAAACAGCGGAGAATTCTCTATATACAATTCCGGTTTCTCCCACAGCGTAGCCCCGATACGACTCTGTGAACGCTCATACTGAAACTGCCTGTTCATCCCACTTTCCCATCTTATACCACCATAGGCACTCGTCATATTTGCCACCGGAGCACCTGCCCACGCTGCACTAAACAACTTCGTCGCTGTTACCAGGTAAGATACCTGGTAGCCACCCCAGCTCTGACCCTGGATCCCCATCTTCGTACTATCTACCCATTTATTCGCTGCCAGTGCACGCGCCCCACTCACTACATAATCATACGCACTCTTTCCCGGATGCCCTTTCTCATAATGAATATCAGGTACCAAAACTAAATAACCCCTGCTCACAAAGAATGAAATATTCAACCTGGAAGGCGTTGGCGCAGGTGGTATATACCAGTATAATTGCTCAGATAATTTCTCATAGAAATACATCAATACAGGATATGATTTTGTGCTGTCAAAATCTTCCGGTTTATACAGGATGCCTTCTGCTGGCTGGCCATTGTAAGCCGTCCATTTAAAGAGAGAAGCTGTACCCCAGTTGTAGGTTGCCTGCTGCGGATTAAGATGACTTAATTGCACCGCATGCGGAATATCATTACCTACATATACATCAGGAGATTGTTGATAATTCTCTTTTGAATACAAATAGTAATTCGCATGCTCTGCCTTTAACAATTTAGTATAGTTGTAAGGCCCCATCACTACAAGTTTCAGGTTACTCTTTGTACTTTCAGTCGTGTAGTAACCATTCTCTTTTGTAATTTCATTGAATGTAAGTAATACCAGCTGCTGACCTGCTTTCAAAAAGCGTTCATCTTTCGCCAGCTTTACATACCGGAACACCAGGTGTTGCTGCCTGCCTGCACCAGCGGTAATCATGACTGGTACCTGCTTGCCGGCAGGGTCTACTTTCCATATATCATAACGGTCATAGATATACACTGCTGCGTCGTGTTCCAGCCACGCTGCAATCCCATAATTGCCAGGTGTTTCCGGCTGATCATCTTCTTCATCATATACCTGTACCGGAATATTTGCAGTGATATTTCGCGTGGTGCCTGTAGCCGTTTCGTAAGTGAAATAATGTTGCTGATTCAGATCATACCAGATCACATATTTTCCATCAGGAGAAATGAATGAAGTACTATCCAGGTCTCTGATAATTAACTTGCGGGATGCATCGGTGATACGCAGCAGGTAAGATGTCTTCAAAGTACCACCCGTCCATTGCATAGCTACCCGCTGATCCTTATCTGTATAAGCGATGGCATAGTCACTATTTCCTTCATCTGCAACCACTACATTATCCGCATCTTTATCTGCAAGCTGCAATACTTTTTTATTCCCGGGAAAATATGCAGCAAGAAAATTCTTCTGCTGATCTTTCTCCAGGTTCTTCAGCTGCATAGGTTGCAAATAATCATCGTGATAATTCCACACATCTACTTTTGCTACTTCAAAATCTACAATGTTCGTATCCTTTGCAGGTGGTACAGGTGCAGAACCAAAGAATAATCTTTCTCCATTCCTGCTGAACCACACTTTCCCGTTCTGACTTACAGACCAGCCAGCAGGAAAGGCTTTGGTATTTTTATCTGCAACAATATTACCTGTATCCTGCCCCGCAGTATAGTAATACAATTCATAGAATTGTTGCAGTGCTTTTGCACTGTCTCTGGTGTTTACCCATGCAGCCTGTTTACCTGCTTCATCAAATGCGAGTTGTGTTCTGTTGCCACATCCCCTGCTCAGTGTATCTGCTTTTCTCGCAGCTACATCCCATCGCAACAATGCATCGTGCGTAGCAGAATCCTTTTTATCAGCCACCAGTTCTACCAGCAGGTAATTACCAGTTTTACTGATCACATAATCCTGCACATTTTTGATGGTATCCTGTTGTCGCGTGTTGAGAGATACAATCACGAGGTTGCCACTGGCCGTATCAGCCTGTGGTTTCTCCAGCAGGTAAGCAAGCAGACCGCTGCCTTTTTCCGGTGTTTTAAAACTGCGGATAGTACCTGTTTTGTATACAGTATCTGCACCCGGGTATAAGATCCCCAGTGAATCTTTTGGCATCTCTGCCGGTTTTTTCTTTTTGATTTTTGCCTGTCTTACAGCCGCAAAAGTAGGCTTGATAGCAAATACCACATAACGGTTATCTTCCGTGATCAGGGGCGTGCTGCCGCGCGGTACCGAAATCTGTTTCTTTGATTTTGTGTCATAAATCACCAGGGAAGCATCACCTTCCTGCGGTGTAATGGTGTAAGCAACTAATTGTCCATTGTTGCTGATTACTTTGGTGCCAATGCTTTGCCAGCTGTCATATACACTGTGATCGAGTGGTTTTTTGGCTGCTTGCTGGGCATGGGTGAGAAGAGAAATGCCGGATAGAACGGCTGTAACCATCATTTTTTTCATAAGACTGGCAATTTAAAAAAAATACGGTAGTGTGTCATTTTGAATTTAGTTACGCCGTAGGCAACGAAAGCGTATTCCAGTGATTTGATGAAAATAGAAAATTCTAACAGGTATGTAATAGTATTTTATCCTGATTGCCACTTTCTGCATGAATCAACAAACATATTTGCATAAATGCCCCAAATAATTGCAGGAATATGCAGTTTTTATCCTTTTTTTTATTTGTTTTATGCTACAGGGAAGTAAACCCATTATGGAAGAATTTTTATCAACCAGCTTTAACTATTGAACTTAATATTTCATCTGAGCCATAGTCATCGTTAATCGTAAACAATAGCACTATTGAGCCACAGGATTTTCATTTACTGAGGTAAACCAGTTGCCACTCAGTTTATTCTGGTTTGTTAAAACTGCGCCTGCACGCGCAGCAGGGATGCTTTTGCCTATTTATTCATAAAATCAATGCTATGCGAAAAATTGCCGGAATGATGATAGTCCTGCTACTATCCTCATTATTACAGTCATTTGGCCAGACGGCACCGGTAACAGGTACCGTATTGGCGGAAGACGGAAAGACCCCATTGATTGGTGTGACTGTACTCAATGCAGCAACCAAAAAGGGCGCACAGACTGATGCCAGCGGTCGTTTCAGCATTGCCGCTGAAAAAGGACAGCCACTCGTCTTTACCTACATCGGCTATGGCGTAGTAAAAGTAAATGCCAGCGATGCGATGAAAATTACGATGAAGCCCAGCAATGGTGAACTCGGCGAGGTCGTAGTCACTGCAATGGACATCAAGCGTAATGCCCGTGAACTCGGTTATTCCGTACAGCGTGTGGGTGGTGATGAAATTGCGGCTACGCAGCGTGAGAACTTCGTCAATGCCTTACAGGGTAGGGTAGCGGGTGTCACTATTACACCTACCACCGGTCAGGCAGGTGCCGGTTCTTCTATCGTACTCAGAGGTTTCAACTCCCTCTCTCTCAGCAACCAGCCGCTCTTTGTGGTAGATGGTATCATCGTTGATAACCAGACACTGAACCAAAGTTCTAACGGAGGCACTGGTATTGGTCTTGTATCCGACATGGCAAACAAAAACAGTGATTACACCAACCGTGCAGCCGACATCAACCCTGCCGATATCGCCAGCATCACCGTACTGAAAGGCCCCGAAGCCACTGCATTATACGGTAGCCAGGCCAGCTCCGGTGCCATCGTGATCACCACCAAAAGAAGTAAAGGTAACGGCCTTCATGTGAGCTATGACAACAGTTTCCGTACACAAAAAATTACCCGCTACAATAAAGTAACCAATGCCTACAACTCAGGCACCGACGGCGTTTATGCAAATATCTTCCAGGCAGGTAGCGGCACCTTCTTCGGTCCTAAATACAGCGATACTACCAAACTGTATGATAACGTGCATAACTTTTTCAGAACCGGTTTTACCCAAAGCCATAACCTCGGCGTTGACTTTGGTGTAAAGAATTCCGGCTTCCGTTTTTCTGCATCTTACATCAACCAGGACGGCGTAATCCCTAACAATAACTATAAGAAACTGAACCTGCGCTTATCCAATTCCACCAAAATCGGGAAGTATGTAGAGATCACTCCCAGCTTCTCTATCATCAACAGTGTGAACAACAAACCGCTGAGAGGCGCAGGTGGATACTTACTTGACTTATATCTCTGGCCTACAGATCATAACATTCATGACTGGCAGGATTCTACAGGTGGCAAGGCCACACTCGTACCTTCCAACTCTCCGAATGCAGAAGTAGATAACCCTGTATTCAATGTACAACGCAACCTGAGCCAGGATAAAAACAATCGTTATATCGCTACCCTCGGTATCAACATCAATCCATTCTCATGGTTGTCACTTGCAGGCCGTTTTGGTTACGATGCCTATCACACAAACGGCTATATGTTGTATAATCCCGATTCCTATTATGTGACTGCCGCGCAGAATGGTTCACTTGAAAATTACTACCTGAAATACTGGAGCTACAACCACACCATCACAGCTACC
This sequence comes from Chitinophaga sancti, assembly GCF_034424315.1. Lineage (GTDB taxonomy): Bacteria > Bacteroidota > Bacteroidia > Chitinophagales > Chitinophagaceae > Chitinophaga > Chitinophaga sancti. The sequence continues at coordinate 7,368,348 of NZ_CP139972.1, forward strand.
GCTACTAAAACATACAGGAAGTTCAATGGCCGCCTGATGATCGGTACCATGTGGCAGGATAACGAAACCGGCATGTACGCTGTAAGAGGTACCAACCTCACGGATCCGATGGGAACAGATAGCAGCAATACAGATCCCTCCACCCGTACCCGACTGCTGAGAAATGCAAAGGGCGAATACAACATGAGCATCAACCGGAATATCGCTTATTTCGGCGAAGCTGCTATCAGTTACAATGACCTCGCTTTTGTGAGCTTTACACAGCGCTTCGAAACTACGAGCATTATGCCTGCAGCCTCCCGTAACTATAATTATCCGGGCATCAGCGCCAGCTTTATTGCCAGCGAAGTAATTCCTGGCATGAAAGAAAGCAAGGTGCTCCGCTACTGGAAACTCCGCGCTTCCATGGCAAGTACGGCCCGCCTCTCTGCTCCCTATGCTAACCAGTGGGTCTTTGTAAATAACCTGGCAAGCGGAGGTGGTTATTCTTACGGATATACGAACTCTAACCCCTACCTGTTGCCCGAAAGACAAAAGACCTTCGAAGTAGGTACTGAACTCAGGATGTTCGATGGCAGGATCAATGCAGAAGTATCTTACTACAATACACTGGTGAAAGACCAGATTGCAGAGAACTTTCGTTCCAGCTATGCCACAGGTTTTATCCTGAATACCATGAATGCAGCTTCAACCCGCAATAAAGGTATTGAAGCCATGATCTCTGCTTCACCTATACGCAAAGAGAATTTTGGATGGGATTTCACCCTGAACTTTAACAAGATGTACAATAAGGTACTCGCTATCCCGAACACACTCTCTGAATACTACATTGCTGATACCTGGGTATATGCCAATGCCAGGGGCGGTTTGCTGAGAGGTGGCGCCACCACAACAATCACAGGGTATCATTATTCACGCAACAATAAAGGAGATATCCTTATCAACCCGCTTACCGGCCTGCCTGTGATCGATGCCACTTTTGGAGTGATCGGTGACCGTAATGCCAACTTCACGCTCGGTATCAACAATACCCTGCGCTATAAGAAATGGACCCTGAGTTTCCTCTGGGATCTGAAAGTAGGTGGTGATGTATTTGATGCCACAGATATGTATCTCACCGTACAGGGTAAAGGAATCAAAACTGCAGACAGGGAAACTGCCCGCGTGATCAAAGGTGTACTGAACGACGGATTACAGAATACAGAGAAGCCCACAGAAAACAATATCGTAGTACTCCCTTACCGCCAGCAGGGATATTACACGAATATGCCTGAAGAAGAATTTGTACAGAAAGATGTAAACTGGTTTCGCCTCAGAGACCTGACTATCAGCTACAACTTTGGTAAGTGGAAAAAGATCAGCAATATCGGTGCGTTTGCCACCTTCAATGACCTGGTGCTAATTACCAATTACAAAGGCGCAGACCCTGTGAGCAATGGTAATACTTCTGCTAACAGGGGCGTAGGTGGTTTTGGATTTGACTATGGCAACCTGCCTGCCCCGGTGGGTGCCAACTTTGGTTTAAGGGTTTCATTTTAATTTAAAAAACTACAGGTATGACCAGGAATAAATTGTTAAAATATGCCTGCTTTGGCGCTATCATATGTATGCTGGGTACAGGATGTAAAAAGCTGATCGATGATGCTTATGCCAATCCCAATGCAGATGTGAAACAACCGGTAGAAACTTTATTGCCCAACCTCATCTCTAACCTGGTGAACAGCTATACTGCCAATGGAACCAATTATGGCACCGTGGTAGATAACTATTACATCGGTCGCTATATACAATACTGGTGTGCAAATGCCAATGGCAATCAGTACGACAAAATGGGCGGCGCTACAGGTTCCAGCGACATCATGGGGAACATGTGGGCAGCCCACTATTTTGGAATGGGACAGAACCTGAACAAAGTGATAGAGTGGGGAACGGAAGAAAAGAAATGGGATTATGTAGGTGTCGCCTATGCATTGCGTGCCTGGGGATGGCAGAGCCTTACAGATCAATATGGTGAAGTGATCCTGAAGGAAGCTTTTAACAGCAGCAGGGATCAGTTCGACTACGATTCACAGGCAGAAGTATACGATACCGTGCGTGCTGTTGCTTTCCGGGCGCTGACTTACCTGGACATGACAGGCGATCATGTAAGTGCTGCCAACCTTGCCAAAGGTGATGCATACCTCTACAATGGTGATGTGAATAAGTGGAAGAAATTCGTATACGGTGTACTGGCACGTTCTTACAATCACCTCTCCAATAAAGCTGCCTACCAGCCGGATTCAGTGATCAAATATGCTGATCTGGCCATGAGCAGCAATGAAGACAACGCAGTCTACAGGGTAGAAAATGCATCTACCAGTGCTACTAAAAGCTACTTTGGCCCTTTCCGTGCAAACATTGGTTCACTCGTTCAGGGTGAGTTTATCGCGAACCTGGAAAGTGGTAGCAACCCCGTTTTTCCTGTTGCTGATCCCCGTGCTTACTACCTGATCCGTGAAAACTTTAATGGCACCTTCAAAGGTATCCGCCCTAACTATGGCGCTACCGGTAGCACAGGTTTGGATACCGCTGATCTGCCCCGTAACTATTGGGGTGGTCAGTATAGCTCTTCCAAATCACTGAATCCCCGTTATCTCTATGCAGATGATTCCCCATGGCCGGTGATGACCGCTACTGAGATGCAATTCATGAAAGCAGAAGCTGCCTATCGCAAGGGTGATAAAGCTACTGCATTGATGGCTTATACAAATGCAATTTCTCTCAGTATGGATATGATGTACAACTATCCAACCAACATCCCTGCAGGCAAAGTAATGACCGCTACTGCAAAAGCTGCTTACATGGCAAATACCAGTGTGATACCAGCCAGCGCTGCTAACCTGACCCTCACACAGATCATGTTGCAGAAATACATTGCGCTGTATTGCTTTGGTGTGAGTGAGACCTGGGTTGATATGCGTCGTTTTCACTATACAGACATTGACCCTGCTACAGGTGCCCAGGTATATGCAGGATGGACGCCACTCGCCGCTGCTGATCTGTTCCTGAATAATAACCAGAAACTGGTGTACCGCTGTCGTCCAAGGTATAATTCAGAATACCTGTACAACATTCCTGCACTGACAGCATTGGGTGCTTTGGAACTGGATTATCACACAAAGGAATGCTGGTTTTCACAACAATAAAAATATTCGATATGCGTAGATTCATATTCACAGGTATAGCCTTATTAATGGGGATCACCGCCTGTAAAAAAGAATTCACGGTACATGCTACTGAAGAAGGAACAGGTGGAAAAGCATTTTTAAAAGTAGTACATGCATCAACTAACCTGGATACATTCAATATTTATGTGGGAGGCACAAAGCTGAATGGCGGTGCTATCACCTACAATGGTATCTATCCTGTATCTGGTGTCAATTCTTATCTCACGGTTGATCCGGGCAAACAAACAGTAGCGCTGTTTAAACCAGGGGTGCTGGTAGGTGATTCTGTCGGTCTGCAAAGCTTCAGTGATAATTTTGAAACAGGTAAATACTATACGTTTATCCTTACCAGTGCAGGGCAGATCTTTACAGAAGACGCATTTCCAAAACCAGATACCGGTGTGATAGCAGTTCGCTTTATTCACACGGTATTAAATGATACCACCGGCAAAAAAGTTGACCTGTATTCAGCAAAACATGGGGTCGTAGCAGCCGGCCTGAGCCCTGGTGAGTTGAGTGATTATAAGACGGTTCCTTATAGTGTAAACATAAAGGATACCCTGTATGTAACACGTTCTGCAGATGCTGCTACTCCGTTATCAGGTCGTGCTGTATTTGCTACTATGGCATTGACTACAGGGAATATCGCGAACCTCACGGTGCAGCGTAGTTATACGGTAATTTTCAAAGGAAGTATATCAGTGAGCTCCGGCACCAAAGCCCGGGGTTTAATTGGATATGTGCACTACTAAAAAAACAGGGAACTGACTAAAGAGTAAAATGAAGGCGCCGGGAATTGCGTAAAAGCCATTACGTCTCCATCACCCACCCGAGAGGGGTACCCTTTTTAGTCAGTTCCCAAATATCAGCTCCTATTTCATATACCGATCCCGTACCCCTAATGGAACTTAAATATAACAGGTTATTTTCCACGGATTAACTTTTAACCAGCGTACTGTAAATTTCAAAAATTGTCATACATTCAGTAAGTATTACCTCAAATCCCCCAAATACTTGAAATAACTGCTTATCTCAAATTTCACCACAACAAATCCGCACATGGAAAACACACCATTCACCGTTGCTGATTACCTCCTGACGCGCCTCAAACAACTCGATGTCACGGAAGTATTCCAAATCCCCGGCGACTACGTCAAGCACTTCACCCAGGCACTGGAAAATTTCCCGGGTGTCAATGCCATTGGCAACATCAATGAACTGGATGCTGGTTATGCCGCCGATGCCTATGGCCGCACCAGGGGCCTCGCTGCCATATCACTCCAATATGGAGTAAGCACTTACAGTGCCCTCAATGCTATTGCCGGTGCTTATGTAGAACGGAGCCCGATCGTAGTCATCTCTGCTACTCCCGGTGCCGATGCCAGGCAGATGACTAAAATGTACGATGTACTTTTTCATCACTCTACCGGCAACTTCCAGGCAGATGAGGAAATTTTCCGTCATGTCACTGTTGCCGCAGAAACCCTGAGCACATCTGCAGGTGCCCCTGAAAAGATCGACAACCTGCTCATTGCTGCCCTTACCCATCAACGGCCTGTGTACATTGCCTGTTACAAAGAAGTATGGGGAGAACCTTGTCCGCAGCCATCCGGAACACCCCTGCAGGCTATCGTTCCACAAAGCGATCCGCTTGCCCTTGAAAATGCGGTAAACACCGCCTGGGCACAGATCACCGCTGCAACCAAACCCGTGATATTCGCAGGGGTGGAAATCCTGCGGCATGGCCTTTCCGACTTGCTGCAACAGCTCATCGATGCCAGTGGTTTCCTCTACACCACTACAACATTAGGCAAAACAGTGCTGGATGAAAAAGGCGATAAATTCATTGGCACCTATGCTGATGCAGCTTCTATTCAATCAGTCACAGATGTGGTGACCGCTGCTGATTGCTTCCTTACTTTAGGCACGATCATCACTGATGATTACCTCTGGTTTATAGAGAACAAATATGCCGATATGGTATTGGCCACTACAGAACAAATCAGGGCAGGCTATTTCATTTATGAGCAGGTGACCATGAAAGATTTTATGGAAGCGCTGCTGGTCAGATTTAAGACGACCAAGGGCTATCCGTTGTCCGTTACCGCTCCCCCACAACCAAAGTTCCCCGAGCCCTGGATCTCGAATTCAGATCCTGTGTATGATGCGCAACCCAATGTCATTACCTACAATCGTTTCTTCCAGCATTCCATGCAGTTCCTGGATCAGCAGAACATGCTGGACAAGATCATCATGACCTTTGGTGTCAGCTCTTCATTATATGTAGCTACCAACGCCTATGGTTTGTACAAAAACACTTTCCTCAGCTCTGCAGCCTGGCAGGTCATCGGTTATGAAACCGGCGCTGCTGCAGGCGCTCAACTTGGTAGTGGAAAGCGTGCCTGGACGATAGCCGGGGATGGCGGTTTTATGATGATCTGTCAATCGCTGTCCACATTATCAAGAAACAAACTGAATGCAGTCATCTTCGTTATGAGCAACAAGGTATATGCCATCGAACAGGTATACGTAGACATGGACGCCTTCAAACCAGGTCCGGAACATACTTTCGATACCTTCGACATCCTGCCGGAATGGGATTACCTTGCCCTGGCACAGGCATTCGGGGCCGATGGGTATCGGGTTACCACCCTCGATGAACTGAATGAGGCACTGCATATGCTAAAAGATACCACGGACCGCCCCAGTCTTGTAGAAGTGGTCATTCCACAAAAAGACCTTCCGGGTCAGATGCGCAGATTAGGATTAGAATAAAATCACCATATAAATCAATACCTCAAATGAGCAACAAAACCTACTCGATCTTCGGCGCAGGTGCAGCAGGTCTATACACCGCCTGGCGCTTGCTGAACGGCACCCCTAATGATTCCGACACCACTGCTAAAGGTAAACAACTCGTAAGCGGCGATATCCTTGAACTTTATGACTGGGGGCAATATGACTTCAATAAAGACAATCCTGGAACCCGCGAAGCCGGTGCCAGGGTTTGTACCTGGCACTATCAGAACGACAAAAGCAAATCTTACCTGGAAGTAGGAGGGATGCGTTATTCTGACTGGGATTTTTCTGCACAGGGTGGCGGACACAGGCTGGTGACCACCGTGATCCGCGATCTGGATCTCGATCAGTATGCAGTACCTTTCAATGAGTCTACGAACCCGCTCTTTTACCTGCGTACAAAGAATATGTACCTCGACCAGATCACCTCTTCCAATCCCGCTCCTTACAATGTAGATCATTATGGTGCAACTGATTCTCCTGATACAGGTTTCAATACGATCGAGAACCTGGCTGTAACGGCTACCAGTGGACCTTCTACCAGAGCTGAATGGTGTGCGTTCTATGAGAATGGTCGTATCAATGTAGACCTTCCCGAATCATCCATATTTCAAAAAGGTGATCTCCTGAAAGACATTGGTTACTGGAACCTCATGTTTGATCAGCTGGGAGCAGAGGGCTATGCTTATACATCTGCCGGTAATGGGTATACGTCAAATGTGATCAACTGGAATTCGGCAGTTGCCTTCGACGCCAATAATGAATTTACACCAGGTACGGAATACAAAACCCTCACGACCGGGTATTCTTCCATGTTCAATGCATTGTTTGATGATATCGTTAAACTGGCGAATGAAAAAGGCGTGATCTTTAATTATTACCCCAATACAAGATTGCATTCCATCCTGCAAATTGATGGTCAGATCCGCTATTCATTTGCAACAAGAGAGAATCCGAATAAGAAAGCGGGAACTAAGATCACACAGGCGGCATGGCTGGCGATGCCAAGGTATGCTATTGACCTGGTGGCGCAGGCTACCCGCTATGAAGACCATGATGGAGTGGATGTGCTCAATGATCAGAAAGTGCAGTTGTACCTGGAATCTGCGATTATGCAACCTTCTTACAAGGTGGGTATGTTCTTCAAAGAACCCTGGTGGGCAAATAATTCAGATAATCCACCCCCTTATCCTGCACAGATCAACAGTTATGAAATTACCAAAGGTGTCATAGAATCGCTCTCCATGCAGGGATTCCCGGGTGCTTATATCACGGCCATTGCGATGGACAACGATCTTATGGAAGTGCCTTATGCAGATACAACAGCATTTATTGCTGCAGTGGAACATTGCATCCAGAACAGGCTTACTATTCCTGAAGAGGAAATGCTGTTGAAAACTGCGGAAAGAAACACCATCGGCCCAAGTGTAACTGATACGCCTATCCGGCAGGTGGTTTACTTTGGTAATAATGCACTGGATCAGTCTGGAGATAAAATTTATGGTCTGCTGGCAGCTTATGACGATGAGATGTTCACTGACTTCTGGCAGGAACTGGAGATAGGTCCTGATGGAACCAGAGAGATTCCCATCTCTGAAAATTACCAGACACTGATCGGGCCCCGGGAAGCGCCACCAATAATGGTAAAAATGCTGCGTGCACAACTGGCGGCGGTACATTTCGGTCCACAGGCTGATTATACAGCGGTACCGGAACCTTTGGAAACAAGGTATATGGACTGGTCATTGCCTCCTTTTAATGCCGGCTATCATGCCTATGCTGCGCATTACAACATCTGTGATGTACAGCAAAAGATCAGGAAACCTTCACAGTTGATTCCGGGTGCAGATGCCAATATCTTTATTGTGGGAGAGGCTTATTCAAATGATCAGGCCTGGGTAGAAGGGGCCTACTGTACAGCAGAATCTGTATTGAATGATTTCTTCGGTATACTTCCTTTGATCGATCCGGCGAATTATCCATTTATCTGTCCTTGTGGGAGTAAATAAAGACCCGGGATGCTCTTAAAACAGCAAATCCGGGTACTCCGGAAACAGCAAGTCCGGGATGCGATCGCATCCCGGACTTGCTCCCGCGCAAAAAATGCATTTACCGAAGGTAAATTTGTTTTTTGCGCCTTATATAGTTTTAGTAATTCTTCTCATTTGCAAAAACACTGACAGAATAATACACCCCAACCCCGCATAAAACGCCCAACTCAACTGCTTATTCTCCTGGAACAAAATAAACGCAATAATAATGCTATACACCGGTTCTAAATTGAAAGTCAAATTCGTCGTAAACGAACTCACCTTCTTCAGTGCCGCCATCAGCAGCATATACATACACACCGTACAAGCCCAGCTCAATATCAGCAGATAAATAAAATCCCTTGTAGAAGGCAGTAAAAAATGCTGATTCACCACACCTAAATACATCGGCATAAACAGTGACAACACCACAAATCCTACCAGCAATTCATAAAATGTAATAGAAGGAGAATCATAATGTACCAGCAGTTTCTTATTCACGATGGTAAACAATGCAGCAAAGATCGAAGACACAATCCCCATAATAATCCCTGTATGATACTGCGAATCAAAATGGAAGATCATCACGATGCCGGCCAGGGTAATGCCGCTCAACATTAACTCCCTTACATCAAATCGCCTGCGGCTGATAATGGGATCCAGGATAGCAGTAAACAAACTTGTCAATGAAAAACAGACAACGCCGATACTTACATTCGAGTACTTGATACTCCCATAAAAGAACAGCCAGT